>JBDTTA010000058.1:0-13167 GCA_039930845.1 Gemmatimonadales bacterium
AGCTGGCTGGAGGCAGGGGCAAGGCGGTCATCGCGGTCGTGCCGATGGCGAGCGAGGAAGCGGCGGAGACGGGCCGCGACATGGTGGCGGAGCTGGACACTCTCGGCGCCCGAAGCTTCGTGCTCCTGATCGATCGCGCGCAGGCGCAATCGGATTCGGCGGCGGGCACGCTCGACTCGGCCACCGGTATCTGGTTCTGCGGTGGCGAGCAGGCCAGGCTCACCGCCATCCTCGGCGGCAGTGCGACGCTGGGCGCCATGCAGGCGCGATACCAGGGGGGCGCCGTAGTGGGTGGGACGTCGGCAGGTGCCGCGATCATGTCCGATTCGATGATCACCGGCGACCAGACGCCGCTCAATGACACGACCGGATACTACGGCGATGAATACCCCACGATTGCCCGACGCCGGGTACAGGTCATCCCGGGACTGGGTTTTCTCCACAGCGCGATCGTGGACCAGCACTTCATCAAGCGCGAGCGCCACAACCGCCTGATGAGCGCCGTGCTGGAGCGTCCGTCCCTGATCGGCGTCGGCATCGATGAGAGCACGGCGCTCGAGGTGGATCCGGATGGCCTCTGGCGCGTCCTCGGGGAGAGTGCGGTGGTGGTGTACGACGCCCGCAAGGCCCACATCACGTCCGATGGACAGTCGGTACTCGGCGCCACGGAGATGCGCGTTCATCTGCTGCCATCGGGCAGCACCTTCAATCCCCAGAATGGCCGGGCGACGATCGCCGGACGATAGCCGAACCCACATCGCGTCAATTTGGAGGGAGGCACATGCACCGTTTCAGATTCGTCCTGTCGCTCCTCGCCTGCGCTACCGTGATGACCACGGTCCTGTCGGCCCAAACGGCTACGCTCAGGGGCACAATCACCGATTCCGCGAGTCAGACGCCGCTCGAGGGCGCGTCGGTCAGTCTCGCGGGTACGACGCGACGCGCGCAAACCAACAGCAGCGGGCAGTACCTCCTGAGCGGCGTGCCGGCGGGGCCCGCGCAGGTCAGGGTTCAGATGATCGGGTTTGCCCCGGCCCAGCGGAGTGTCACTCTCGAAGCGGACGGTGAGGTCACCCTCGACATCGTGCTCGCGCCGGGCGCGCAGCAGCTGGAGGAGGTTGTCGCGGTCGGGTACGGTAACCAGACCAGGGGCGAGCTCAGCACTTCCGTGAGCTCAGTGGACGCCGCCGACATCGCGGGGCAGCCGGTGGCGAGCGTCGACGCCGCGCTTCAGGGGAAGGCGGCCGGCGTCCAGGTCATCCAGAATGCGGGCAACCCCGGCAACGCCATCTCAGTGCGCATCCGCGGTGCGGCGTCGGTGAGCGCGAGTAACCAGCCGCTCTACGTCATCGACGGCGTGCCGATGGTGGCCGGGGACATTTCCCAGCTCGGCCTTGGCGGCCAGGGAGTAGCGGGCATCAGCGGGCTCAGCTCCGACGATGTGGAGAACATCGACGTGCTGAAGGATGCGGCGGCCACCGCCATCTATGGCTCGCGCGGGTCGAACGGCGTCGTGCTCGTCACGACCAAGCGCGGGCGCGAGGGCAAGACGGCCGTCACCTTCAACAGTTACGTAGGCACCCAGTCGTCGGCGAAGCGCCTGGACCTGCTCAATTCCAGCGAATACCTCGCGTTCATGAACGAGGCCGCGGCCCGTGACGACTACGGTTCCGACTACTTCGGCGTGCCTGGCGTGGCGGACAGCATCAACAGCGACTGGCAGGATGCGGTATTGCGCTCGGCCCCGGTAAGCTCGGCCGAGCTGGCCGTCGCCGGCGGCGACCAGCGGATGCGCTACCGCCTCTCAGGCACGTGGTTCGATCAGGACGGCATCGTGATTGGATCGGGCTACCGGCGGCTGGGCGGACGCGCCAATCTCGACTTCAACCCCGGGAGCCGCTTCTCGTTCAGCACCTCGCTGGCCATCTCGGGCGAGCGCAACGACCGGATCGAGAACGACGGAAGCGACGTTGGCGTCATCACCAACGCCGTCGGGGCGACGCCGCTGGCCCCGGTGTTCCTGCCTGACGGCCAGTTCGCCGGGCCGGATGAGGGACTCAACTACCCCAATCCGGCGGCGCTCGCCACGCTCAACACCGTGGGCGCCAGGACGACCAGCGTGCTGGGCAACGTGGAAGGGCGGCTCCACGTCACCCCGACGGTCCAGCTCACCAGCCGGTTCGGCATCGATCTCGTCGACCTCCGCGAGGCCCAGTTCCAGTCCCGCCGGATCGGGGGCACCTACGCGGCGAGCGCCGGCGGGGTCGCCAAGAGCGCCTACTCGACCGGCAATCGGTATGTGTTCGACAACTTCGTCACGCTCGCCCCGCGCCTGGCCGAGCGTCATAGCCTCGATGTCACCGGTGGCGCCAGCGTCGAGCTTAACCGAAGCGAGCTCAACTTCGTCCGCGGCGAAGGGTTCAGCAACGATGAGTTCACCCAGGTGCGCAACGCAGCGATCATCATCTCGGGTGACGCCGCGAACTCGCGGAGCAACCTCGTCTCTTTCTTCTCCCGCGCGAACTACACGCTCGACAACAAGTACCTCTTCGGGGCCAGCATCCGCACCGACGGCTCCTCCCGGTTCGGCACCGACAACCGATGGGGTGTGTTCCCCGCCGCCTCAGCGGCGTGGATCATGAGCGAAGAGTCGTTCCTCAAGAGCTCCCGGTTCATCAACTATCTGAAGCTCCGGACGAGCTACGGGCTCACCGGCAACCAGGCGATCACGGACTTTCCGTTTCAGGGGCTGGCCGGAAGCGCCAACTACGGCGACGACCCCGGACTCGCTCCGGCCAACCTGGGGAATCCAGCTCTCAAGTGGGAGACCACGGCGCAGTTCGATCTCGGGCTCGACCTGGCGGTCGCCTCCGGCCGGATCAGCTTGACGGCGGACTTCTATCACAAGGCGACCCGCGACCTGCTGCTCGACCGCCCCATCTCGAGTACGAGCGGATTCACATCGGTGTTCGACAACGTCGGCAATATCCGAAATCAGGGATTCGAGCTCGCGCTGACGACGGTCAACGCCGAGTCGCGCCGACACGACGGCCTTCGGTGGAGCACCACGCTCAACCTCGCGATCAACCGGAACAAGGTCACCGCGCTCTTCAACGATCAACCCTTTACCGATGGCGAGCGCAGTATCAATCGCGTTGAAGTGGGCCAGCCGATCGGCATGTTCTACGCCCTCAACTTTCTCGGAGTGGATCCCGCGACCGGCGACGCCATCTACCAGGACGTGGACGGGGACGGCTCGATTACGTCGGCCGACCGCATCATCGTAGGCAATCCTCACCCCAACTTCACGGGCGGGCTGACCAACACGCTGTCCTACCGGGGATTCGACTTGACCGGCTTCTTCACGTTCAGCCAGGGGAACGACGTCTTCAACGCCATGCGCCTCTTCAGCGACGCGGGTGGCTACTACACCGACAATCAGTTCGGGAATGCAAGGAACCGCTGGGAGAACCCCGGCGACCAGACCGACCAGCCGAGGGCCAGCTACGACGGAAACTCCGGCGCGCGGGAGCTCTCGAGCCGCTTTATCGAGGACGGTTCCTACTTCCGGCTGCAGGACCTGACCGTCGGTTACCGCCTTCCCGAGCAGTTCTCCGGCCGGCTCGGCTTCCAGTCGTGGCGCCTCTATCTCTCGGCCCGGAACCTGTTCACGATCACCAACTACACCGGCTACTCGCCGGACGTGAACAGCAACGGATCGCTGGCCAACGTCGGCCTGGGCACCGATTTCTACGCCTACCCCGTCGCCCGCACGTTCACCTTCGGCGTTCAGGCGGCCTGGTAATGGCCCCGGACCATTCTCGGAGACCAACTGCGATGCGCTTTCGATATACTCTCGCCTTCGCGCTGCTCCCCTGGCTGGCCGGGTGCGATTCGATTCTCGACACCAAGCCGACCGACCAGCTGCCACAGGACCGCGCCATCACCAGCGCCGAGGGGGCCCGCGCGGCCCTGACCGGCGCGTACAGCGCGCTCCAGGATTTCGACATCGGCATCCGGTATTACGGAGGTGACTTCTCGCTCTTGGGAGATCTCTCCTCGGACAACGCAGACAATACCGGCACCTCCACGTCCTTTGCCGACGCGGACGCCAACCAGCTCCGCGCGGCGAACGCCACCGTCGGTGGGATCTGGGCGGCCATCTACCGGGCGATCAACCGCTCCAACAACATCATTGAAAAGGTGCCCGCACTCACCGATCTCGACGACACGGAGAAGAACGAGATTCTCGGCGAGGCCTATTTCCTGAGAGCACTGGATTATCACAATCTCGTCAAGTTCTGGGGGCCGGTGCCGCTGCGGCTGGAGACGGTCAAGTCGGTGGACGAGGCGGCCGACATCGTCCGCGCGCCCGTGGCCGACGTCTATGCCCAGATCAACAGCGACCTGGCGCAGGCCGATCAGCTCATCACGAGCACCAGCCCCACCACCCGCGCGACGTCCGGCGCCGTGAAGGCAATTCAGGCACGAGTCTACCTGTACCAAGGCGACTGGGCCAACGCCAACGCCAAGGCCGACGAGGTGATCGGCCTCGGATACACGCTGGCGGACGCCTATAGCGACCTCTTCGATGAGGAGGGACAGGAGACCCCGGAGGATATCTTCAAGATCCTGTTCACCGCCCAGCAGTATGAGAACATGGGCTACTACTACCATTCCACCGACGACGGCGGGACGGCCGACCTCACGCCCACCCAGAGCCTCATCGACACGTACGACCCGGACGATGAACGACTGGCGTGGTCGATTCTCGACGACGGCGCCGGCACGATTTCGGGGGTCAAGTTTCCAACGGTGGCGGGTGCCGAAGACTTCCACGTCATCCGGTTCGCGGAGATCCTGCTGATCAAGGCCGAGGCGCTTGCGAGGCTCAGCGATCTCGCCGGCGCGGTGGACGCGTACAACCCCATCCGCGTGCGTGCAGGACTGCCGGAGCATGTGCTGGGGAACGATGTGACGACCCAGGACGAGGTGCTCGCCGCTATCGACCGGGAGCGCCGCATCGAGTTGGCGTTCGAGGGCGATCGGTGGCCCGATCTGGTCCGCCGTGGGGTGGCCGTATCGGTGATGGGGATTCCCGATTTCCAGACGCTGTACCCGATTCCTCAGGCGGAGGTCGATGTCGCACCGGGGCTGACGCAGAATCCGGGATACTGACCCGGTCAACCGGGTACTCACTAGCGCTCGACCGAGAGCGCAGCCAGCCGGCGCTCGGCCCGAATAACCCGGGGCCGGAGCTCCGGGTCGGCATCACGCCATAACGCGACCACGCGGCGGTAGAGCTCGGCGGCGCGTTGCCGTTCGTTCCGTTCTTCGTACAGCGTGGCCAGGCGCTCGCAGATCGCGACGAGGTGGACCCCGTCCAGCTCCAGGCGGCCGATCCAGGGAGTCGAGAGGTAACGCTGATACACCGCGATCGCAGAATCGCGCTGACCGCCCAGATCGTACGCCCGGGCGAGCTCCGGCAATGAACAGATCACGCATTGCTCGGTCTCTGCCGCCTGACGCAACTCGCTCTCGGCCAGCGCGTAGCGCCCCTCACCGAGCGCGGCGACGCCGAGGATGTGGTGCTGTGCAGCCCGCCGAAAGCGACCGCTCGGCGTACCAGCCCGCTCGAAGTCTGCCGCCAGTGCGCGCACTTCCGGCTGCAAGCCCCGTGCGGCGTAGGCGCTCGCGATCTCCACGTATGGCCGATCGAGGGGGGGTACCGAGTCGAGCGGATGCCGGGCAAGCAGCTCAATGAGTGTCGGCGCCTTCTCCGGCGTACCGCGCACCCATACGTTCATCGCGCTCCCGGCCAGGGCGTCGAGCAGCGCACTGGCTCGATAGCCGCCTTGCTCCGCTTCGAGCATTGCCTCACGCCGGTAGCGGCTGGATGCGTGTAAACGTCCCCGGAGCAGGGACAGATCCGCCAGCGTCCGGAGTCCGTCGGCCCGACGGATCGGATCCTCCGCCGAGCCGGCGATCATGACGCGCGCGTGGCGCTCCGCGGTCCGGTAGTCGCCGAGCGCCGCCGCGAGATAGATCTCGGTGTACCCGAGGTGGAGATTACCGGGGAACTGGATGTGGGCGCGGTCGATCGCCCGTCTCGCTTCAGTGTATTTGCCCTGGTTGATCAAGGTTTGCTGCAGCCCATTCCACACCACGACAATCGATGAATCGGCGCGGACGGCGCGGGCGTAGTACTGCTCCGCTCGCGGAAAGTCGCGCAGCTCGGCATAGATGAAGCCGAGATTGTTGAGCGCCTTCACGTCGGCTGGATCGATATCGAGCAGGGCCTGGTACGCGGCGACCGCACGATCATACTGCGTCAGGCTGGTGTAATAGATGGCGGAGGTGAACGCCCGTTCCCGGTTCCCGAGCCGGTCGCGGTGCCGGAATGCGCGGGCCTGCATATCTGACGCGCGACCGAATTCACCGATCACCGAGTATTCGATTGCCAGTCGCGTGTATGCGGCGGCGAACCCGGTGTCGAGCGCCACTGCCTCCTCCAGCAGCGCCCTGCCCCTGGCGCGATCGGCATGGTAATGCAGCGCGCGAGTCGACTGGGAATAGAGACGAAGGGCCTGGAGGGAGCGCGTCGTGACCCGATCCAGCGGCTGGCTCGCGCGGATCGACTGCAACGATTCGCCGATACGGCCCCGCATTTCGACGGACAGCTTTTCGAGGGCCATGAGGAGTTGATTCGAATCAGCGGCCGTCTCACGCAGTCCCACCAGAATCTCGCCGGACTCGGCCGAGATGAGCTCCGCGGCGATCGTGTACCGCGAGCCGAGGGACGCCACGTCGCCAGTGACGAAGGCCTTGGCCCCTTCGCGCACCGCGATCTCACGGACAACCGAGTCGCTCAACGGCTCGGCACTGGACCGCTCCATTCTGGCCAGTGCGGACTGTACCTGCTGCGCGCTCAGAAGCTTGACGACCGGGCTCTGGGCCAGATCCGCCCGCAGTGCTTCGGTGATCGCTCCGGCCAGGAGCGAGTCGCGGGTGTGGTTCCGAAACTCCGACACGAGCACCCGATCATGCGCGGTCATGCGGCCGGCTTCGAGCAGGGTACGCTCCTGCGGCTGGCGCAGCACCCGCACGCCCACGTACCCCAGCGCGGCCAGCGTGAGCGCGGCCGATACGCCCACGAGCCACCGTAGAGCCGTCGGTGATGGAGCACGTCCGCCGGCCGGCGACGGGACCTCGTGCCCGACCAGCGCCGGCCCTACTACCGGAGATTGAGGAGAGCGAAGGGCTTCACCCAGCGCCCGGCTCTCGGGAGATGGTTCGGCACCGAACTCACGAGCCAACCGATCCGTCAGCTCCTGGTAGGCGTGAAGCGCACCAGTACGGTCACCGAGACGGTCCAGAAGCCCGATGAGCCGCCGGGTGCCGCGCTCGTCGTCGACGTTCAGCGCATGGGCGCGCCGCGCGGCATCGAGCGCGGGAATCGATCGTCCGGCGTGCTCCTCCTGATCGGCGATGGACCACGCCGCCTGAGCCGCGCTCTGCCGCAGTCGCCCTCGCACCTGATCGGCCCACTGCTCGAGCTCGGCGGACGCCTCCGAGACGACGCAGTCCTCGAGAAAGTCTCCGCCGTACAGCTCCATCGCCTCCGCGCCACGGCCAGCGCCGAGCGCCGCCTCAAACGCCACGGTATCGCACCAGAGCCCTCCGTCGGCGAGTGCGATCGCTCCGTCGGGCCGGCTGACCAGCGCGCCATCGCCGACGATTTCGCGCAGATAATACAACGCCTGCCGCAGGGCCCGGCGTCCCTCGTCATCCCCTGCCTCGGGCCAGAAGAGCGCCATCAGTCGGTCGCGACGAACGCCACCCGCCGGCGCCAGCGCCAGATAGGCCAGCAGCGCCAGGCGTTTGGTCTGGGCGGGAATGGGCTCGACGAAATCGGTTCCCGAGCGAACCAGCTCGAGTCGTCCGAGGGTGATCAGTCGGAGCATGCAGCCAGTCATGGTGGGGAGGAGCATCAACAGTGGAAAGACAAGACCACTGTGTGCTCTACCCTACCCGGTCAGCGCCGTCCGGGCAACCACAGCGGCGCCACCCATGACTCTCGAATGGTCAATCCCGACGGCGTGCTACTGGGAGGCGGCAAGCTGCCTGGCGGCCAGCGCCTTGAATTTCTCCAGCTCCTCGGGACCGAGCACGGCCTGCACCGCTATGGATCGTTGGCCGTCGAGTACCCACAAGGCGTACTCCAACCCATTGAGATTGAGGAGGAACGCCCGGGCACCGAGCCCGGCTACTGCCCGCCGATGGACGATGTAATCCAGCGACCCTTCGATCCGGGTGCTATCGGGCCCGTCGCTCGTCATCCCGCCGAACGTGGCGGCGTCCGACCAGATCAGCTCCACATAACGTGGCGCTGACTGGCTCCCGAATTCATATTTGCAGTAGCTGCCGAAGTCGGATCGTTTCTCCTTCGGCTGCTTCCTGATGGGCCCGACGATCGCCGCCACCTCGGAAACGGACACGAGTGCGCACGGTGAATCCACTTCCTTCGGCGAACTCTCTGCGTCGGCCGATGGTGGGTGGCGGTCCGAGCCTCCGGCGCCACAACCGGCGAGGAGAGCGAGACCGTACGCGCCCCCGATAACGCGGTAATTCGTTAGCCTCGCCATGACGACATCTCCTCTCAGACGACATTCCTGGCCGCCGACGTTCAGCAGCCAGGGTTGCAGGCCTTGAGCTGCAGGGTGTAGTGCGCGGTGTTACCCGCGCCCGGACGGTCACTCTGCGCCGTCGTCTCGATGGTCATCGTCTTCGCCGCCCGATTGATCGTCACCGCCACGTCGCCCACACCCTGCTCGCCGACCAGGGTGCGCGTGAAGATCCAGTGGGCACCCTTGTAGGGGAGAGTGAAGTTGGTAAACAGCGGGATGCCGAGCGTTTTCGGTCCCGCGATGGCGTACATTCCCCTGGCGACGGCGCCGTCGAAGTCGTGCGTCGCCGAGCCGAGGCGCAGCGTGAGTCGGGTGTCGAGGAGATCACCTTCCACCGGAATCCGGAAGGAATTGGGCCCGCTCGATGCCGCGATCTTGCCTTCCATGTCGTTGTAAGGCCTTCCGACCGGTGTCACCAGCTTGCGGAACACCACCTGCTTGCCCACCATCACGTCGGGAAACAGGACCTCCGCGGCCTTCTCCTGCATCTTGAAATCGGTGGCCGTACCGACGAGCTCCCCACTGACGCGCACGGCCTCGCCCGGCTGGTCGTTCCTGGCGTAGCGCAGCACCAGACGCCCCTGGATGCCCACGTCGTACGTCCACCACCGCAGGCCGTTCTTCGTGAACTCCGCGTGCATGGAGGCAGCCACCGGGCCCTCGAACTTCTCGCAGTACTTCGCGAAAAAACTCTGGGACACGAAGCCGGACAGATCACTCGCGAAACCCGCCAACGCGGTGGCGGAGGCAACCACGCCGTTCTCCATGCCCGGGATGAGCTTGAATGTCTGCCCCACGACGAAGGCGTAAGCGGCATCATCCTTGAGCCGCGGAGGAGTGTACTCCTTTACCATCCGGTCCAGCGCAAAATCGTTGGCGAAACCGACGCCAACCGCGCGGGTGATGGACTTGGGATCTCCGCGTTGAAAGAAGTTGAGCGCGGCCGATACCAGCTTGAATGACTCCGTGACGCGATCGATCTGCTCGCACTTGATTCCGGCCGCCTTGCTCTTGAGCAACTCCTCATTGATCCGGACCGCCTCAGCTCGCGAGAGGCCCGCCCATTCCTCGAGGCGGCCAATCATCGGCTCAAAGAGCGCCCCGGCATCAGGGTACCTGGTCGTAAGCGCGTGCACGTGCTGCACAAAGTCCTTGATCACGACAACCTGTCCCGGGAGTTTGGCCAGCCCCCGCTCCAGGCCCGCGATGCTGTCGAGCAGGTCGAGCCTTGCGGGCGATGCCGGCAGGCTCGCGACCAGGCCTTTGCCGGTGGCCGCCGCCTGCTCGGCCACCTTGGTCATCTCTTCTGCCTCATCGGCCACATCATCCGCGGCGGATGCGGGATCGAAGATGCGGAAGGTGGCCGTCGCCGAGCCCTTGCCGTCTGGCGCCAGCGCCGTGACCGCGTACGTCCCGGTCGCCCTGGTGCCGGAGAACGTCACGATATAGTCGCCATCCGGACCCACGACGGTGGTGAGCGCCGAGGGAGCGCCCTCGGGCGGTTCGATCGTGAGCTTCACGTTGGTGAGCCCCGAGATGGCTGGAGTCGATCCCGTCAGGCGAACCGGTTGCGTCGGGCCAGTGACCTCCGGGCTCACGTGCAGTTCGATCGGCATCGCCGAGCTCTGCTCGCCGGCCTGCGCCGGCAGGCGCGCCGGGGTTGCCGCTCCGGCCAGCAGCGCAAGCATGCCTCTCCCCAGCAGCGTCATCCCGCGCAGGGCCGGTCGCCAAGCAATACCGATCATCGAGCTCCCCCGATTGTGGATGTCACAAGAATGGAGCGCGGCCATCACCTGGCCGCCCGGCAGGGCGTCACCCGGGAAGTGACACCCCGGACAGCCACCGCGGTGACGCCCCGGCGATACGCTTGCCCAGTCGACTTTCGGGAGCCCTCGTGCCGCGGTCCTTCATTCGTCTCTTCCCAGTCCTCGCGACGGTTGCGCTCCGAGGCCTGAGCTTCGGCGCTCACACAGTCGAGCCCCAGGAGCCTTCCCACATCCCGTTGGTGTCGGGGTTGACGATGGTGTCCGCCCTCCAGTCGGCGGCAGGCGACCGCGAGGACCTCGTAACCGTGGATGAGGTCACCCCTGAAGGCGCTCGGTACAGTTGGAGCTTCAAGGAAGGCGGTGCCGGGGCCGGGCGAACGGAGCAAGGCCGGTTCGCGCGCTTCGTCCGGATCGAGGATCTTCGGTCCGCGCCGCGTCTCAATCCGGTCTATTCGAGCCGCGATCCCGAGCGCATCCCCGGCACGACCGCCTTTTCGTTGTCCACCGCATCGTTCCGGGAGCTGCAGGCCAATGGACAAACCAGACTGAGTCTGGCCGAGTTCGAGGGCGGGGGGCTCGGAGGGTTGTTTGGTGGGAGTGGACTGGAAGGGCTGGGAACGAAACGAGTGTATTACAAGGGGACCCTGCTCCTCGCCTCGCCGACGCCGGTCGCAATTCCGCTCCTGATCAATGGACGCCGTGCCGACGTTGCCGTGCTGCACGCGCGAGGCACGTTTTCGCTCGGCAGTCGTCAGATGCAGCGAGAGTTCTGGTTCGCGGCCGATCCCGAGCACCCGCTGATGCTCAGGGCCGAAGGGGGCAGCACCGTCTGGCAGGTCATCAGGGTGGATTTCCCGGGTTCGGCCTCCGCCGCCGCCATGGAGGGCGATCTCGAGCGGGCATGTCGCGCGGAGATTCCCGGCGTGTATTTCGAGCTCGGCAGCGCCGATCTCCGACCGGAGTCCGAGCGGACGCTCTCGATGATGGCGCAACTCCTCGCCAGACATCCCGCCTGGACCATTGCCGTTGAAGGACACACCGACAGCCTGGGCACGGCCGCCTCCAACCAGGCGTTGTCGGCCAGGCGAGCCGAGGCTGTTCGCGACGCTCTCATGTCGACCCACCGCGTGGCGCCGGGACGGCTGACTGCGCTGGGATTCGGGGCGACTCATCCGAGAGAATCGAACGGTACGCTCGAAGGACGAGCGAGGAACCGCAGAGTGGAGCTGGTGCGACCATGCAAGCCGACCCCCAACAGCCGGAGATAGTCGATGTGTTCATCGTCCGCGTGGCCCCGGCCACCGCAACTCATCGTGCTCACGCTGCTCGCCGTGCTTGCCTGCTCGGGCGAGCGAAGCCCGCGCACGGCGGGGGCAGCTCGGTCCCTCAGCGGATCGGTCGATGCACCATCGGTCGCCACCCAACCGGCCGATCCCGATCCGTGCTCATTTCTCTCACAGACCGAGGCCGAGGCGATTCTTGGTCCCTTGAAGCGGACTCCCGAGCGCGTGAAGAACGATGAGTCGGTAGAACCCGACCCGCGTGGGCGGGTGTGTTCGTATCACCCGGTCGATCGTGCGGGCAGGAAGGATGAGAATGTGCGGGTCGAGGTGGCGGTGCACGACGGGCTCGAGTTCGAGGTCAGCACCCGCGCAGCGCTCGGGGCGACGAGGGACTGGGTGTCGGGCAAGGCGCCGGGCGACACTCTCCTGGCGGGGCCATGGGACGCGGCCGCCAGGGCGGGGACCCATCTGTTCACGGCGCGGCAGGGCGATGCCGCGGTGCAAGTTTCGGTGCGCTGGCTCGGCGTCAAGGACGGGAAGGTGGACAGCATCGCGGCGAGGGTGCTGGCGAACATTCCCGATCGGCCTGCGGCGGCGCCCGTGCGGCACGGAGATGAGGACACCTCCTCGAGTTCAGACCCGTGCGGTGTCCTGACCGAGGGCGAGGTGCAGGCCGTGCTCGGAAAGTTGAATTTCCCGCCCTACCGTTCGCGGACCAACACCTCGATGGTCGAGGCCAGCGGAGCGAGCTGTTCCTATCGCACCTCGAGGCATCGCGTGCTGGTCCTCTCCCCCGAGCCGGACGGCGGGGCCACCACCTTCAAGCTGGCGGGCCTCACCAGCGGCCTCATCGGCACCAGACTCGAGCAGGGGCAGGAGGCCGATACCCTGGACGATGGACCCTGGGATCACAGCGCCAGCGACATGAACGGCGCCCTGCTCTTCCTCAAGGGCGATGCACTGCTCCAGATGCAGTACCGCACCTCATCCACTAACCTGGCAGGGGCCGTGAAACTGGCACGCCTGGCGATGGGGCGGATGTAGAGCTGCTGAGGCGTCCAGCGGTCCGGGTGAGGCAGATCACGAGGGCATGGTGCCGTCCGACATCGAGAAAACGCCCAAAACGGGGAGTATTGGGTGGCTCTGAGTGTCACTCCCAACTGGACGGAGGAACAATCATGGCTCTTCTCGACGGACTCGTTACTGAGGTTGCCGACCGGTTCGGTCTGGGCGCCAAGGCCGGGCCGCTCGTGTCGGGATTGCTGGCGTCGCTGACGGATGGGCAACAAGGTGGGATTGCCGGGTTCCTGGACCGATTCCGCCAGGCCGGACTGGGCAACCTGGTCAACTCCTGGATCGGACACGGTGGCAACAGCACGCTCGCGCCGGAGCAACTGGACCAGGCGCTGGGCACCGATACGGTCGAGCGTA
>JBDTTA010000059.1:0-13160 GCA_039930845.1 Gemmatimonadales bacterium
GCGAATCGACGTGGTAATCGCGCACATGCGCGAGCACCGCCTCGAAGAGGCGGGCCTGCTGGTAGACGTCGGGGCCGGTGGCGAGCGCCTTCTGGAGAAACCATCCGCCACAGAAACACGCGACGAGGGCAAGGGCCGCGGGTGCCGTCCAGCGTCTTGACATGGTTGAGCCTGGTTGGGGTTCTAACACCGTAGGGAGAAACGGCAAGGAAAGTTTCGCTCCTCAGCGTTTGCCGGCAAGCAGTACCCTGACGCCCGCCGCGGCTTCATCGGAAAGCCCGGCCTCCATCGCAATGGCAAGCGTGGCAAGACCGAGCCGGCGATAGAGCTCGCGGTCGTCCGGTCCGAGGGCCTCGAGGTGCGCGGCGATCGTCGCCAGATCGCCACGGGCGATGGGACCGGTCAGGGCCGCCGCCGGTCCGGCGTCCAGATTGCCGGCCGCGCCGCGGAGGAGGGGCAGATAGAGCGAGAACGCATCGTCGGAACCCACGCCCGCCTGGCCCGCCAGTCGTCCGGCGACGGCCGCCAGCGTCACCACATAGTTCGACGCGAACACCGCGGCCGCATGATAGGCCGGCTTGGCCTGCGCGGTCAGTTGCACCGGCCGCATGCCGAGCGAATCCGCAAGCGATTCACCGGCGCGTCTGGCCCGCTCGTCACCCTCGATGCCGGCGTATGCACCGAGGAGCCGCGCCGGCGCGGTGACCGGATCGGATATGGTCTGGAGTGGGTGAAAAGAACCGAGCCCCGCTCCGGTGGGGGCGAGGCCCTCGAGCACGGTTCTGTCGAGCAGGCCGGACAGATGAAGCACTACCTGTTCCGTGCCGACGGCGTGTTGCGCGAACAATTCGTGTGCCACTTCGGCAATCGCGTCATCCGGCGTGGCGATGAGGACCAGCCCGGCCCTCCTCGTGGCGTCGTGCCACGGCCCCTCGTGGAGCACGAGAGGTTCCACCACGGCATGGGCCCGCCGCGCGAGCAGCGCGACGGCTGTTCCCGAGCGGTCGAGGGCGAGGGCGAGACCCTGCCCCATCCGCCCCGCCCCCACGATGGCCACGCGCCCCTGCGTCGAGGTGCTCCTGTCCTGGATGGCGAGCGGTCGCTAGTTCTGCGCCGGTGCCCCGGCCCTGCTCGACGTGGCCAGGCTCATGAGCTCCTTCGGGCTCTGCGCCTTGCGGAGCAGTTCGATCGCCGCCTGCATCTGCTCGTCATCCCTGGCCTTCCGGCGGAATTCAGCGGGCCGCCCGAAGACGTACCGCGCGATCTCGTAACCGAGCTGATCGTCGATGAGCCGTGACGCGGAGTCGAACGCCTCCGGCGACAGGTCGACGCTCTTCGCCTTGAGTTTCTGCAGCAGTTGCTGGCGCATCTCGGGCGTGACCTTGAAATCCTCGGACTTGATCGATCCGCTCTTCTTCGCGTCGAGCGCGAAGGCGGTGAGCGCGTCACGATACTGGGGTATGTGGCCGCCCAGCTCCCTGGCGAACTCACGCTCGCCCGACGTGAGGCTGTCCGGCCGGATCACGAGGTCGGGCACGATCCCGCCCCCGCCGCGCACGACCCGGCCCGCATCGGTGTGGTAGATCGGGCGTTGCCTGATGGCCGAATCGGAGTGCTCCTCCCTGGGCACACCCAGGCTCGTGTCACCCGCTTCGACGGCAGCCTGTTGCGCCTGGTCTTCCTCATTCTTCGCGATCCGCTGGATGGTACGCCCGCTCGGCGTATACCAGCGCGCGGTCGTCAGCTTGAGCGCGACACCCTCACCCAGCGGAAAGAGGGTCTGTACCAGCCCCTTTCCAAAGGTGGGTGTGCCGACCACCACGGCGCGGTCGTGGTCCTGCAGCGCGCCGGCGATGATCTCCGCGGCGCTTGCCGAGCCGTCGTTGACGAGAACCACGATCGGAAGGCCGGGCCACGCCTGACGGGCATCGTCGTAGAACTCCTTGGTGGACCCGCGGGCCCGTCCCCGGGTCGCGACAATTTCCTGCTTGGGATCGAGGAAGAGGTCGGCGACCTTGACTCCCTGATCGAGCAGGCCGCCAGGGTTGTAGCGCAGATCGAGGATGAGAGATTTCATCCCCTTGGTCTTCATCCGGAGGACCTCCTCGCGCAACTCGTCCGCCGAAGTCTCGGCGACCGGGTTCAGCGAGATGTATCCGACCCCGCCGTCGAACAGCGTTCCGGCGGGCACGGAGCGGATGTGGATCTGCGCGCGGGTCAACACGAAGTTGATCGGTTCGGCGATACCGAGGCGGCGCACGCCGATGGTGATTTTGCTGCCTGCCTCGCCACGCAGCGACTTCACCGCCTGATCGTTCTTCCAACCCTCGGTGGATTTGCCGTCCACTTCGACGATCTGATCGCCCGTCTGCACGCCGGCGCGCTCCGCGGGCGTTTCAGGGAGCGGCGCGACGACGGTAATCCAGCCGTCGCGGACGTCGATCTGGATGCCGAGTCCGGCGTAGTTGCCGGAGGTCTGTTCGGTGAGTGACTTGTAGTCGTCGCCGGTGAGCAGGACCGAGTACGGGTCCTTGAGCTGCTCGAGCATGCCGCGGGCGGCCTGGTCGTAGAGCTGGCTCTCGCCGATCGAGTCCACGAAATAGGCGTTGACGTGTCCGAGCACGTCGTCGAAGAGCCGCGCCTGCTGGTAGACGTTGCCACCGCTCGCCACGCCGCGCTGCAGCAGCCAGCCGCCGCTCAGAAACGAGATGACCGCCACCACCCCGATCACGCCCCACCGCTGCTTCATAACAGCCTCCGCTCCCGCAGATTGGCCCTGGCCGTCACGGCCGGGCTCGGACTCGACGCTCATTCGTGTGTCGCACCAAATCGTTCGGGTGCCGCTCGAACCACTTCTTCCCAGGCCGCCTGCAAGAGACGGTCCGGCTCCAGCCGACCATCCAAATGTCGCACCCCATCCCCCTCGACGGCCAGATAGTACTCGTTGACCCGGCGGTGAAAGTCCGGACTCTCCCGTTCGATCCGATCGAGCCGTTTGCCGGCCGCCCGCTGCCGAGCCCTGCCGATCTCCGGAGGCAGATCGATGATGAGCGTCAGGTCGGGGCGGAGCCCGCCCGCCGCCGCTCGATTGGCGGGTAACACCACATCGGGTGAAATCCCCCGCCCGGCCATCTGGTACGCCTCGGTCGTCATGGCGAACCGATCCGACAGTACGGTTCGGCCCGCCGCCAGGGCCGGCTCGATGATTCGCTGCACCAGGTCGGCGCGGGCCGCGAGGTAGAGGAACAGCTCGGCGAGCGGCCCGACCGGATGGTCGGGATCGAGCAGCACCGTGCGGGCGATCTCCGCGGCCTTGGTACTTCCCGGCTCCCGCACCACCACCGGCGCGTTACCGGACTCGAGCATCAGTGCGGCGAGCGGTTCGATCAGCGTGGACTTGCCGGAGCCTTCCGGCCCCTCGAGCACGATGAAGAGACCGCGGGCGTTCATCCCAGCGTGATGATGCTGCTGGCCGCGCCCTTCTCCATGCCCTCGCTGATCTGCTGGTTCACCTTGCCCATCAGCTTCTCGAAGTTCGCCCGGGCCACGACGTAGGCCTGGCCCACCGGGCTCATCTCGAGCTCGCGGACGGCGTTCTCATACGCTTCGGCGGTCGCCTGATCGGGCATCTTCCCGGTGGCAACGGCCTGGTCCACCTGCCGCGCGAGCGTCTGGATCAGATCGAGCTTCGCGACCGTGTCCGCGTCGTCGCGCAGCGATGATTCCGTCCGCCGCAACGTCTGATATTCCGTCGACTGGCCGATGATGCGGCCGAGCTCCTGCGCCTTGTCCCAGATCACTGTGTGTGGCTCCTCCGTGCGAGCAGATACCGCTCGCGACCGAAAAGGTCAGTGTGAACCGCAACATCCGTCCATCCCAGTGCGCCGGCCAGTCCGGCACACTGGGCCGCCCGAAAACAATCGACCTCCAGCGCCAGCCATCCGCCGGTTCGCACGACATCGCGTCCCTCGTCGAGTAGCCGGGCAATCGTCTCGAGACCGTCCGTACCCCCGACCAGCGCCTGGCGCGGCTCCCAGTCCCTGACCGATGGATCCAGGGTCGCGTACTCCTGCGCGGTAAGATAGGGGGGATTCGAGACAAGCGCGTCGAACGCCCCCGTCCGGAGGGGGCCGCCAAGATCTCCACGCACGAGCGAGACCCGGCCAGCGCAGCGGTCTCGATTCACTCCCGCAAGCGCCAGCGCCTCGGCGGAGATATCGGTCCCGATGACCTGCGAGTAGGTGCCTTCCTGCGCCAGGCTCAGTGCGATGCAGCCGCTGCCCGTGCCGACGTCCGCCACGCTGCCTGTCCTCGACACGGCGAGTAACAGCTCGACCAGCCCTTCGGTTTCCGGCCGCGGGATGAGGGCGCGGCGATCGCTCGCAAGCTCGAGGTAGCGGAAACCCGCCCGCCCCGTCACGTGCGCCAGCGGTTCGCCTGCCGAACGCCGCCGGATGGCGGACTGAAACATCGCCTCGCCTTCGCTCGACACGTCGGACCAGATTCGTAGCGCCTCACGGCGCGGCGCTTCGACACCCCCGAGCGAGAGTGCCGAGGCGGCCTCATCGATCAGCGCGCGCCGAACCGTCCCGGGGTCAGACGGCATCCTGTTCCTGCCTGCTGGCCATCTGCAGCGCGCTGACGAGCTCGTCAAGACGGCCGTCGAGCACGTCGGTAAGATTGTGGACCGAGATGTTGATCCGATGATCGGTCACGCGGCTTTGCGGATAGTTGTACGTCCGGATCTTGGCGGAGCGATCGCCGGTGCCCACCATTGCGCGGCGGTCGCGCGACCGCGCCGACTCCTGCTCGGCCAGCATCCGGTCGAGCAGCCGGGCCCGCAGCACCTCGAGCGCCTTGATCTTGTTCTGGAGCTGGGATTTCTGGTCCTGCTGGCTGACCACCAGTCCGGTGGGGAGGTGCGTGATACGCACGGCACTGTCGGTGGTGTTCACGCTCTGGCCGCCGGGACCCGACGAGCGGAAGACGTCGATCTTGAGATCCTGGGGATCGATCTTCACGTCCACCTCCTCCGCCTCGGGCAGGACCGCCACCGTGGCCGCCGAGGTGTGAATCCGGCCCTGCGTTTCTGTCGCGGGCACCCGCTGCACCCTGTGAACGCCCGATTCCCGGCGCAGGAGCCCGAAGGCCTCCGCTCCGCGCACCGCGACGATGGCCTCCTTGAGGCCGCCCAGCGTCCCGTCACTCAGCGAGATCGGCTCCCAGCGGAGGCCATGGCGCTCGGAGAAGCGCTGGTACATCCGGTAAAGGTCCGCGGCGAACAGCGCGGCTTCATCCCCACCGGTGCCCGCGCGGATTTCCACGATCGCATCGCGTTCGTCATGGGGATCGCGCGGAACGAGAAGCGCATGGAGCTCCTCGGTGATCCGGGCTATTTCGGGGGGAAGTCGGACGAGATCGGCCTTGGCGAGCGCCACCAGCTCCTGATCGGATTCGCCGCTCATCTCCCGCGCCTGCTCGAGCTCGTCCTCCAATCGACGGAGCCGGTCGGCGAGGCGAACGATGGGCGCGAGCCTTGTGTGCTCGCGCCCAAGCGATTGGAGCTGCGCGGGGTCCCGGGCTACTGCAGGGTCGGAGAGGGCCCTGCCGACTTCCTCCGCCCGCGTGAGCGCCTGGCGGAGTCGGGCCTCCACGAATTACGCCTTGGGAGCCGCGGCCGCCGAGTCGGTCTGGTACCGGCGGCGGAACCGATCGACGCGGCCTGCCGTATCCATCAGGCGCTGCTTGCCCGTGAAGTACGGATGGCACTGCGCGCACACTTCCACGTGAATCGACGTGGCCGTGGAACGGGTTTCAAACTGGTTGCCGCAGGCACACACAGCGGTGACCTTGCGGTAGGTCGGATGCAGATCGGGCTTCACTTGGGGCTCCTGGTTTGTGCTCAGCCATCAATTATAATCGGTTTTCGGGGCTGGAGGCAAGGAGCACGTATCACCCCAGATTGACACTGGGACACCCCGCAAGTATGCTACTCGCAACTACTTCCGCCACCCGAGAGGGCCGCTTGCCCCTGTCCCCCATCGAAGTACTTCGTCGCGTCCCGCTGTTCTCGGGACTCGGAGAGGCCGACCTCGCCGCGTTTGCCGAGCTGACGCGTGAGCGCGGCTATCCCAAGGGAAGCGTGATCGTATTCGAGGACGACGCCGGCGACGCGCTGTACCTGGTGGCGGCGGGCCAGGTGAAGGTGGTGCTCATCGCCGAGGACGGCCGGGAAGTCATCCTCTCGGTGCTGGGCGAGGGCAGCTTCTTCGGTGAGATGGCGGTCATCGACGAGGCGCCGCGGTCCGCGCACGTCATCGCCATGGAGGATTCGACCCTCCTCGTCCTGCGGCGAGATGACTTTCACCACCGACTTCGGAGCAGCCCCGAGGTGGCCATCTCCCTGCTCAAGGAGATTTCTCGGCGACTCCGGCGCGCGGATGAGAAGATTGCCAGTCTGGTGCTTCTCGATGTGAACGGACGCGTGGCCAATCTGCTGCTCCGGATGGCGGAAGATGAAGGCGGCGATCGTATCACCCGGAAGCTCACTCACCACACCATCGCGCAGATGATCGGGTCGAGCCGGGAAACCGTCTCCCGGACCATGCGAAACCTGGCCGACCGGGGAATCATTCAGGTGACCCGGAAGGACGTCACCCTCACGGACCGTCGCTCGCTCATGCTCGCCGCACGCCGCGCGTGAGAGGGGCCCCGGCATCGTCATGAGCTGGGCGGTGCCGTCGACCGTTCGATTCTGGGGAACCCGCGGGTCGATTCCCACACCGGGACCGCACACCACGCGCTACGGCGGAAACACCGCCTGCATCACCATTGCCGGTGCGGACGGTCGCCTCCTCATCCTCGACGCCGGCAGCGGCCTCCGCCCGCTCGGGCATGAGATGATGTCTCTGCGACACCGGCCGCTCACCGCCGACATTCTCATCACCCATACGCACTGGGACCATATCCAGGGTCTGCCGTTTTTCAAGCCGCTCAGCGCGGCGGGGAATTCCTTTCGCGTCTATGGCGCGGACCAGAGCGGCATCGCGCTCGATCAAATCCTCCGGCGCCAGATGGACCCGATGGTATTCCCCATTCCACTCGAAGCCTTCGCGGCCGAAATCGAGGTTCGCGAGATCGGTGAAGGCCCGCTCGAGCTGACCGATTTCCACGTCACGTCGTTCCGGCTGCGCCACCCCGGCACAACCCTGGGCTTTCGAGTCTGCCCCGCCACATCTGGCCGGGAACTTGCTTACCTCACCGACAACGAGCTGGGCCAGGGGGGATCGTATCCCGTCGGGGCCGATTGGCGGTCGAGGCTCGTGCAGTTTCTCGAAGGCACCGACACGCTGATTCACGACGCCATGTATTCAGAGCAGATCATCGAGGCGCGCGCAGGGTGGGGCCACTCCACACCCCGGCAGGCCGTCGACCTGGCCGCGGAGGCCGGCTGCCGGACCCTGCTCCTGTTCCATCACGAGCCCGAGCACGCCGACGAGGCACTCGACGCGATGCTGGCTGATACCCGGGAGTACGCACGCCGGGTGGCACCCTCCCTGGCGGTGGACGCGGCCGCCGAGGGCGCGTCGTTTTCACTCTGACTGGAGGTGGCTGTGGGACGTTCATGGCTGCTGCTGTGGGCACTCGCGGGACCGATGCTTGCCCCGGGTGCGTTCGCTCAGAACGGCCCGCCGGTCTTTGCCGTGCTGCCGTTCGAAAACAGTGGCTCCTACGGGCAGGACAAGGAAGTCTTCCAGGCCCTCGAGCTCGGCATTCCGGCGACGATCGGTGCGACGATCGCGTCGCATCCCGGGGCGCGGGTGGCCGATGAGGGTCGGGTGCGCCAGGCACTCGGATCGCATCACCTTGCCGCCTCGCAACATGTGGACGCCGCCACCGCCGCCCAGATCGCAAAGGCCGCGGGCGCCCGGTACACCGTGACCGGGAGCTTCGCGGATTTCTACGGCAAACTTCGTATCACCGCCCGACTCGTCGACGCCGACGACGGCCGGATCATCGTCGTCGCCTCCAACAACGACCCGAAGCTGCAGAGCCGCGCCCAGCTCGCGGCGATCATCCAGCACATCACCGAAAAGATGATCGGCGCCGCGGGTCTGCCGCCGTTTCCGGCTGCCACCGCCGCGCACGCCGCCGCGGTGCCCACCGACGCGCTCAACCAGTACAGCCGGGGTCTGCTCTTCGAGAGTCAGGGAGACAAGGCGAGGGCGTCCGACTCCTACCGGCGAGCGCTCAGCGTCTTCCCCGACTACACCCAGGCGCGCGATGGCCTTCAGCGGGTAGGAGGCTCGTAGCGCAACGACCAGAACGCCGCGGCAACACCCAGGTGGGCCGGCAACGCCAGTGCGATGACCGGCCCATTCACTTGTCCGAAGGCCGGCAGGAGCTGGATGAGGAGGCCGATCGCACCGAGCACCGCGATGCCGGTGGCGAGGCCCGATGCAACCCGGGTGCTCCTCGCCTTGCCATTGATCGCCCCAGCAAGGAAGGGGACGAGCAGAAGCGAGAGCGGGTTGAGCTGCAGCAGATTCTCATTTGATGCCGCCATCACGTGGTCGGTGAATCCCCAGAGCCCGGTCATCACCACCCCCGCCAGTCCCGCGAGCAGCGACCACACGCCCACCAACGCGAGCAAGCCTGCCCTGGATCCGCGGCCCTCCCGCGCGCCGCGCGCGAGCGCGAATGCCGCCACGCCGATGGCGAGGCCGATCGCCAGGTAGCCCGCGACCCAGTTGGGCGGTGCGCCCGGTGGCATCGGCGCGGTGGACTCGAAGATCGTGCGCTCCGATTTGACCAGCGGAATGGTCGTGCCGTTCGGCCCGGGAAGGGTCACCTTCCGCAGATGCTCGCGCAGCGAAAGGGGAAGAAACATTTCCTCCCACGCCGAGAGCGGGCGATCGACCTTTTCCCCGAGCGCCACGAGGAGCCCGGTGTAAATCAGCGGATCGTTGGCGGTGAGCCGTTGCGTGTGAAAACGGTAGGTCGTTCCGGCCGGCAGCGGGAGCGTCTGCCGGCGTATGGCGCCCCCCAGGACGCGGTCGATCGCGTCACGCACACGGGTGGAGCAATTGTCGCGGTAGTAGTCGTAATGATAGAAGCGGTGCTCGGGGAGCTCGTTCCACTGGAGAAATCGCTGCAGCTCGATACGCGCCGCCGGGGGGATATCGAGCTCCTGCACCCACACCGAGCGGTTGTCCCGCTCGTACTGGCTGATGTAGCTCTCCGACGGGAATCCCGCCATCCAGTACCACATCTGCCCACGGACGAACCGCAGGACGAAGTTCTCCTGCCGGAAGTCGAAGAGGCCGTAGTTGTACGCCTGGTCGGTCCCCTGCGCCGGATCGTGGATCCAGATCGCGTTGTGTCCGAATCGTTCCCAGACCGCCCGGCCCGGTCCGAAGGTCATGACGTACACGGTAAGCGCGGAGCCCGGCTCGGCATGCGAGACGGGCTCCGGAAGCGCGGCCCCGCGCGTCGGGGCGGCCAGGAGCAGACCGAGCACCGACGCGAGGACGGCGAGCCTCACAGCGTCACGTCGCGGCCGTCCACCGCCGAGCGGTATATCGCGTCAATCACCCTGTGCAGGACGAGATGTTCCTGGAGATCGGGCACCTTCGCTTCGCCGGCGATGGCGGCGGCAAAGTGCGCCCACTCCGCGCGGTAGGATGCCGTGAATGGATTCTCGCGGCTCCCGGAGCCCGTCGGCGACACATCGGTCGGCACGCCGTGCAGCTCCTTCCACACCGTGAGGGGATTGATCGTCGCCGTACCCTTGATGCCCCGGACCCCCATGCCGAATCGCTCGCCGGCGCCGAGATGACGCCACGTCACGTCCACGAAGAGCGAGATGGCGTCCTCGCAGACGACGAACGCGCTGCCCGATTGTTCGACCGACCGTTCCCGGCCATCGGCTTCCAGGCTGGCACTCACGCGCACCGGCTTGGGGTTTCCCGCCAGCCACATGGCCAGGTCGAGGATCGACAATCCGAGGTCGAGCATCGCGCCGCCGCCGGACTGGTCACGACGCTGACGCCAACCGAGCTGGGTGCGGCCCGGGCGGAATACATGCCAGCTGCCGCGAACGCTCTCGATCCGGCCGAGCTCGCCGCCCTGCACGAAGCTGCGGACGATCTGCACGTCGGGGCGATACCGGTGATTCATCCCCACCATGACGACTCGCCCCCGCTTCTCCGCCGCCCGGATGATTCGCTGGACAGCGGCGGCGTTCATGGCGAGCGGCTTCTCCACGAGCACGTGCACGTTCGCCGAGAGGGCGGCGAGAATGTGAGATTCATGCAGGTGATTGGGAGTGCAGACGACGACGGCGTCGAGCGTGTCCGAGCGAAGTAGGTCCTCGATGTCATCAAATGCGTCCTTCACATTGAACCGGTCGGCGAGCGCGCGTGCCTTGGGAAGATCGGTGTCGCAGATGGCCGCGACCTCGGTCATCTTGAGCTTCTTGAGTACCGGCAGGTGGGCGACCTGGGTGATGGCGCCGCCTCCGACGATGCCGACCCGGAGTCGTTCGCTGGTGGCGCGGCTGGCGGTCATCCGAAGTCCCTCCCCCTCAGTAGAGTCGGTCGAGCACAGCGCCGGGATAGTAGGCCGCGACGATCCGCCGGTAGTCCTGCCCGACGCGAGAGCGGCCGACGGCTCCCCATTGGCAGAATCCCACTCCGTGACCCGCACCGGCGCCGTCCGCCGTCAACCGCGTCACTCGTCGTCCCGCCCCGGTGACCGTGAGCGTGAAGGTGTTGCTTCGAAGCATGTCCCCCGTCGTCGGGCGGAGGACCTGCCGTATCTGGCGCCCATCCACCTCCACGCTGGAGCGGTCGAGGACGATCGTCAATTGTCCCACTCTCCCCGATCCGGTGATGGCGGTCACGCGGACATCGCGAACCTCGCGCACCTGTCCCACGGGCGTGCCCATCACCGCGGGCAGCGTGCGGCGAAGGGTGGCCCGAAGCGCCTCGCCCGACCACTCCTCGTGCCATCGAAAGCGCGGCGAGATGCTGCAGTACACGGTGCCGTCATCGGCCGCGTCGGAAATCGACCGAAGGTAGGGCCGGTCGGCGGCTCGAAAGATCTCGGTACCCTCCGCCGTCCGGCCGCCGCAGGTCGAATAGAAAAAGGCGTCGATCGGCGCGCCGTCAAATGTGAGTATCCGCCCGCGGGTGGCGGCGACTGCGTCGTTCCCCTCGGGCGTTTCCGCCGAGGCGCCCCCGTATGCCTGGTCGGCGACGCTGGAGTAGAGGTCGAACCCATCGGCGTTCCATCGCCGCATGTTGCGAAGCGCGTACGTGCGCGAGACCACGGCCTGGGCGCGGAGCGCCTCCTGCTCCGCCGGGCTTCGCCGCCCCATCTCGGCGGACACCACGCCCTGCAGGTACGTCTCCAGCGGAACACGATTGACCACCGTCATGCCGGTGCGGTCGCGAAGCACCGTCACGTCACCCCGATACGGATGTCCGTTGAAGAGCACCGGCGCACCACTGTCCAGTGGAATCACGCCGAGCTGAGTGGTGGATGCCGAGCTGCCGCCGCCCGGGCTGATGACGGCCAGTCCGGATCCGGTGATGGCGAGACGCCAGGTCTCTCCGGCCGCGATCCGGGCCAGGTACGCGCCGGCCGGATCGGTCACGACGAGCTCGGATCCGCCGCCAATGGTTCCAGTCGACGCACCCACCGCCAACCCGACGCGGATCTCGGGTTCCGCTGTCGCGGCCTCGACTGTACCCGGCACCGGCGGAGCAGGGGCCGGTACGCCCGGCACCGCGGGCGGCGTGCAGCTTCCGAGCACCAGCCAGAGCGAGCCCACCACTGCCACCCCGACACCGGCCATGCCCAGAAACCGGCGCATGCCTCGGGTGGGGTCAGCCCCGGTAGTTGCCAAACCGCAGCTCGATCCCGAAGTCTTCGCCCTTGAGGTGGGCGATCACGGACTGCAGGTCGTCGCGGGATGGGCTGGTCACCCTGATCTCATCGCCTTGAATCGTGGCCTGGGTCTTCTTCAGCCCGCTGTCCTTGATGCTCTTGATGATTTTCTTGCCGATGTCCTGGGGTATGCCCTGCGTGAGCGACACCGTGCGCCTCACCGACTGTCCGGTGGCCGCCACAAGGTCGCCGACTTTCATGTTCTTGACGGGAACGCCCCGCTTGATCATGCGCGTCTGGAGCACATCGACGACCGCATCCATCCGGAATTCGTCGTCCGCCGCGAGGCGGATCTCGGCTTTCTCGCGGTCGAACTCGATGGTGCAGTGGGTGCCCTTGAAGTCGTAGCGCTGGGCGATCTCCTTGAGCGCCTGATTGACGGCGTTGTCCACTTCCTGGAGGTCGGCGCCGGTCGAAATGTCGAAGGAGGCGTTGCTTGCCATGGCCGGATGATTACCCCGTCGGCCGGGGCAGGCAAGCGGCGGGAGGCCGCGGTCCGCGTGGCCGACCGCGCTTGACATGCCTCCGTCCGAGATGTAGTCTCACACGCATCGGCGGATGTTTATGGCCACTTGCTCCCGCCGGCACGGCGCACCAGGCGCCGGGCGAACCAACGAGCTAAAGCGCCGGACGAATTCCCTCCGCGCTTCCCGGCCGGAGGGTTTTTTGTGCCCGATCGCTCCCAGTTGATGTGCGGCCGAATGATGCCCTGTCGCCCCTGTCCGGGGTGGACGGAGCCCTCGGCGCGCGCGCGGTAGGAGCGGACTCCCCAACTCCACGCGACAGCGATCACCGAGGCCCGAACCACTCCACAGCGGTTCGGGCCTTTCGCTTTTCATCCATTTAGAGGAGTCCGTCATGCCTTATCAACCGGACACGCTGGCGGTTCACGCCGGCCAGGTTCCCGACCCCGCCACCAACTCGCGCGCGGTGCCGATCTATGCCACGACGAGTTACGTATTCAACGATACGCAGCACGCCGCCGACCTGTTCGGGCTCAGGGTCTTCGGAAACATCTACACCCGGATCATGAACCCGACGAGTGACGTGTTCGAGAAACGGATGGCCGAGCTGGAGGGCGGCGTCGGCGCGCTCGCACTGGCCAGCGGTCAGGCGGCGACGACGTTGACCGTGCTGAACCTGGCGCGCGCGCGCGACAACATCATCTCCTCGCAGACGCTGTACGGCGGCACCTACAATCTCTTCGA
>JBDTTA010000060.1:0-12909 GCA_039930845.1 Gemmatimonadales bacterium
GGACAGTTCAGCAACCAGGGCGGTGTCCTCACCGTCTTCGGCCTGAAGAACGCAGCGATGGGCAAGTAAGCTGCAATAACCCGCCGGAGCCGGAGGGATACCCTCTGGTTCCGGTGGGGGTACATTACGAATGAGCACGGCGCCGGGTGGCTGTACGCTCCGGCGCCGTTTGCTTTTCCGAGGGGTGCAGCGACCGGCCGTTCAGCCGGCCGTCGAGCCCTCATCCAAGGTCAGGTGAACGATGCTTCGACTCGCAGGACTATCGCGATGCAGTCTCATCCTCGGCGTGGCCACATTGATGGTGGCCGGCCCGGCCAGTGCTCAGCGCCCCGGACCTCTCCAGGCCGGACTCCTTCGCGTGTGCGCCGACCCCGACAACATGCCCTCGTCCAACGACAAGGGTGAAGGATTTGAAAACAAGTTGGCCAGCATGATCGCCAAGGACTGGAACTCCAAGCTCGAATACGTCTGGTATCCCACCCGGCGCGGCTACTTCCGGATCCTCAACGGGCGCTATTGCGACATCGCCATGGGTGCCCCCGCCGGCATGGACATGACTGGCTCGACCAAGCCCTACTACCGCTCGGCCTACGTCTTCGTGACCCGGAAGGGTAGCGGGCTTGAGGACATCAGATCGCTGGACGATCCACGACTCAAGACACTCAAAATCGGCGTGAACATCTACACCTCCGATGCCGAGAATTCTCCGCCGGCCATGGCGCTCAGCCAGCATGGCGTGGTGGGCAACCTCACCGGCTTCAGCACCTTTTTCGATGATCAGAACCGGCCCGAGGACGTCATCAAGGCGGTCGCCAGCAAGACCGTCGACATCGCCATCGCCTGGGGCCCGCTCGCCGGCTACTACGCCAGGCAGGCGTCGGTGCCGCTCGTGCTCAATCCCCTGCCCGACCGGGATTCCATCAGCGACCTCCCCCTCCGGTACAGCATCGGCATCGCGGTGCGGCGGAGCGACGGGGAGCTGAAGGACAGCCTGCAGAAGCTGCTCGACGGCAAGGCGCCTGCAATCCAGAGCCTGCTCAAGGAATACGGAGTGCCGGTCTATCCGGCACCACCCGCCGAGGACAAGACCGACAAGGCGGCCGGCGCCGCTCAACCTGCGACGGAAGACTCCAGTATGACGCGGCGGCCGGCGTAGCCCTTTTCGAACCCTCGCTACCCCTTGAAAGGACCCGCATGCGCACGACCCTCGTCGCTACCCTTCGCCGGACAATCTTCGGCCTCACCGCCCTGCTCTCGGTTGCACTGACCGCCGGCCGGCTCGCGGCTCAGGAGCTCCGGGACGAGTACCACCAGGCCCCGCGAGATACCGTCAGCCAGACGGTGTACGACGGCTGGAAACAGTTCAATCTCAATTGCGCCCGCTGTCACGGCGAGGACGCGCTGGGCACGACGATCGCCCCCCACCTCATCATGTCTCTCAAGCCCGATGGTCCGATCAACACCAAGGAGTTGTTCGTCAGCACCGTGTGCGGCGGCCGCCCGGAAAAGGGGATGCCGGCATGGTGCGCACTCGGCATGGAAATGGGGACGATCGACGAGATTTACAGTTACGTGAAAGAACGAAGCGACGCCAAGCTGGCTCCGGGCCGGCCGGCGGTGAAACGAGAAGGATGACCGGCCTCCTGGCAATCGCGCTCCTCACCGCGGCGGCACCAGCGCCCGCGCGGGGAGCGTCAATTGCCCCGACGGCGTCGGTGGCGGACAGCCCCGCGGTGCGGCTCGATCTCGAAGGCCTGAAGGCGCGGCTCGCCGCAGCCGGCGACAGCCTGCCCGACCTCTCCAATGTCGACCTCAGCGGCCTCGATCTCTCCGGAATCGACTTCAAGCGCGCCAACCTGACCGGCGCACGGTTCCTCAAGTCCACCATGACCGGCGTCAACCTCTTCTCCTGCGACCTCACCGACGCCGTCATGACGGGCGCCGACCTCCAGCGCGCCAATCTCGACGGCACGGTGCTCCGCCGGGCCCATCTGGACCAAGCCAACCTCCAGGGCGCGAGCCTCTTCGCCACGATCATCGAGGCGGCCGATCTGAGCGGCGCGAACCTTTCGGGAACGCGCATCATCGGCTACCTGCGCTCGGCCAAGCTCATGGGTGCCGATCTGCGAAACACCAACGCCGGCGCCGATCCCGGGAATCAGTCGATGGGCGTCATGCGCGCCACCTTCGTGGGTGCCGATCTCACGGGCGCCGACCTCACCGGCGCCAATCTCTTCAAGGCCGACTTCTCCCACGCCACACTCTCCGGCGCCAGGCTCAACGGCGCCAACCTCAACAATGCCGAGCTGGTCCAGACCGACCTCACCAAGGCCGACGTCACCGGCGCAAAAGTGTCGAAAGCCGATCTCAATGAAGCCGACTTCAGCGGCGCCATCGGCGTCGCGCAACTGCAGGGACTGGACGACGCGCGGAACAAGGACAAGGCGATCTTCGATGCGAAATGATATACTCGTTGTTTCTTTCCTCGCCGTCGCCGCGTGCGGCCGCGGTGGGCCCGCCCGCGACGCCGCCGCGGGCGCCCCCGATTCGTCCGCCACCGCCCCGGTCGCGACTTCGGGTCTTCTCGCGTACGTCACCAATGAAGCCTCCGAAGAGCTGAGCGTCATCGACACCCGCACCGACACCGTCGTCGCCAGCATTCCCGTGGGCACGCGGCCCCGCGGTGTCCGGCTCAGCCCCGATGGAAAGACGATCTTTGTGGCGCTGAGCGGATCACCCCGCTGCCCGCCGACCATGCCGGACGAGGAGTGCGAGAAGATCAAGGCGGACAAGACCAAGGACGGCATCGCCATGGTGGACGCGGCCGCCCGGAAGGTGACGCGCGTCCTGCCCGGCGGTTCCGACCCTGAGAACTTCGACATCAGCAGAGACGGCTCGACGCTCTTCATTTCGAATGAGGATGCCGGCGAGGCCACCATCGTCGATGTGGCCACGGGCAAGATCCGCCAGACCGTGAAGGTGGGACAGGAGCCGGAGGGAGTGCGCGTGCAGCCCGACGGCGCGGTGGTCTGGGTGACGGGAGAGACAGCGCACAACGTGACGCTGGTGGATACGAAGACCGGCAAGATCGTCGGCACGATCGAGGTGGGGAAGCGCCCGCGCTCGCTCGATTTCACGCCCGACGGCAAGCGCGCGTACGTCGGTTCCGAGATCGACGGCACCGTCTGGGTGATCGACGTGGCCGGACGCAAGAAGCTCAAGATCATCACGATGCCCAGGGACTCGAAGCCCATGGACGTCGTCGTCGCGCCCGACGGCAAGGCGGTGTACGTCTCGAACGGCCGCGGAGGCACCATCTCGGTGATCGACCCGGCCACCGATTCGATCACCGGGTCGGTTCAGGTCGGCCAGCGTCCCTGGGGCATCGCGCTCACGCCCGACGGTACGCGGCTCTACACGGCAAACGGCCCGTCGAACGATGTGACCGTGGTCGATACCAGGTCCCTGACGGTGACGAAGAAGGTGCCGGTCGGAAAGTCTCCCTGGGGGGTGGCCATCGGCCAGGCGCCGTGAGCCGACTCCTGATCGTGTCGCTCCTGGCGGTTACGCTCGGGTTTCGCGACCCTGGACCCAGCTCGTTCACCATCGATCCGGGCGCCCGCGCCGAGCTGCGTGCGCTCTGGTTCGCCAGCATCGCCGCCAGGGGGGAGCGGGTGGCCTGCCTGGCGAGTCACATCGACGGCGACACGGTGCGCATTACCCACGTCCAGCCGCTGGACGACAGCACGGTGGACTCGCTCGCGGTGGGCGCTGCCCGGTCGCTGGAGACCTGCGGGCCGCCCGCCTGGCAGGGCACGGCACACACGCACATCGCGCTGTACGATGGCCAGCGGGCCTACTCGACGTTCTCCGGCGCCGACCGGGGTGTGATGCTCGCGTGGGGTCAGCGCTGGAGGATGCAGGGAACGTTCTGCCTCCTCTTTGGCGAGACGAGCATTCACTGCGAGCTCGACGGGCCCTCCGGGAGTCTGATCTTCCCCAGCATCCGCTACTGACGCACCGGATGCGACCGATCGCCCTCCTCATCCTGGCACTCGGCGCCGTGCCGCATCGAAGTCAGGCGCAATCGGACTCCGTGCCGGAACGCGCCCCTCCGGCGTTCCGATTTGCCCGCGAGGCGGGCGCTGCCCTCGGCGCCCTCTGGCAGTCGAGCTTTGCCGCCAAGGAAGAGCGGGTGGCTTGCCTCGCGTCCACCATCCGCAACGACACCGTCTTCGTGAGCCGCATCCTGGCGCTCGAGCCGTCCGAGGCCGACTCGATGGGCATCGCCTCTTCCATTTCGGTGGAGCGCTGCGGACCGCCTGAGTGGTCGGGTACGGTGCATACCCACGTCGCCATGTACACCGATTCCCTCCCCTCCACACACTTTTCCGCGCAGGACCGGGGCGTCATGCAGCGGTGGTACGAACGCTGGCACTCCGACGGAGTATTCTGTGTCGTCTACAGTGCCCGGGACGCGCACTGTGAGGCCGACGGCGTGGTGGGCGGCATGCACGCACGGCCCATGTTCAGGTAAGACGTGGCGGGCAAAAGACTAGGAGAAGGGACGCCGGGTCAGCGGTGACTTCGGCTTGTTGTTGGCAATCCACGCGTCGAGTCCCCACGTTCGCCCGGCGCGCGCAAAGTGGAAGGCCACCATCAACGTGAAGAGCAGAAGGTGGAAGCCCTGCTGCCCCGGCGACATCCACTGGGTGGCGAGTCCGTAGTTGATCACCAGCGTCATCCCCACGAGGGACGCCACGCCAGTGAGCAACCCGAGAGTCAGCCCCACGCCGGTGATCACCTCGCCCCAGGCGGTCAGATGGGCGAAGAAATCACTGTGCGTCAGTACCGTCTCCTCGAGGAAGTGCTTGTAGAAGAGCAGCGGGTTGCCCGCGGCCTGCTTGGCGACGATCGTCGGCATGACGCTGACCCAGCGCTCCTGCACCGCCGGGACCGGCAGAACGCCGCCCACGAGCGCGATGGTCAGCTTGGTCGCCACCGCCTTGGCGAAATACAGCCCCACCAGGATCCGGACGATCGAGAGCCACTCGGCTGGATGGGTCATGGTGATGGGCTGTCGGGTACGATACGCCATCCGGCAATGCTCCTCGGTTCGATGTCTCCGCTAAACCTCGACGCCAAGCTCCGAAAACACAAACGTCCAGGTGTCGGTCAGTTCGTCGAGCACTTTGGAGAGCGGCTTCCCCGCTCCGTGACCGGCGCGCGCCTCGAGCCGCAGCAGGATGGGACGGCCGGACCCGCTCGCCGCTTGGAGGCGCGCCGCCATCTTGCGCGCGTGCATTGGATCGACGCGTGTGTCACTCTCCGCGGTGGCGAGCAGCACCGCCGGATATCGCTCGCCGTCGCGCACGTGGTGGTACGGTGAGTAGGCGCGCAGCCAGGCGAACTGCTCCGGGTCTTCTGGTGAGCCGTACTCGGGTATCCAGAGCCGCGCGATGAGGAAGAGATGATAGCGCAGCATGTCGAGCAGCGGGACCTGGATGACCACGGCGCCGAAGAGATCGGGACGCTGGGTGAGGACCGCGCCCATGAGCAGGCCGCCGTTCGATCCCCCCACCGCGGCGAGGCGCGCCGGTCGCGTATAGTCCTCACCGATGAGCCATTCCGCGGCGGCGATGAAGTCGTCGAAGCTGTTCTGCTTCCTGCTCATCATCCCGTCCTGATGCCACTGCTCACCATACTCCCCACCGCCCCGGATGTTGGGAATCGCGACGATACCGCCTCGCTCGAGCCAGAGCAGCAGCGAGCGTGAAAAGGCCGGAGTCATGCTGATGTTGAAGCCGCCGTACCCGGTGAGGTAGACCGGAGCGTCGCCATTGCGGACGAGCTCCCTCCGATGCACGAGAAACATCGACACCGGCGTGCCGTCCTTCGAGGTGACCCCCACCTGCCGAACCTCGAACCGCTCGGGCTGAATGTCGGCCTCGACCCGGCGCCAGAGGAATTGCTCCCCGCTCTCGAGGTCGAGGCGATAGACGCTCGGCGGAATCGTATAGGACGAGAAGCCGTAGAAGACCTCCCGGCCGTCCCACTCGGCGCCGACGCCGAAGAGACTGCCGAGCGCGGGCAGGGGGATCTCGCGGGCTTCGCGCCCTGCGAGATCGGTCAGGTAGAGCCGTGACGAGGCCCGCTCCAGATAGCTGACCGCCAGCCGGTCTCCCGCGATCCGTGCACTCTCGAGCACCGCGTCGTGTCGCGGGGCAATCAGCTCGCGCCACCCCTCGCGAGCGGGATGCTCCGGGTCTACCGCGTACAGCCTGTACGTGGGTGCGTCGAGATTGGTACGCAGAAATATTTGCCCATGGGCCAGCTCGCCCTCGAACGACGCAGGGATATTCTCCGCCACCGGTACGAACGGCCCGCCGGCAAGCCGGTCGGCGACGTAGAGGTCGGTTTCGTCGAAAGTGCGTGACACCCCGATGAGCAGCCACCGGCCGTCGGGAGAGAGATTGACCCCTGGCCAGTACTCCTTCTGCGCCGGCCTGAAAATGAGCGCGTCGTTGGCGGGGTCGGCGCCGAGCGGATGAAAGAAGATCGACCGGTGGTAGTGTTCCTCCCCTGCCGGCACCTCACCCGCGGCCGGGTAGCGCGTGTAGTAGAAGCCGGTGGCGTCGGGAAGCCAGGCGACATCCGCGGAACGTGTGCCGGGTATCCGGTCGGCAAGGAGGTGCCCGGTGGCCACATCGAGCAGATGCAGCACGCTCTGCTCGCTCCCGTTCTCGGAGAGACCGTACGCGAGGACCCGCCCGTCCTCACTGGGATAGTACCAGTCGAGGGCAGTCGTGCCGGCGGCGCTGTTGGTATTGGGGTCGACGAGCACGCGATCGGCGCCGTCCACGCCGTCTCGCACATAGAGCACCGGCTGGTTCTGCCGGCCCTCGCGCCGCTGGTAGAAATACCGGCCGCGCACCGGGACCGGCGCGCTCAGCACTCCGATCGTGAGCAGCGCATCGAGCCGGGCGCGAATCGTCGCCCGCTCCGGCCGCGCAGCCAGCCAGGATTCCGTCAGCGCATTCTGACCGTCCGTCCAGGCTCTCGTCTCGGGAGCGTCCCCACTCTCCAGCCAGCGGTAGGGGTCGGGGATCGCTTCGCCGTGCAGAAGGTCGACGGTATCGGCGGCAGGTGCAGGAGGATACGGGAGCGGGCGCTCAGTCACCCAGGCTGATTCCGAGATCCCGGGCCGTTCGGATGGTGTCGCTGTCGAGGGGAACGTTCTTCGACTTGCCCACGACCTCATCGAGCGGCACCCGTGTGATGTCCGGGCCGTTGACGCCGACCATCACCCCAAAGACGCGGTCGGCGATGGCGCGCACGGCGGCGGCGCCGAAGCGGAGCGCGAGCAGCCGGTCGTACGTCGTGGGCGAGCCTCCGCGCTGCAGGTGACCGAGGACGAGCGACCGCGTTTCCTTGCCGGTCAGCCGCTCGATGGTCTGCGCCACCTTGCTCGCGATGCCGCCGAGCCGGTCGACCGTGCCCACACCTCGCCGCTCGACCAGCTCGATGGTGCCGTCCCGGGGACGCGCCCCTTCCGCCACGACCACGATGCTGAAATGCCGGCCGCCCGCCTCACGGGCACGGATCTTCTCGCACACCTTGTCCATGTCGAACGGAATTTCCGGAATCAGGATGACGTCGGCGCTGCCTGACAGGCCGCTGTAGAGCGAGATCCATCCGGCGTAGCGGCCCATCAGCTCGACGACAATGACCCGGTTGTGGCTTTCGGCGGTGGAATGGAGCTTGTCGATCGCCTCGGTGGCGGTGCTCACCGCGGTGTCGAAGCCGAAGCTCCGCTGGGTCCCGCTCACGTCGTTGTCGATGGTCTTGGGCACGCAGACCACCGGCATTCCCTTGCGCCAGAGATCGTGCGAGATCTGCAGGCTGCCGTCTCCGCCGATCGAGACGAGCGCGTCGAATCCACTGGCCTGAAAGGCGCCGACGAGATCATCCGAGCGGTCCACTTCCCGCTCTTCCCCGCTCTCGCCCTTCATCACGTATCGAAACGGGTTTCCGCGATTGCTGGTCCCGAGGATGGTGCCGCCAAGATGGGTGATACCCCGGACCTCGGCAGGACCGAGGGGGACCACGCCGTTGAAGGAAAGCAGCCCCTCATAGCCGCACTGGATACCGTAGCACTTCCATCCGCGGTAGTGCGCGGAGAGCACGACCGCGCGGATCACGGCGTTCAGTCCCGGGGCGTCTCCTCCGCCCGTCGAAATGGCAATGCGCATATCAGGAACCTGCACCGATCAATCGCACGACCTCTCCCGGCTCGGCGTGGCGCCCGAGCGCCTTCTTGGAGAACACGAGACGTCCGTCGACCGCCACGTCGAAGATCCCACCGGACGACGGAACCTCACGGATGTCGGCATCGGGAAAGGCCAATCTCAACTCAGCCGCCAGACCGGCGGCTCGGGGTTGGTAGTTTCAGACGACGCAGTATTTGATCGTGATGACCATGGTTGTCTCCCCTTGAGAAAAAGGATGGGTATTCGCCGCGAATCGTAGCGCTGGCCTGCAGCGATGCCAAGGGGAAGCTCTGCCGTCGCGGCACTCCTTGTCAGCGCAGCCGGGTCGGCGTATCTATTTGAGCCATGCGAACCTACCACTGGGCCGCCCGGTGCCGGCTCTCAGCCGCCCTTCTCCTGCTGCTCGTCGGTGCGCTTCCGCTCGCCGCGCAACAGCGGAAGTATCTCGTCGAGCTGGGCGCGGCGCTGGCGTACCAGTCGTTCGACAACGCCACCGACCTCAAGGGCTCGATTGGCGAGATCGGCAGACTGGGTGTGTGGCTGCCGGCAAACTTCTCGCTGGAAGTCGCCGGATCGTTCGCCAAACCGAAGACCACCGTCACCGACCTGCTGGGCAACTCCACCTCGGTCTCGGTCAATGCCCGCACGTTCTCCGCATCCGTGCTCTACAACATCCTCATCGGCACGAGAAGCTCGTTTTATCTCAAGGCCGGGGCCGGGTCAACGAAGTACGGGAGCAATTGCCCGGCGGGCACCAGGACCATATGCGGCAGTGGCAGCTCGCTGCTCGGCGGGGCCGGGCTCCGCGTAGGGATCATCCCGACGCTGATGGCCCGGGGTGAGCTGGAGGTCAATCGTAACAAGAGCAGCACCCGGAGCCTGACGAATGTCGGCGTCAGCCTGGGCCTCAGCGCCATGCTCGGCAGCAAGCCGATCCCCGACACCGACGGCGATGGCATTCAGAACAATCGCGACCGCTGCCCCGACACGCCGAGAGGAGCACAGGTCGACGGACGCGGGTGCCCGAGCGACGAGGACAGTGACGGAGTGCCCAACGGCATCGATCGCTGCCCCGGCACCGCCGCCGGCTCCGCCGTCGATAGCTCCGGGTGCCCCAGGGACTCCGACGGGGACAACATCCCCGACGGGCTCGATCGCTGCCCCGACACCCCATCCGGCGTCCTCGTGGATCCCAATGGCTGTGCCAGAGACAGCGATGGAGACGGCATCCCCGACGGCCTGGATCGCTGCTCGGAGACGCCGCGCGGGGCCACAGTGGATGCTCTGGGCTGCCCAGGGGATGAAGACGGTGACGGAGTGCTCGATGGGCTGGATCGCTGCCCGCGGACGCCCGCAGGGACTACTGTCACGACCAACGGCTGCGCCCTTGGGCAAGCGCCGGGGCAACCGGCTCCGTCGGTCGCTCCCGACACCGCGGTGAGAAGGCCCAGACCGACGGTCCGGACTCAGCCTCCGGCGCCCACCGCAGCCCAGCCTCCGCCAGCCAGGAACGCCCCGGCGGCGGCGCCAGGGAAGCTCGCCGCCGGAGTCATCCCGGGAGTGGGCTTTGCCCCCGGTACCGCCCGGCTCTCGCCGGCGTCCTACGTCGCGCTCGACTCCGTGGCCGCCATCCTCCTCGCCGACCCGGCGGCCACCGTCGAGGTCTCGGCGCATACCGATAATGCGGGGTCGGCAGCGGAGAATCTTCGTCTCACCGGACTGCAGGCGGATGCAGTGAGGGACTACCTCGTCCTCAAGGGAGTGCCCTACCAGCAGGTCACCGCAAAAGGCTACGGGGCCACACTGCCCCGGTCACCCGATACCACGCCGCGGGGTCGCGCCGTCAATCGAAGGGTCGAAATCAGACCGGTGACACCCGGCCCCTGAATTGCGGAGGAGAGCAGATACGGCATGGCTGATTCCTGCCGATCGCTCTCCTCTTCAACGTCTTGGGCCACATGCTCCGTTCGGTCGCCTCCGGAATTCTCTTCGTATCGCTAAATTTTGCATCGTTATCCGCGCAGCAGGCCGCAAATTGGGGAGACGAGCTTCCTTCCGCTCCTCAGGCGCCGGACACCCTCTTCACGATTCCGAAAATCGATCTCGTAACGCGGCTCCCCGCCCCGCCGCTCACGCGCCCGCCCAGCGAGGTCAGGGCGATCTATGTGAATGCCTGGGCCTTCGGCGGCAAACGATTCTACGATCTGGTTCGGCTCGCCGACCAGACCGAAGTGAATGCCTTCGTGATCGATGTGAAGGACGATACCGGCTACCTCACGTACCGCTCAGAGGTGCCGACGGCCATCGAGATCGGCGCCAACACGCAACGCCGCGCACGGGATGTACAGGAGCGGCTCCGTGTCCTGAGGGAACATCGGATACATCCGATCGCCCGCATCGTGGTAGCGAAAGACCCGCTGCTGGCATCGAAGAAGCCCGGTTGGTCGGTCCAGCAGGTGGGCGGCGGTCTCTGGCACGACCGTCTCGACTTCGCATGGGTGGACGCATTCAACGACTCGGTGTGGGTGTATGCCTCTCAACTCGCCGCTGAAGCCGTGCGGATCGGCTTCGCCGAGGTGCAGTACGACTACGTCCGGTTTCCCGACGAGCCCGAGTCCCGGCTCGCGCTCGCGGTGTTTCCCGGGAGGCGCGAGGGAGAAACCAAGCGTCAAGGCGTCACTCGGAATCTCCGGCTGCTTCGGGATCGCACCCGGGGGTTGGGAGTTCCCTTCACGATCGACGTGTTCGGGCTGACCACGAGCTCGCCGACCGACATGGGCATCGGGCAGATGTGGGAGGACCTGGTCACCACGGCGGACGTGGTGCTTCCGATGGTGTATCCCAGCCACTATTTCAGGGGCTACTACAACCTCAAGCATCCGAACAGCGAGCCGTACAAGGTCATCCGCCGCGCGATGCAGGACGCCATCAAGCGCTCCGAGCCGCTGGGGAAGACGGCGGAGATCCGTCCCTACCTCCAGGCGTTCACGCTGGGCCAGCCCCGGTACACGCCCGACCACGTGCGTGAGCAGATCCGGGCCGCCGAGGAGCTCGGCATCAAGTCGTGGGTACTCTGGAACCCGCGAAGTGCGTACGAGCCCGCCTATTTCCGGCCGAAAGGCACCACCACGGTCGGCCTCGGATCGACCGGTCCCCGTCCGGCTACGGGGACGGAATAGACCGCTCTCGATCCGCAGCGTCTCTCGAGTTATCCTTCCAAGTCATTATCAAATAATACCTTATAATTTCGGCTCGAGACGGGCCCGGTGCTTGCCATGCCCCCGTCTTGACCAGCCCTCCCGGCGCCTTATTCTCAAGCTGACGATTTCATCTGTCTGTCGTCCCCTTTACGGAGTAATGATGAAAACCTGGATTCGCTTCGGTTTCGTGGCCAGCGCATTGATCGCACTGTATGCTGCCCCCGCCGCCGGCCAGACCGCCGCGCCCGCGGCCGTGACCCCGGAGGCGATCGCCCAGGGTGACTCGATCTTTCATGGTCCGGGAAACTGTTACGCCTGTCATGGAGCCAACGCGCAGGGAGTCATCGGACCCAACCTGACCGACGCCGAATGGATTCATGGAGACGGGTCGTACGACTTCATCGTGGCAACGGTCACCACCGGTATCCCGAAGGAACAAACGAAGGTCGGTGTCATGATGCCCCCCAAAGGCGGCTCCACTATTACCGACGACCAGGTCAAGCAGGTCGCGGCCTACGTCTATTCGCTGAGCCACAAGTAGCGGCTCAGACTGCGGCGGTTAATCCCCGCAGGGCGGTATAGGCGTACCACATCCCGAAGAGCAGGCTCGCGGTGCCCAGCACCGGCACGAGCCGGACGAGTCTGCGCGCGATCGGCCCGCGCACGAGAGCGAAGCCGAAAGCGGTCGAGAGCAGGGCCATCGAGAGCGCCGTCGCGCCGGCGAACAGCAGGAGCGCGATCACGCTCTCGGTTCGCCCCGGAATGGCGCCCACCAGCAGGATCCCCACCCCGGCGGACCCTCCCGCGCCGTGCATCAGCCCGATGCCAAACGAGGCGAGCGGGGTTCTACCCATTCCCTCGGCATGCAGGTGGTCATGGGACTCCTGCGCGTGATCGCCATGATGCGTCTCGTGGGCGTGCGGATGGGCATGCCGAACGTCGTCATGGGCATGCTGGTGGACGTGAAAGGTCCCACGCCTCCAGCGCACGAGCAGTCGCACCGCCAGCGCGATGATAACCACGCCGATCGCGGCCCCGGCGAGGCTCTGGACCGTCCTCGGGAGATACTGGTGAAAGAGCACTACCGGGATCCCGAAGGCGAAGAGCGCCGTGGCATGCCCCAGGCCCCAGGAGAGGCCGAGTATACCGGCGCGGCGCGCGCCCTCGCGCTCATCGGCGAGCAACAGCGTGGAGACCGCCGTCAGATGGTCGGGGTCGGTGGCATGACGAAGCCCCAGGAGAATCGCGATGACGATTCCCATGGCTCCGCTGCCGCCGAAATGTGCGATCCATTCGTCGAGACCCGACACGATCCTGCCTGCTCCCGGTTTGCTGGGAAAAATCGCGGACGGTGGATGGTATCCTCCGCCGCCGCCCGGCACGAGGTCCCGTTAACTTCCTCCCATGAGTGCGAATCGTCTGGGGCAATCCGCATCCGC
>JBDTTA010000061.1:0-12677 GCA_039930845.1 Gemmatimonadales bacterium
CCAACCTGCCGTCGCCGTTCATGTTGACACCCGCAACGTCGCCAACTAGCTTCTTCCCTCAGCAAAGCGGGGAGCGGTGCTCCCCCACCCTCCGCCTGTCGGCCTCGATGCCGCCGTGCAACCGGGTCCCGACATCGCAGCTCGAGGTGGCCACCGGTCCCCTCGGCGTTCGAGGTAACGGGCACCCACGCAGGCAGGGTGGCCGTTTTTTGTTTCTCAGCCTCTGGAGGCACGCGCACTGTCCACGAACGACCGCGAAAAACGAACCCGTGTAAATCGCATGATCCGGATCAGTCCAGTCCGGGTCATCACCGGAGACGGCGAGCAGCTTGGAGTGCTCCCGATCGAAGAGGCGCTGGCCGCGGCGCAGGAGCGGGGTCTGGATCTCGTGGAGGTGGCGCCCACCGCGCGTCCCCCCGTGGTCAAGATCATGGACTACGGAAAGTTCAAGTTCGAGGAAGCCAAGGCGGCGCGTGCCGCCAAGAAGAAGCAGCACATCATTCTGCTCAAGGAAGTGAAATACCGTCCCGGAATCGACGATCACGATTTCGATTTCAAGACCCGCCATGCGCGAGAATTTCTGGGCGATGGCAACAAGGTGAAGGTGACGATGATGTTCCGCGGCCGGCAGATCGCCCACCTCGAGCTGGGCCGCGCGGTGCTCGATCGGGTGGCCGCCAGTCTGGCCGATATCGGCAAGATCGAAGCCGACGCCAAGCTCGAGGGACGGAACATGACCATGGTACTCGCGCCGAAATAACGGAGCCAGGAATGCCGAAGCAGAAGACCAAGCGAGCCGCGATGAAGCGCTTTACCCGGACCGGAACGGGGAAGCTCAAGCGCGGCCGCGCCAACCACACGCACATCCTGACCAAGAAGACGCGCAAGCGGAAAAACCGGCTCAAGAAGGAAGCGCTCGTGAGCTCGGCCGATTTCCCACGCGTCAACCGACTGCTCCAGGCCTGAGGACCGACCATGCCACGCGTCAAGAACGGTGTCGCCCACCACGCCCGGAAAAAGAAGATCATGGAGGCCGCAAAGGGCGCCCGCGGCGGCCGCAGCAAGCTCTACAAGGCGGCAAAAGAGACGGCCGAGCGCGCCATGCGGTATGCGTATCGCGACCGGCGCAAGAAGAAGTCGGAGTTCCGGGCGCTCTGGATCACCCGGATCAACGCTGCCGCACGCATTCACGGGCTCAGCTACAGCCGGCTCGTCGCCGGGCTCAAGAAGGGCGGCGTCGAGATCAACCGGAAGGTCCTCGCCGATCTGGCCGTGCGCGATAGCGATGCGTTCGGCAAGCTGGCCGAGGTCGCCAAGAACAACCAGTAATGAATCGGGGCCGCGCGCCCCGCCGGCGGCCCTCCTGACCCCCGGGGTCCCGTGTCCGCACACCCATCACCGATGATCACCGGCTATCCCGATCTCGACGCGCTCATCCCGCGCCTCGAGGCCATCGCTACGCTCGACGCATCCGCGCTCGAGGCCGAAGAGATCGCGCTCCTCGGCCGGAAGAGCGGTGTGCTCACCGGCGCGCTCAAATCAGTCGCCACCCTTCCCGTCGAAGAGCGCAGGGGATACGGGGCCGCCGTCAATCAGCTCAAGCGGCGGTTCGAAGACGCCTTTGCCGCGCGGCGCGCAGCGGTCGAGGACGCGCAGAAGAACCGCGAACGGTCGGCGCTCGACCTCAGCATGCCGGGCCGCAGCCGCTGGGTGGGGGCGGAGCATCCCGTCACGCGGGTCGTCGATGAAATCGTCGAGATCTTCCGCGCGCTCGGCTTTGCCGTCGCGGTGGGGCCGGAAATCGAGACCGAGTGGTACAACTTCCTGGCGCTCAACTTTCCGCCCGACCATCCGGCGATGGACATGCACGACACGCTCTATGTCGATGCACCGCCCGTCACCCGCGAACGGGCGGGCCGTCTGCTCATGCGCACGCACACGTCGCCGGTGCAGATCCGGACGATGCTCGAGTCGCCGCCCCCGTACCGGGTGGTGATCCCCGGGATGGTCTATCGGAACGACGCCTTCGACGCGTCGCACTCGCCGGTCTTCAGCCAGATCGAGGGCCTCGCCGTGGATGAGGGCATCTCCTTCGTCGATCTCAAAGCCACGCTGGTGCACTTCGCGCACCGTTTCTTCTCGCCGAGCGCGAAGACCCGGTTCCGGCCTTCGTACTTCCCGTTCACCGAGCCCTCCGCCGAAATGGACGTCGAGTGCCAGCTCTGCCACGGTGTCGGCTGTCCCGCCTGCAAGGGCACCGGCTGGATGGAGATTCTCGGCTGCGGCATGGTCCATCCCGTCGTGCTGGAGAACTGCCACCTCGACGCCGAGCGCTACACCGGCTGGGCGTTCGGCATGGGGCCGCATCGCATCACGATGCTGCGCTACCGGCTGCCCGATATCCGGCTGCTGCTTGAGGGGGACATGCGATTCCTGACCCGATTGGGCGGCCAGGGGACGACGTGAACGTCTCGCTTCGCTGGCTGGAGGAGTTTCTCCGTCGTCCGCTCGACGCGAAGGACGTGTCGGATCGGCTGGCGATGCTCGGCGCTCCGGTAGACGCGGTCGAGCCGCTGCACACCGATCTCGGTGCGGTCGTCGTCGCCCTGGTGGAAGCGGTGCGTCCGCATCCCAACGCCGATCGACTCAGCATCTGCATCGTCAACGACGGCGCTACCGAGCGGCACAGCGTCGTGTGCGGCGCGCCGAACGTGACGGCGGGCCGCAAGTACCCCTTCGCCCGTGTCGGAGCGACGCTCCCCGGCGGATTCACGATCGAGGAGCGCAAGATCCGCGGCGAAACGTCTCAGGGCATGCTCTGTTCCGCCCGCGAGCTGGGACTCGGCCAGGAGCACGACGGGATCCTCGAGCTGACCACCGCGGCGACGCCGGGCACCCCCCTCCTCAAGGCGCTCCCGATCGACGATCACCGGCTCGTCGTGGACGTCGGCCCCAACCGCCCCGACCTTCTCTGCCACAAGGGCATCGCGCGCGAGCTGTCGGCCTCGTACGGCACGCCGTTCCGCCTGCCCGTCATTCCGCACACCGGCCCGATCGGCGTGCCGCCTTCACGAAGGAGCGGCGCCACCGCCGATGCAGGCGGGATCGAGATCGTCATCGAAGACGTCGAGTCATGTCCGCGCTTCCACGGGGGGCTCGTCCGCGGCGTGCGGGTGGGTCCGTCGCCCGAATGGCTGAGGCGGCGGCTCGAGTCGGTGGGTGTCCGCTCCATCAGCAACGTGGTGGACGCGACCAACTGGGTGATGCTGGAGCTCAATCAGCCGATGCACGCCTACGACGCGGCGAAGATTCGCGGCGGCCGCCTCATCGTCCGCCGAGGCCTGGCAGGGGAGCGGTTGGTCACCCTCGACGAGGTCGCGCGCGCGCTCACCCCCGATATGGTCGCGATCGCCGACGCCGAGGGAGCAATCGGGCTTGGCGGCGTCATGGGCGGTGCGGGCACCGAGGTGGGGCACGAAACGCACGATGTCCTTCTCGAAGCGGCGTGGTTCGATCCTGTCCGCACCCGTGCCACTCGCCGTTCACTCGGCATGAGCACGGAGGCGAGCTATCGCTTCGAGCGCGGGATCGACCGCTGGGGAGGGGCCGACGCGATGCGCCGCTGCCTCGAGATCATCCTCGTCACCGGCGGTGGCGAGCTGATCGAGGCGCCGGTGGATCTCGCGCCCGTCTCCGCCAATCCCCCGCGCATCTTCCTCCGCCCCGCGCGCGTCGCCCAGGTGCTCGGCGTCGAGCTGCCGTGGGAGGAGATCGAGCGCCATCTCGTGGCGATCGGGGCCACGGTCGTTTCCAAGCCCGAAGACGGACGCATCGCCGTGGACGCGCCGGGCTGGCGGCCCGACCTCGAGCGCGAGATCGACCTGGTCGAGGAAGTCGCACGGCTGCACGGATATGACGCCTTCCCCTCCGAGCTCCGACCCTTCCGTGCCGGATCCCTCCGCGACGCTCCGGTCGAGGCGGTGGCGACTTCTGTCCGCCGGGGCATGGCGTCGCAGGGGCTCCACGAGGTCGTAAGCCTCCCGCTCGGGGCCCCTGACGGCGACGAGAGCGTGCGGCTCCTGAATCCGCTGTCGGCCGAAGACGGCTTTCTGCGCCGCCGGCTCCTGCCGGGGCTGGTACGGCTGGTCGAGCGGAATTGGGCGAATCACGTATCCGACGTTCGGCTCTTCGAGATCGGTGTCACGTTCTCCGCCGCGCCCGCCGGCGAGCGGCCCGCCGAAGAGCGCCGCCTGGCCGCGGTGATGACCGGCCGTCGCGAGCCGCCGCACTGGAGTGGCACCGGAAACGATCCCTTCGATATGTGGGACCTCAAGGGCAGGCTCGAAGCCGCGGTTGCTCTGGCGATTCCGGGGGCTGCAATACAGGTTGAAGGGAACGGCTGGACCGTGCGGGATGGGGCAGGACGTGTGGTGGGGCAGGGGGGTCCGCTCGCGGCGGATGCCCCTCCCTGGGCAGGGCCGCTCTTCGGGTTCGAGGTCGCCATCGACCCCGCTCCGCGCCGTCCTGTTTCCTTTGTTCCCCTGCCGACCACCCCGGCTTCCGAGCGCGTGCTCGCCCTGTTGCTGCCCGAGGCACTGGCGGCGGCGCGGGTGGCGGACGTAATCCGCGGCGCCAGTGGCGAGTTGCTCGAGTCGGTGACGATCGAGAGCGATTATCGGGGGCCAGAGCTCCCGTCAGGCAGCAGAAGCGTGGCGTTCAGACTCACCTTTCGGGCGCCGGACCGTACACTTCGCGATACTGAAATAGACCAGGCCGAGTCCCGGCTTCTCGCCGTTCTCGAGGACGAGCTGGGGATCGGACGACGGGACGCGGGGATTTCCCGCGCTGGAGAATGACGATGGCGTACACGTACGAACGCCCGGATCTGCCCGCGGTCGCAGACCTGGAAAAGGTGCTCAGCCATGTGGCGGAAGAGCTGACGAGCTGGCGGCGGCGCACCCTCAAGGCCGAGAGCGAGCTGCAGGAGGCCAAGGCCAGCGGCGGCGTCGTCGCGGGCGCGGCGCTCCGCGAGGCGCGGCAGCGCCTGGTGACGGTCGAATCGGAAAACCAGGCGCTCAGGCAACGGATCGACGGCGCGAAGGAGCGGCTCCGCATGCTCTCGTCGCGGCTGGCGTTTCTCGAGCATCATGGTGGAGGGAACGCGGCGTGAACAATTCGAAGAATGCGGTCCGCGTGACGATCGGCGGCGAGGAGTACACGGTGCGCTCCGAGCTGCCGCCGGAGTATACCCGCGAGGTCGCGGCCTACCTCGACACGACCCTGCGACGAGTGCGCGACTCGCTGCCGATGGTCGAGAGCCACAAGGCCGCCATCCTGGCGGCGCTCGCCATCACCGACGAGCTCTTCCAATCCCGGCGTGGCGACCGCGAGATCGCCGGGCGGCTCTCGGCGATGGCCGACGAGTTTGCCCGTCTCCTGCCTCCCGCCAAGCGCGGCGGCAGGGTCGCCGCTTCCTAGGAGAATTCCCGATGCCCCAGTCCCTCCTCCTGCCGGGGCTCGCAGGGGTGGCCGCCGGGCTTCTCGTCGCGCTGATCTTCATCCTCCTCTACACCCGAAGCCAGCGTCGCGCCGCCACCGGCGTGCTCGCCGCCGCACGCGCCGACGCCGAGCGCGTGCATGCCGACGCCGTCCGGGAAGCCGAATCGGCGCGGTCGGAGGTGCTGGTGGCGGCGCGGATCGAATCGCTCACGCTCCGCGAGGACATCGACCGGGAAATCGCGCGCCGCCGCGAGGAGTGGGAACGGCTGGAGCGGAGGGCCGATGAGCGCTCGCGCGCGCAGGAACGGAAGGGTGAGGAGGTCGAAGGGTGGGAGCGCGCGGTCAACAAGCGGGATGAGGGCCTCGTCGCCCGTGAAAGCGCGCTCAAGGCGCGCGAGGGCGAGGCGGACCGGATGGCGCAGGAGCAGAAGCAGAAACTGGAGCGGATCGCGGGACTGACCGCGGAGGATGCGCGCCGTGAAGTGCTGCAGCACGTGGAAGACGAGGCCCGGAGCCAGGCCGCGGCGCTCGCGCGCGACATCAAGGAGCAGGCCCGCCGTGGCGCCGACCGCGATGCGCGCCGGATTCTCTCGATCGCCATCCAGCGGCTGGCGGCGGAGCACACCGCCGAAAGCACCGTTGCGGCGGTGGCGCTGCCGAGCGACGAGATGAAGGGCAGGATCATCGGCCGGGAAGGACGGAACATCCGCGCGTTCGAGACGGCCACCGGCGTGGACGTCATCATCGACGATACGCCGGACACCGTCGTCGTCTCCTGCTTCGATCCGATCCGCCGCGAGGTCGCGCGCCGCGCGCTGGAAGCGCTGATCACCGACGGCCGCATCCATCCGGGCCGCATCGAGGAGCTGGTGGCCAAGGCGCAGAAGGAGCTCGAGGGGCAGCTGGTCGAGCTGGGCGAGCAGGCGGCGTACGACACGGGGATCCACGGCCTGCATCCGGAGATGATCAAGCTCATCGGACGGATGCGCTATCGCACGTCCTACGGGCAGAACATCTACGACCACTCGAAGGAAGTGGCGTGGCTGGCCGGAATGATGGCGGCAGAGCTGCACGTCGACGTGCTGCTGGCCAAGCGCGGCGGGCTGCTCCACGACGTGGGCAAGGTGCTCACCCACGACAACGAAGGCACCCACGTCGAGCTCGGCGTCGAAGTGGCGCGCCGGTACGGCGAGAGCGCGGCGGTGATCAACTGCATCAACGCGCACCACGACGATGTCCCGCACGAGAGCACGGAATCGGTGCTGGTGCAGGCCGCCGACGCGATCAGCGGTGCGCGGCCCGGCGCCCGCCGCGAGGCGTTCGAGACGTACGTGAAGCGGCTCACCCGGCTGGAGGAGATCGCCAATGCCTTCCCCGGGGTGGAAAAGAGCAACGTGATCCAGGCGGGGCGCGAGGTGCGGGTGGTGGTGACGCCCGAGCAGATCGACGACGGCGCCGCCGCCACCCTCTCGGAGAGCATCGCCCGCAAGATCGAAAACGAGCTGCAGTATCCGGGGCAGATCAAGGTCGTCGTGATACGGGAGACACGCTCGGTGGACTACGCACGATGAGCGCACGGATTCTCGATGGGGTCGCGCTGGCGAAGACGATTCGGGCCGAGGTGGCGGCGGAGGTGGCCAAGCTGAGCGCCGGCGGGCGTACGCCGGGCCTCGCCGCGGTGCTGGTCGGAGAGGACGCCGCGAGCGCCGTCTATGTGCGCTCGAAGGGAAAGGCGTGCGAGGAAGCCGGCATGCACTCGGTGACGATCCGGCTGCCGGCGGACACGGCCGAGGCCGAGCTGCTGGCGACGGTCGACCAGCTCAATGCCGATCCCGCGATACACGGCATCCTGGTGCAGCTGCCGCTCCCGAAGCACATCAACAGCGAGATGGTGCTGCACCGCATCGACCCGGCCAAGGACGTGGACGGGTTTCACCCGATCAACGTCGGCAAGCTCGTGACGGGCGACGCGACGGCGTTCCGTCCCGCGACTCCGTACGGCGTGCAGCAGATGCTGATGCGCAACGGCATCGAGACGAAGGGCGCGCACGCGGTGATCGTCGGGCGCTCCAACATCGTCGGCAAGCCGATGGCCAACCTCCTCATCCAGACCGGCCCCGGTGGCGACGCGACGGTGACGGTGTGTCACTCGCGGACGAAGGACCTGCCCGGCGTGACCCGCACCGCCGACATCCTCATCGCGGCCATCGGCAAGGCGGAGTTCGTGACCGCCGACATGGTGCGCCCAGGGGTGGTGGTGATCGACGTGGGGATCAATCGCGTGGAGGATGCGACGAAGCCGAAGGGCTATCGCCTGACCGGCGACGTGGCGTACGCGCCCGTGGCGGAGATCGCTTCGGCGATCACGCCGGTGCCCGGCGGTGTGGGGCCGATGACGATCGCGATGCTGCTGCAGAACACCCTGCAGGCGATGCGGCAGGCGGGCGCGGTATGACGGCGATCGCTCCGGCGGAGGAGGTCTGGTCCGTCAGCGAGCTGGTCGGCACGGCGCGCCGCGTGGTCGAAGCGGAGTTCACCGACATCTGGGTGCGCGGCGAAATCGTCGCGTGCAAGGCCTGGCCCAGCGGCCACTGGTATTTCAATCTCCGCGATGCGGCAAGCCAGGTGCGCTGCTGCATGTGGAAGTCCAACGCGCAGCGCGCGGGCACGCCTCCGGCCGATGGCACCGAGGTCTTCGTGCAGGGCCGGCCCTCAATCTATGAGAGCAAAGGCGAATTTCAGCTCGTCGCCACCCGCATCATCCCGACCGCGGCCATTGGCGCGGCGCAGCAGGAGCTCGAGCGGGTCAAGGCGCTGCTCCACAAGGAAGGGCTCTTCGACGTGTCGCGGAAGCGGCGACTGCCGGCGTACGCGGCCACGGTCGCGGTGGTCACGAGCGTCGCGGGCGCCGCGCTGCGCGACATCATCACCGTGACCCGGAACCGCTGGCCGGCCGCGAGAGTGCTCGTCATCGACGCGAGGGTCCAGGGCGAGGGCGCCGTGGACGAGCTGTGCCGTGCGCTGCGGCTGGTCAACCGATTGGCGGACGTGGACCTCTGTATCGTCGGGCGCGGGGGCGGGGCCAGGGAAGACCTCGCCGCGTTCAACGCGGAAGCGGTGTGCCGGGCGCTGGCGGCGGTGAGAGTCCCGACCATCTCCGCCGTTGGGCACGAGACCGACATCTGCCTCACCGATCTCATCGCCGATCTTCGCGCCGCGACGCCCTCCGCGGCGGCGGAGCTGGCCTGGGCCGACAGTCGAGCCGTCATGCGGCAGCTCGACGAGCTCGCGGCCCGGCTCGCGGGCGGACTGAGCGCCCGAGCCCGCCTCGCGGCCGAGCGCGTCGAGCGCACCGGCGACCGTCTCCACGCCGCCGCGCAGCACATCCTCGAGCGGCGGGGCAACCGGATCTCCCGCCTCGCCGCGCAGCTCGACGCACTGAGCCCGCTCAAGGTGCTCGATCGTGGCTACGCCGTCCCGCTGAGCGAGGATGGGCGGGTGCTCAAGGCGCTGGCCGCCTTCCCGCCCGGCCGCGCTTTCCGCTTGCGCATCTCCGACGGCGAAGTGCCGGCACTGGTCGACCGCCGGTGAGCAGCATCGCCGACGACCTGGCGCGCCTCGAGGAGATCGTCCGCCGGCTCGAAGCCGAAGACCTCGAGCTCGACGCCGCCCTCGCGCTCTTCGAACAGGGAGTGTCCCGCCTGCGCGCCGCTCGCGAGCGGCTCGGAGCCGCGGAGCTGCAGGTGCAGAAGGTTGTCGAGGAGGCCGGCGGCGACCTGCGTGTCTCCGACCTCGATGACTGAGGCGCTGTCCCTGACCGCGGAGGATCTCCTTTCCGAGGCGCGCGACCGCATCGACACGCTGCTCGCCGAATGGGCGCACCGTCTCGAGCGGGAGGTGGGGGGGCGGAACGGCGCCGCCCTCGCGTACGCGCTCCGGACACCGGGAAAGCGGGTGCGCGCGTCGCTCGCCTTTGCCGCCTACCGCGCCGGGGGCGGCGGGTCGCCGGCCATCGCGGGCGTGGGTGCCGCGGTCGAGACGGTGCACGCCTACTCGCTCGTCCATGACGACCTCCCGTGCATGGACGACGACGATCTCCGCCGCGGCCGACCCACCACCCATCGCCAATTCGACGTGCCCACCGCGACGAGAGTCGGATTCCTCCTCGTCCCCGTGGCGGCGCGCGTGCTCGCCTCCGCCGCCGAAGCGCTGGGGCTCTCGTCGGCGCGGCTGGGCCGCATGGCGGAAGCGCTCTTCGAGGCAGGCGGCATCGAGGGGATGGTCGGCGGACAGTGGCTCGATCTCGAGGCCGAGCGGCGGAGTCTCACGCTGGCGCAGCTGATCGCGGTACATCGAGGAAAGACCGGGGCGCTGATCCGCGCCTCCTGCGTGCTCGGCGGGATTGCCGCGGAGGCGCCGCCTCAGGTGGTCGATGCGCTCGGCGCGTTCGGTGAGGACATCGGGCTCGCCTTTCAGATTGCCGACGACGTGCTCGACGCGACGGGCACGAGCGCGGAGCTGGGCAAGACCGCCGGCCGCGACGCCCAGCTTGCCAAGTCGACGTACGTGGGGCTGCTGGGTGTGGACGCCGCCCGCGGCGAGGCCGAGCGGCTGGCCCGCAACGCGGTGGCGCACCTCGATGCCGCGGGCGTGCCGTCGTCGGCGCTGGGAGCGCTTGCGGGATATATTGTTACGAGGAATTCGTAGCCCATAACCGGACGCCCTGATGCCCCTTCTCTCGACGATTCGTGGTCCCGCCGATCTCAAGCGGCTGACTCGTGAGCAGCTTCCCGAGCTGGCGCAGGAAATTCGCGACCGCCTGATCGAGTGTGTCTCCATGACCGGCGGGCATATCGGGGCGAGTCTCGGTGTGGTCGAGCTCAGCATTGCGCTGCTCTACGAGTTCGATTCGCCGAGCGACCGGGTCGTGTGGGACGTCGGCCATCAGGCCTATGCCTGGAAGCTCCTGACCGGCCGGAACGATCCCTTTCCCACTCTGCGCCAGCGCGATGGCATCTCCGGCTTCCTCAAGCGCACCGAGAGTGAGCACGATCATTTCGGTGCCGGCCACGCCGGCACGGCGATGTCGGCCGCGCTCGGCATGGCCACCGCGCGCGATCTCAGGGGCGAGCGCCACAAGGTCGTCGCCGTCGTGGGAGATGGTGCCCTCACCTGCGGGCTCTCATACGAGGGGATGAACAACGCGGGGCACTCCGACCGCGATATCATCCTCATCGTCAACGACAACGGCATGTCCATCTCGCCCAACGTCGGCGCCATTCACAAGACGCTGGGCCGCATCGTCGCCGATCCGCGCACCAACCGGCTCCGCGAGAAGATCAAGGCGCTGACCTTTGCGCTCCGCGGCGTGTTCGGCGAGGGCGTGGTGGACTTCGCCAAGAATGTCGAGGAGAGCGTCAAGAACCTCTTCTCTCCGGGCATGCTCTTCGAGGAGCTCGGCTTCCGCTACTTCGGCCCCATCGACGGGCACGATCTTCCCAAGCTCTGCGACACCCTCCGCTTCGTGCGCGGCATGACCGGCCCCCGCGTCATCCACGTGATGACGCAGAAGGGGAAGGGGTTCGGCTTCGCCGAGTCGAACCAGGAGAAGTGGCACGGCCTCGCGGCGTACGACCCCGTCACCGGCGAAGCGCGGAAGAAGGCGAGCGGCCCGCCGGCCTGGACCCAGGTGTTCGGCGAAGGGCTCGCGGCGCTGGGCGACGAGCACGAGGAGCTGGTGGCGATCACGGCGGCCATGCCGTCGGGCACCGGCACCAACATCTTCCAGAAGCGCCACCCGGAACGGTTCTTCGACGTCGGCATTGCCGAAGGCCATGCGGTGACGTTCGCCGGCGGGCTGGTCACGGCGGGCGTCCGGCCGGTGGTGGCCATCTACAGCACCTTCCTCCAGCGCGCCTACGACAACGTCATTCACGACATCGCCGTCCAGCATCTGCCGGTGATCTTCTGCATGGACCGCGCGGGGCTGGTCGGTGAGGACGGGCAGACCCACATGGGGCTGTACGACATCGCCTACATGCTCGCCGTTCCCGGGATGACGGTGACGGCGCCCAAGGACGGCGATGAGCTCGTCGGCTTGCTCCGCTGCGCGCTCGCGCACACCTCGGGCCCATTCTGCACCCGCTATCCCCGCGACAAGGCGCCGGCCGAGCCGCGACCGCCGTCGGACGTTCCTGCGGTGCCGTATGGAAGCTGGGAGCAGCTTCGGGCGGGAAGGGACGTGGCGATTCTGGCCGTCGGCACGATGGTGCATCCGGCGCACCTGGCCGCGGAGCTCCTCGCGCCGGATGGAATCGACTGCGAGGTGGTGAACTGCCGCTTCCTCAAGCCACTCGATCACGGGATGCTCGAGTCGCTGCTGCAACGGCACCGCACCATCGTCACGGTGGAGGAGGGAACCATCGTGAACGGCTTCGGCGCCTACCTCGCCGAGCGGCTGCAGACCACGCATCCCGAAGTCCGGGTCGTGGCACTCGGTGTGCCCGATCGGCTCATCGAGCAGGCCCCCCGTACCGAGCAGCTCGAATTGTTCGGGCTCACCCCCGCCGGCATCGCGCGCCGGATCACCGCGCTTCAACATGAGGAAAGCCTCGAAGCGCGATGAAGGTCGGCGTGGTGGGCAATCCCCGGTACCCGGGTCTCAAGGACGTGCTCGCGCTCGTGAGTACGCAGGCGCCGGCCCGTGGAATCGTCTTCTACAGTGAGCCGCGTCTCGAGCCGTTCTGGGGCAGGGAGCTTCCCGACTTCGCCGACGCCGACATCGACGCTCTGGTTACGTTCGGAGGCGACGGTACGCTCCTTCGCGGCGCGCGTCTTCTCGGCTCGCGCGAAGTCCCCATCCTCGGCATCAATCTGGGCCGAGTCGGCTTCCTGACGACTGCTACGCGCGATACGCTCGACCCGGCGCTCGACGCGCTCGTGTCCGGCCGCTTCGTGATCGAGCGGCGCCAGGCGCTGGTCGCATCCATCAAGGGCGGCGATGGCGAATATCGCTCGGCGACAATCGCGGTCAACGATGTCGCGGTGCACAAGGGCGGCGTCGCGCGCGTCGTGCGGGTCAACGTGTTCATTCAGGGCGAGAACGTCGGCCCCTACAGCGCCGACGGGATCATCGTCGCCACGCCGACGGGGTCGACGGCGTATTCGCTGAGCGCCGG
>JBDTTA010000062.1:0-12511 GCA_039930845.1 Gemmatimonadales bacterium
ATGGAATTCGCCGAAGTGCGCGCCTACGAGCAGGGCGACGATTTCCGCTCCATCGACTGGAACGTTTCCGCGCGGCTCGCCAGCCCCTACGTCAAGACGTTCACCGAGGAACGCGAGCTGACGCTCATGCTGCTCGTGGACCAGTCGGGCTCCACCCGTTTCGGTGAGCCGGTGACGAAGGGATCGCTCGCCATCGAGGTGGCGGCGGTGCTCGCGCTCGCTGCCGCCTATCACAACGACCGCGTCGGGGCCCTGCTGTTCGCCGATGACGTCGAGCGGGTCATTCCACCCCGGAAAGGCCGGCGGCATGCGCTCCGGGTCATCCGCGATCTCGTCGCGTTCGAGCCCGCGGGCCGCCGTACCAATCTCGCCGCCGGGCTTTCCTACGCCAGCCGGCTGCTCCGTCACCGGAGCATCGTGGTGATTCTCTCCGATTTCATCGCCGAAGGATGGGAGCGACCGCTGCGGCGTCTCGCGTCGAGGCACGAGGTCGTCGCCATTACGGTGGACGATCCGCGCGAGCACGAGCTCCCCGACTCGGGATGGGTCGAGATGCTGGATGCCGAATCGGGGCGGCGCGTGCTCGTGGACACGGGGAGCCGGCAGGTGCGCGCCTCGGTCGCGCGGCTCGCGGAGCGGCGGCGTGAAGAACGCAGCCGCGCGCTCACCGCGTCGGGTGCGGATCAGGTGGGGCTGGAGACCGGTGCAGCGTATGCCCTGCCGCTCCGGCGCGCCTTTGCCCGGCGGGCCAGGCGGATTCACCGCGGATGATCGCGGCCGTCCTGTGGCTGGCGCTCCAGGGCGGCGCCCCCACCGTGGGCGACACGCTCTGGCTCACGCGCACGGTGGCGGTCCCGGCGGGCCGGACGCTGCGTGCCGCCGATTGGCATCCCGACGATCCGATCGAGTTGCTCGGGCCGCCGCGTATCACGGCGCGCGGGGACTCGGCGGACATCACCTATCCAGTCGTCATCTGGCGCCCGGGTGCGGTCGTTGCGGAGGTGCCTGGACCGGTGCTGTTGAGCGCAGGCGGCGCCGTCGACTCGCTTCCTCCCCAGCGGATAGCGCTCCGCATCGCGAGCGTGCTCCCGGCGGTCCCCGCCGATTCGGCGCTCGCACCGCAGCCGCGTGCGGGCTTCGTCGCTCGCGGCACCCGAAGCGTCATTCCGCTGTTGATCGCGCTCGGGCTGGCCGGCGTGCTGCTGGCGCCGCTGCATTGGTGGTGGAGGCGGCGCGGTCCCGTGGTGCCCACGGGTGGACTCCCTGCGGCCAGGCTGGAGCCGCCCGTCGATCGGTGGGCGGACGCCGGCGAATCCCGCGCCGTGGCCGCGACCGCGACGGCGCGACTCCGGGCCGCGATCGCGCTGCGCGTTCCCTCGGCACATCGCGGCCTCGACACCGCTGCGATCATCGATCACCTCACCGCTGACCGTCCCGACTGGCCGCTCGATGCGCTCAGCTCCGTGCTCCGCTCGCTGGACGAGGCACGATTTGGCGATGGCGCGGTCACGGACGTACTGGCCCTCGCCCGCGAGGCCGCCGCGCTCGACCCCCGCCTGCCGGGGGGCACCTCGTGAGTTTCGCGCGTCCCTGGTTACTGCTGTTGCTGCTGGGGTTGATGCTCTGGTGGTGGCGCCGTCGGCGTGGGGACGTGCCGGCGGCGCGGTACAGCGATGTGAGCATTCCGGCGGCGGCGTCCGTGCAGCGGTGGTGGGTCGCCCTCCCCCCTCTGCTGCGCTCGACCGCCCTCGCGGCGCTCATCATCGCCGCGGCGGGTCCGCGTGTGGGTGGGGACACTATCGAAGTCAAGCAGGAAGGAATCGCTATCGTGATCGCGATCGACATCTCGAGCAGCATGCTCGCGGAGGACTTCGCGCCGTCGAACCGGCTGGCGGTGGCGCAGCAACAGGCGGTGGGGTTCATCCGGGGCCGCACGGCCGATCGCATCGGACTCGTGGCCTTTGCCGGTGAGGCATTGACGCAGGTGCCGGTGACACTCGACTACGCCGTGGTCGAGCAGGCGGTCATGGATCTCAAGATCGGGAGCCTCGAGGACGGGACCGCCATCGGCAGCGGCCTCGCCACGGCGGTCAATCGCTTGCGGCGCGCGCCGGACAAGTCGAAAGTGATCCTGCTTCTCACTGACGGCGAGAACAACAAGGGCCTCATCGATCCGCGCACCGCGGCCTCCACCGCGGCGGCGTATGGCATCAAGGTGTACACGATCGGTGTCGGCACCATCGGGGAGGCGCCGATCCCCACCGGACGGGGGCTGGGCGGGTTCCGCTATGAAATGCTGCCGGTGCGGATCGACGAGCCACTGCTTCGCGAAATCGCATCGAAGACGGGAGGGCGTTACTTCCGCGCCCGGGACAGCGAGGCGCTGAGCCGGATCTTCCATCAGATCGATCAACTCGAGAAGACCCCGATTCAGGTGACGCGGTACACGAGATACGAGGAGGCCACCCGGCCGCTCCTCCTGCTCGGCCTCGGTGCACTCGCGCTGGAGTTGCTTCTCGGCAACACCCTCGTGGTGCGCGTTCCATGAGCTTCGACGTTCCTGTCCTCCTCTTCATCGCCCCGCTGCTCGGGATCGCGATCGGCCTCGCGGCCTGGGCCGGGCGCCGGCGCCGCATCCGGCTTGCACGCCGATGGTCGCCGGAGCTCGGCCGGCTTGCCCGGACGCGCGGTGGCTGGGCCCCGGTGGTCCTGGGCCTCGTGGGGCTGCTTGCGACGCTGGCGCTGGCGGGGCCGCGCTACGGCCGCTCCGAGATCACGACCGAGAGCCGGGCGCTGAGCCTCGTCTTTGCCGTGGACATCAGCCGCTCCATGTTGGCGGAAGACGTGGGACCGAGTCGCCTCCAGCGCGCCGCGCGCGAGGCCCGCCGGCTCATACAGGATCTCGATGGCGACCGACTCGGTCTCATCGCCTTCGCCGGCCGCAGCTACATCCTCTCACCGCTCACGGTGGACGGAAGTGCCATCCGCATGTACGTGGATGCGCTCGATCCCGACCTTGCGAGCGAGGGCGGATCCGATCTCTCGAGTGTGCTCGCGCAGGGTGGCCAGCTGCTGGGAGCCACCACCGACCCCGCCGATCGCGTCCTGGTGATCTTCACCGACGGCGAGGCGCACGATACGCTGTCGGGGATCGTGGCGCAGGCCGAGCAGCTCAAGGAGACGGGTGTACATCTCATCATGGTGTCCGAGGGCGGGCTCGCTCCGGCCAGGATTCCGGTGCGCGATTCATCGGGGACGCTTCTCGAGTACAAGAAGGACGACGCGGGGAAGGTGATTCTCACCGAGCGGCGGGACGACATCCTGAAAGCCGTGGTGGATGCAGCCGAAGGCACGTTGGTGCCAAGCGAGCTTCCCGACCAGGCGGGTGCGGTGCGCGATCTCGTCGCCGCGATGAACCGGAGCCCATCCAGTGAAACCCGGACGACCGACCTCGTCCCTCGCTCATGGATTCCGGCGCTCATCGCGTCGCTCCTTCTGCTCGGATACACGCTGGCGCGGCCCGGGCCTGCGCTGGTCAGTCTCGCGGGGCTGCTCGTCGCCGCGACGTCGCTGTCGGCCCAGCGGCCGACGGCGGGTGCGCGGGCGCTCGCCGCCGGCGATCCAACGCGGGCCGCGGCCGAGTTTCTCAAGGAGGCCAGAGGGTCGGCGGCGCGGGACACCGCGTTCTACAACGCCGGGACCGCCGCGCTCGAGGCCGGGCGCCTCGACGTCGCCCGGGGTGCGCTGTCGGAGGCGGCCAAGTCGCTCGATCCGTCGCTCCGTTACCGCGCGCTCTACAATCTCGGCCTCGTGGGACTGCTTGCCGCGCAGGCCGACAGCGGCCGCCGCGACGAGCTTCTCGACGATGCAGCCGACCGTCTGCGGCAGGCGCTGTTGCTCGAGCCGTCCTCCGAGCGGGCCAAGTGGAATCTGGAACTCACGGAGCGGCGCCGGCCTCCCTCGCCCCCACAGAGTGGTGGTGGGGGCGGTGGTGGCGCGCCGCCGCCGAAGGGCGCCCCTCGACAGCCGCCGAAGGGCCCGCCGCCTCAGCCCAGCCCGGGGCTGTCCACCGGTCAGGCGGAGCAGATTCTCAATTCGATGGATCGTCGCGAGCGACAGACCCGCGAGGAGCAGCAGCGTCGCATGCAGAACGGCACCTCGAGCGGAGTGAAGGACTGGTGACAGTCCTGCTGCTGATGCTGGGTCTCGTGGCGTGGGTGCATCCCGCCGGGGCGCAAACCGCTGGTCCCGAGCTCCAGGCGAGCGTCGATGCCGACCATGTGTCGGTCGGCGAGGAGCTGACCTACACCTTGCGGGCGGTGAGTCATTCACCGTCCCCGACGCACGTGACCATCGCTCCGTTCAACGGGCTCGAGCTGGTCAGACGGAGCGAGAGCACGGAGCTCGCGCTGGGCGACGCGACCACCCGCACGACCATTCTCGAGATTCGATTGCGCGCCGTGCGGCCCGGGCGCTGGCAGATCGGTCCCGCCACGGCGATTCAGGGACGAGATACCGTCGAGGCGCCCGCAGTGGTGATCGATGTCGCCGCCAATCGGGCCGCGACAGCGTCGACGCTCAATCCGCGGCTCCGGCGGATGCTCGAGCAGGCGGCGCCGCCATCCAGCGGCCAGCCGGAAATCGACCTCCTCGTCTCGAGCGACACGGCCCGCATCGGCGAGCAGGTCGACGTCGTGACGCTCGCGTGGTTCCCGCGCGATCTCCGGCTTCAGCTCCGCCGTCCGCCGACGCTGCAGCCTCCGGTCATCGACGGCGTGTGGAGCTATCCGCAGGCGACACCGGCCGGCATCGCCGGCACGCGCAACGTGCGGGGCCGATGGTACGATCTCTTCGTCTCGCACCAGGTGGTCTTTCCGCTCGTCGCCGGGCGGCTGATCGTCCCGCGAGCGATGCTCAAGTACAGCACGCCGATCGCCCTTCAATTCTTCAGCCAGGAAGAGCGATTTGCCCTCTCGAGCCGGGCGGAGAGTTTGACGGTCATCCCGCTGCCCGTCGCCGGTCGGCCGGCGGGCCTTGCGGGAGCGGTTGGCTCGAGTCTCAAACTCGAGCGCCGGATCAGTCCGCCGTCGGCGCGTGTCGGCGAGGGAGTGGCGGTCGAGCTGTCGATCACCGGCGAAGGAAACCTCGCGCTCTGGCCGACGCCCGAGGTTTCGTGGCCCGGCACCGGCCGCGCGTATCTCGAACGAGTGGAGGAGAACGTCGCGACGGCGGAGGGTCGCATCGGGGGCACGAAGACGTTTCGCCATCTGCTCGTCCCCGACTCGACCGGCGTCCTCACGATTCCCGCCGTCCACTACGACTATTTCGATCTCGCGTCGGGTCGGTATCTCGATATCGAAGTCCCCGCAACCACACTGGTGGTCGTGCCCGGCGGCGAATCGGCCGCCAACGCGGCGCTGCCCCCGGCCTTGATGGAGGGCCGCGGGCCCGCGGTTACCTGGCGCATCGGCCACGCGATTCCCGGTTGGGCATGGCTGCTCGTAATGATCGTGCCGCCGCTCCTTGTGTCGTTCCGTGGGCGAACGCTGCTGCGGCGCCGCCCGGTGCCGGCGCCGGCCCCTGCGGGCGACCTGCGCGGAGCCGAGTACGAGCTGGAGTCCCTCCTCGATGTGCTGGTGCCCGAATCGGAGCGAAGAACCGGCGGCGCCCTCGTTGCGGCCATCCGCGCCGCGGGCGCCGACCCCGATCTTGCCACGCGCGTGTCCCTGGTCCGCGACCGGCTGCTTGCGCGGCGGTACGGTCCCGAGGCCAGAGGCGGTGAAGACGCGGCGTTGACGTCCGAGGTCCAGGGGGTTGTCCGCCGCCTCGGCGGATCGGTGAAGACGTGGCGTGCCCGCGGGACCGGGCTCGTACTTGTCGCGCTGCTCGCGGGCTCGACGGCGCTCGCGGCACAGGCGCCGGCGCCGGAGCGGCTCTATGAGAGCGGCTCGCTCCGCGCCGCGGCGGATGCGTTTGCGCGGAGGGCCGAGGCGGAGCCTGCCGTGGCCGCGCACTGGTATAATCTCGGCGCGACTCTTTATCGGATGGGGCTCAAGGGGAGGGCCACCGCGGCGTGGCTTGAGGCGCGGCGGCTATCCCCTCGCGCGCGGGCCGTGCGGAGGGCCCTGGCGCTGACGCCGGCTGCCGACCTCACGTCGGCGCGCTGGACCTGGTCGCCGCCAGTTACCGCGGAGGAACTGCTCCTGATGGGCGGTGCGCTGTGGGTCGGCGGATGGCTGGTATGGATGTACCGGCCGCGGGCGCGCGAGCGGCTGACCATCCTCCTCGTCCTGGCCGGGTCTACGCTGGTCGGTGGCATGGCACTCCGCGCCTGGTACCAGCGGCCGATTGCGCTCGTCACCGAACCGGCCACGCTCCGCCTTTCGCCGCATGGCCTGGCCCCCGCGATCGCGCCGATCGACAACGGGAGCGCGGTCATCGTCCTGCGGCGCACGCCGGGCTGGGTCCTGGTGCGGGCGCCGGGCGCGCGGGAGGGATGGCTTCCGGCCGACGCGGTCGCGGGGATCGGCGGCTAGATTCTCGCCATGTCACGTCGCATCGCCATCCTGCCCGACGCCGTCGCCGACCAGATCGCGGCCGGAGAAGTGGTCGAACGTCCCGCGTCGGCGGTCAAGGAGCTGGTGGAGAACGCGCTCGATGCGGGCGCGCGCCATGTGCGCGTGGAGCTCGAGAACGGCGGCAAGACGCTCATCCAGGTGAGCGACGACGGCAGCGGCATGGGACGCGAGGACGCGATTCTCGCGCTCGATCGTCATGCTACGAGCAAGGTGCGGAGTGTCGCCGATCTGGTGGGCGTGGCAACGTTCGGGTTTCGCGGCGAGGCGCTGCCCGCCATCGCCTCCGTCTCGCGCCTCACGCTGACGACATCGGAGGTCGACGGGGCGGGCGTGGAGCTGGCAGTCAACGGCGGGCGCCTCGACCGGGTCGGCGACGTGGCCCGCCGTCGCGGCACGACCGTGACCGTACGCGGCCTCTTCTTCAACACCCCGGCGCGCCGCAAATTCCTGCGGTCCGCCGCGAGCGAGACGCGCGCCGCGCACGAGGCGGTCGTCACGCTCGCGTTGTCGCACTCCGAAGCGGGATTCGAGCTCCATGTCGATGCAGTCTGCCGGCTGTCGGTGCCGGCGGGGCAGATGCCGGATGAGCGGTTGGCGGCGGTGTGGGGCAGGGAGATCGCGGGAACGCTCGTGCCGGTGGCGTACGCGGCGGGCGCGTTCCGCGTGGAGGGATACGTGCAGCGCCCCGGCGACGCCCAGCCCACCGGGCGGCGGACCCAGCTCTTCGTGAATGGCCGCCCGTTCAAGGATTCATTCCTCCTCCGCGTGGCGGAGGCAGGGTACCGTTCCGCGATCCACCCGGGCGACCGGCCCTCGCTGTATCTGCGACTCGAGGTCACCCCGGAGGAGGTGGACGTCAATGTCCACCCGGCAAAACTCGAGGTGCGCTTCCGCGACCGCATGGGACTCGAGCGCGTCGTCGAGGAAGCGGTCCGCCACGCGCTCGGCGCACTCGTTGCCGCCGCGCCGGTCGGTGACTGGCGGCCGCTGCCGGTGGCTCCAGCGCTTGCCACCGGCGCCGAAATGGCGTCCGCTTCGGTGGTGGATGAGCTCTTCGGCGCGCCGTCCGCCGCCGCAACCGGCGTCCAGGCGGAGATGGACCGCGGGTTCGACGCGCCCATCATGCAGCTCTTCGACTCGTACATCGTCTACCAGGCTGCCGAAGGACTCGTCTTCGTCGATCAGCATTCTGCGCACGAGCGGGTGCTGTACGAACGGGTCATGGCGCAGCTCACAGGTGGTGAGGCCACGGCACAGCGCCTCCTCCTCCCGCTGACCCTCGAGCTCACCGATGAGGAGCTCGATGCGGTCGAGCGGCATGCCGATGAGCTCCGGCGGGTAGGATTCGAACCGGAGGCCTTCGGGGGCAGATCGGTGGTGCTCCACGCGGTGCCGGCTCCGCATCCGCGGTTCGATGCGGGCGCATGCTTCCGCGAGGTCGTGGCCGACCTCGCGCGCGGCCGGTTCGGCGGCTGGGCCAACGGGCTCGAGCGGTTCGCCGCGACGTACGCCTGCCGAGCCGCGGTCAAGGGCGGCGATCGGCTCGATCAGACGGAAATGCGGCGGCTGTTGCTCAATCTCTTCGCCACCGATCTCCCGCCCCATGACGTGCATGGCCGGGCGACGATCGTGCAACTGCCCCTCGAGGAGCTGGAGCGCCGGTTTGGCCGTCGATAGGGTCCCCGTGCTGGTCGGACCCACGGCCGTCGGCAAGACGGCGGTGGCGCTCGCACTCGCCGACCACTGGCCGCTCGAGGTGATCTCCGCCGACTCCCGTCAGGTATACCGGCGGCTCGACATCGGCACCGCCAAGCCGACGAAGAAGGAGCGGGCGAAAGTCGCGCACCACGGCGTGGATGTCGTCGAACCCGGCACGCGATATAGCGCGGGGCATTTCGCGCGCGACGCGACACACTGGATATCGGGAGTGCGGGCGGGCGGCCGGATGCCGGTCCTCGTCGGGGGTACGGGGCTCTACGTGCGGGCGCTGGTGGAGGGGCTCTTCCGGGAGCCGGCACTCGACGCAGACCGGCGGCGGTGCATCGACGCCTATGCCGCGCGGCTCGAGCCCCTCGAACTGGTGCGCTGGGCCGGACGACTCGATGCCGGGTTTCGCGGAGGCGGGCGCCAGCGGGCCGCGCGTGCGATCGAGGTGGCGCTGCTCACCGGTTTCCCTCTCTCGCACTGGCAGCAGGCGGCCAGGGAGAGCGGGTCGCTCGTCCCGTGGTACGTTGTGCTCACGGTGCCCCGTCCGGTGCTCCACGCGAGGATCGGGCGGCGGGCGGAGGAGATGGTCAAGCGTGGGTTGATCGAAGAGGTCGCCTCGGTGCTGGCCGAGGGGCATCCCGCTGGCGCCGCCGGACTCGACGGGATCGGCATCCGGGAAGCGGTCGAATTCCTTCACGGGCTGCGTCCGCGGGAGTCGGTGGCCGAGGCGATCGCCACCGGCACCCGTCAGTACGCCAAGCGGCAACAGACGTGGTTCCGCCACCAGCTCGGTGGGCCGGCGCTGACCCTGGACGCCACGAGGCCGCCCGAGCGACTCGCGGCGGAAATCGCCGAAGCATGGGAGAGGACGCGCGGATGAAGATCGGAATCACCTGCTACCCGACGTATGGCGGCTCGGGCGCGGTCGCGACCGAGCTCGGCCTCGAGCTGGCACGGCGCGGGCATGAAGTCCATTTCATCACCTATGATTTCCCGTTCCGGCTGCATGGCTACACCGAACGGATCTACTTTCATCAGGTCGATACGCGCATGGGCCGGTACCCGCTGTTCGACCACTTTCCGTACACGCTCGCCCTGGCATCGAAACAGCACGAGGTGGTGGTCCGCGAGGGGCTGGACGTGCTCCACGTCCATTACGCCATTCCGCACGCCACCACCGCATATCTCGCGCGTGAAATGCTCAAAGGCCAGCGCCAGCTCAAGGTGATCACGACGCTGCACGGCACCGACATCACCCTGGTGGGTCAGGAAGCGAGCTTCTACGCCATCACGCAGTTCTCGATCGAGAAATCGGACGAGATCACCGCCGTGTCGGAGTACCTGAGGGACGAGACCTACCGCGCGTTCGGATGTGTCAGCTGCGACATCAAGGTGATCCCCAACTTCGTCAACCTGCGCGAGTACCAGCCCGCGCAGACGCGCTGCCCCGGCTCCCTCGCGCCCGAGAACCACAAGGTCATTGCCCACGTCTCGAATTTCAGGGAAGTGAAGCGGGTCAAGGACGTCGTCCGCGTCTTCGCGCGCATCCATCGCGCAATGCCGGCCACGCTGATCATGATCGGGGACGGTCCGGACCGGCTCGACGCCGAGAACGAGGCGCAGGAGCTCGGCGTGGGGGAGGACGTCCGCTTTCTCGGCCGGCTCGATTCGGTCGCCACGCTGCTGCAGGGCAGTGATCTCTTCGTGCTTCCCTCGCAGACCGAATCGTTCGGGTTGGCCGCGCTCGAGGCAATGGCCTGCGGCGCACCGGTCGTCGCGACCCGCGCTGGCGGGCTTCCGGAGGTTATCGACGACGGCGTCAACGGCCTCCTCGAACCGGTCGGATCGGTCGAGGCGATGGGACGCAGAGCGGTGGAGGTGCTTCGCGATCCCGAGCGGCACCGCGCGATGAGCGCCGCGGCGGTGGAAAAGGCGCAACAGTTTTCCGCCGAGCGCATCGTCCCGATGTACGAGTCGCTCTACGAGGAATCACTGGCGTGAGCGCGTCCGGTGGTTGATCCGCTCGTCAAGGCGGCGCTGCTGGGGCTCGTCGAGGGCGTCACCGAATTCATCCCCGTGTCTTCAACCGGTCATCTCATCGTCGTCAGCCACTGGCTCGGTGACTCGGGTGAGCGGGCAAAGTCCTTCGAGATCTTCATCCAGCTCGGCGCCATCCTGGCGATCGTCTGGCTCTACCGCGCGCGACTCACGAGCGCCGCCGTGGAGGCATGGAGGGGCGGGCCAGGGCGTCGCCTCGTACTCAACCTGATCCTCGGTTTCATCCCGGTCGCGGTGGTCGGACTCCTCGTGCACGACTGGATCAAGGCGCATCTCTTCGATCCCCGCGTCGTGGCCGGCGCCCTGATCGTGGGAGGCATACTCATCCTCGTGATCGAGTGGGCGAGTCCCAGAACTCGCATAGACCAGGTCAACGACCTCCCGCCGCGCACCGCGCTCGGCGTCGGTGTGGCGCAGATTCTCTCCCTCGTGCCCGGTACCTCGCGTTCGGGCGCTACAATCATGGGTGGATACCTGCTCGGCCTCTCCCGGACCGCGGCAACCGAGTTTTCGTTCTTTCTATCGATCCCCGTCATGTTCGCGGCCACGCTTTTCGACTTGCGCTCGAGCTGGCATTTGCTCTCCGTGGCCGACGTTCCGGTCTTCGCAGTGGGATTCCTCACCGCCTTCGTCTCGGCACTCCTCGTGGTGCGCCTCTTCGTTGGATTCGTTTCCCATCACAGCTTCGTCTCGTTCGCGTGGTACCGTATCGCCTTCGGCGCGCTGCTGCTCGTGCTCCTCCGATGACGGCGCCGGCGGCGATCCACTACTTCGAGCGGCTGGCGTCCACAATGGACCTCCTGCATTCGCTCGCGGCCGAAGGGGCGGCGGCGGGGACGGTTGTCCGGGCCGCCGAGCAGACCGGTGGCCGAGGCTCGCGCGGACGCATCTGGCTCTCGCCGCCGGGCGGTCTCTGGCTCAGCGTCCTGCTCCGGCCCTCCAGTGCATCGGCGCTCGACCTGCTCAGTCTGCGCATCGGTCTCGCCGTCTCGCAGCGCCTCTCGGATCTGGTCGGCGGCGCGCCGATTCGCCTCAAGTGGCCCAACGACCTGATGCTAGGCGACCGCAAGGCCGGCGGTATCCTCTGCGAAGCGCGATGGCAGGGCGAGACACTGGCGTGGGTCGCGGTAGGGCTCGGCCTCAACGTCGCCAATCGGGTGCCCGATGGCCTCGCCGAGGTCGCCACCACGCTGGAGGACCACGCGCCGGGCATCGTGCCCGACTCGCTGGTCGAACCGGTGGTGGCGACGGTGCTGGCAACGGAGACCGACAGCGCGCGGCTGTCTGAGCGGGAGCTCGAGCGGTTCGAGGCGCTCGACTGGCTCCTCGGCCGGTCGCTGCGGTCGCCGGTTGCGGGAGTCGCGGCAGGGATTGCCTCCGATGGCGCGCTGCGAGTCGCTCTCGCCGACGGACGCGAGCGTGCGGTGCGCGCGGGCCCGGTCGAGTTGGCCGCCACGCCCGTCCGGACGTAACTTCGACCATGTTGCTCACCCTCGACATCGGAAACACCGAGATCACCCTCGGGCTCTTCGCCGGCGGGAACCTCGAGGACCACTGGCGGATGACCACCAACCCCGACCGCACACCCGACGAGTGGGGCAGCGCCGTCGGGGCTTTTCTGATTCATGCCGGCCACTCGCCCAACGAGGTGCGGGCCGCCTGCCTCGCCTCGGTCGCGCCCGCCGTGACGCAGAGCGTCGTCGAGGGCATCGCGCGCATCACCGGCACGACCGCACTCTCGGTGGATGCGCGGAGCGGTCTTCCCATCGTCCTCGACGTGGACGAGCCGCTCAGCGTCGGCGCTGATCGCATCGTGAACTCGCTGGCGGCAGTCGAGCTCTACCACGAGGACACGATCGTGGTGGATTTCGGGACGGCTACGACCTTCGACTGCGTCACCGCCGACGCGCATTTTCTCGGCGGGGTCATCATGCCGGGAATCCGCACCGCGGCGGACCAACTCACTCAGCGCACTGCCAAGCTGCCCGCCACCGAGCTCCGCGCGCCCGCCCGGGTGATCGGCCGGCGGACCGAGGAGTGCATCCAGGCGGGCGTCATGTTCGGGACGGTCGACGCGCTGGACGGAATCGTGCGACGGATCCGCGCCGAATGGCCTGGGGGACGCCGCCCCGGAGTAGTCGCGACCGGCGGTCTGGCCCCAGTCGTCG
>JBDTTA010000063.1:0-12420 GCA_039930845.1 Gemmatimonadales bacterium
CCGGTGACGGCGATCGTCTTCAATGGCATGCAGAAGGTCGCGCGAATCAAATTGGAGGAGACGCGGCTTCGAGCAGGAGTGAGTGGGGAATCGTCGGCGCTCGAGCTGGCGTCACTGCGTGAGGAGGTGGGGGAGCTGCGCCGTGAGCTGTCCGAGGTGCAGGAGCGGCTGGACTTCACCGAGCGTCTGCTGACTCGCGCGAAAGAGGAAGCCCCGCCACCGCATCGCGGTGCGTGAGCTTCCCCTTCGTCGGGCTAGACGACCGCGCGATCGCTCGTGGCGAACGTCCGACGGGCCTGCCGGAGCATTTCGTCGAGATCGTCCTTCAGATGCGTGATCTCCGCCTCGATTTCGGGGAGAGAGGCGCAGACCGGGGTGACCCCCAGCATGCCGTTGGCATGGCGCTCGATGCGCTGCAGGAAGATGTGCACTGCGGTTGGACGCGCCCGCGTCCCGTGCCGCACACTGAGCCCAAAGCGAAGATCGGTTGTGGCGGACAATGGAACCTCGTCAGGTCGAAGTGGTCGCAGTCTCGCGTGCGTTCTCGGCGGCGTGCGGCCGGCGCCGTCCGGCGTGCATTTGTGTAATCGTCGGCTGCTGGTCCAGGCTCTTGAGGTACGCATTCGGGTCGTGCATGAGCGAGCCGGCCGGCAGGTGCTGGTGTAACGGACCGAGATCCTGCTTGATGCGGTCCGAGTAGAAGGCGGGCAGTTGGTCGGTCTCGCCGTCCATGAAGGTCCGCACGCTCCGGTCGGTGTCGAGCAGTCCCCGGATCAGTGTATGATACTCAATTCGTCCCCAACCCTCCGACGACATCGCCCGAACCACGTTCATCCACTTGGGAATCGTGCCCGATGTGGCGGTGAGCCGCCTGCCGATGGCGCGCCATGAGAACGCGTACCGCGTGAGGTCCACCAGGCGGTCGTAGAACTCGGGCCATGGGTAATTGGCCGGCCGCACGTTCATGGCGTGGTTGTTGTTGAGGAAGGTGAAGGGGAAGGGGAGCACCCGCGCGGCGCGCTGATACTCGAGATTGAGGGGCGCGGCGCGCCCGAACGCCGAGAGCAGCGAGAAGGCGGGGAATGCGCCCGGCGTCAGGTCGAGGAAGCGCTTGGTGAGCTCGAACGGCTCCGGACCATCGTCGCTGTCGAGGCCGAGGACGAAGTTGGTCTGCACGTAAGGCACGTACCGCATCACCATGTTCACGTGCTCCGACACCTGTTCGACCTTCTCCATGCCGGTGTGGCGGGTCTTCGACTTGTTGCCGAGCGAGAACCACGACTCGATTCCGGGCAGCAGCGCCTGGAATCCGTTGGCGCGGAGGCGCTGGAGGTGCGGCTCGGAGAGGAGCGACAGGCTGCTCTCGGCGATATGCCGCATGCGGCCTCGCGGGACGGTTGCCTCGATGGCCTCCATGTAGTCGTCGAAGCGCACGCCGAAATTCGGATCGTGCCAGCCGACGATCGGCTTCTTCACCTTCGTCAAGAGAAACGCCAGATCCTCACTCAACTGCGAGAAGCCGAGCGGCTGGTATTCGACGGTGGAATCGATGCAGAAGCTGCAGGTGTAGGGACAGCCGAGGCTGCCGATCATCGGCACGATCTTGATGGTGGGCGCCTTGGCGAGCGTGGCCTCGACGAACTTCCATCGTGCCGCGAGACTCGGCAATTCGAGCGGCTGGCGCTCGGCGCTGATGCTCCGACCCATGGGACGGTGCGGGGCGCACTCCTCCAGCACTTCCTGAACGACGCGGCGGTCGGTGAAACCGAGGACGTAGTCGAAGTACTGCTGGGCATCCTCGGGGTAGCAGCGCGCGTGCGGCCCGCCGAGCACGGTGACCGCCCCGCGTGAGCGAAAGAGATTGCTCAGCGCATAGGCGAGCTGTGCCGCCTGCGTGAAGGCGCCGATGAAGAGCACATCGAGATCGGCGGGCAGCTCGTCGAGGAGATTTTCACCGCCGGTATAGCAGACGTACCGGACGTCATGCCCTGCTTCCTCGCACCACACACCGAGCACCTGGGGCATGATGCTGGCGAGACTGGCGTTCATGAGGCGGCCGTACAGGCTGTTGCGGGGACTCTTCGTGACGAGGTCGAGGATGCCGATCTTGCGGGGGCCAGGCCAGCCGGCGCGAGACGATACGCGGGGAGGGGATGCGATCACGAGTCACCTTTTCACAGGAGGATTGCACTCGAATCGCTGGGTCCCGAGAGCGGGGCGGAGTAATCGGAGTGGTGCACCGCGGCTCGTGGTCTGGCTCGCAGTCCTCCTGTAGAGTATACTGCAGCGGTACATATCGCAAGGCTATATACCGTCGCTCCGCGGCTCCGACCCGAAAGGTCTCATGGTTCGACTCATGGTTCATCAATTGATGGCGCGACGCGGCATCACGGCGTACGCGCTCAGCCGCGGCACCGACCTGAGCTACCCGAGCGCGTACCGGCTGTCACGTCCGGGCGGCAAGTTCGCCCGGCTCAACGCCGACGCGCTCGACCGGCTCTGCACCTTTTTCGACGTTCCACCGGGCGACCTGCTCGAGTGGACCCCGGCGAAGGCGGGCCGAAAGTCTAACGGGAAGAAATGAACCTGAAAGGAGTCGGCGCCGCCCCGGCCACTGCTAGGCCGCGGGCGCGCGGCGGGTCAGATCGGCCTCGAGACTGAGCAGGCTGCTCACCGCGGTCCACATCGGATTCAGGTCCCCCCGCACCACAACGTCGAAGGGCCCCCGTACCCGTGCGGCCTGCCGCAGCGGCACCGTGATGAACGAGGTGTGCGGCAGAATCGGCGTATCCGGCGCTTCCTCACCCACGGTTCGGAGCGCGCTCAGCGCGGAGATTTCGCGCAGTTTGGTATCGAGCAGGATCAGGTCGAAGGAGCGATGCTGCAGCAGCTCGAGCGCGGTCTGAAACTGCGCGGCCTCGGTGATTCGGATGCGGCCACGCCCACGAAGGGCGAGCAGCTCGTGGACGAGCTGGCGATCGATCTCCTCATCTTCGATGAGGAGGACTTCCAGGGCAGGACTCATGGGCGGCGCCTTTTCCGGATGGGATTGGAATGGCGCGCAATGGCGCCGGCAGGGGAGGGTAAACGCCAGGGGCGTGCCAGGCATGACAAGAGTGACGCATCGTGAGCGTCGGATCTGGAAGTGCAGTAGTAGCAGGTTATTAGAAGCTGTCACATCACGTCGTTTGTGAATGATGTTTGCTGGCTCTACCGTCACCGTCGAGGAAAGCTGTTGCTTCCACAACACAAAACCATACACCGGCGGCCCCGCCGCGTAGGCGAGACTGCCGGTGCATGGGGCTGGAGCTTCCCGGAGGCTCACGCCGACGGGAAAAGATCAGGTCGTGAGGACTTTCCCGTAGCGGTTCACGTCGTCGAGGATTTTTCCGGTGCCGCGCACCACCGACGTGAGCGGATCGACGTCCACTCGCACCGGAAGGCCCGTCTCGTCCTGCAGCAGCTGGCTCAGACCGCGAATGAGGGAGCCACCGCCGGTGAGCACGATGCCGGTGTCGAGGATATCGCTCGAAAGCTCGGGGGGCGTCATTTCCAGGGCCCGCCGTACCGCGTTCACAATGCGCGAGAGCGGCTCCTGGATGGCGTCGCGAATCCCGGAAGAATCCACCCGGACCACCTTGGGCAGCCCCGAGACGAGATCGCGTCCCTTGACGTCCATCTCCTCCTCCGGCGTCAGCGCGACCGCGGAGCCGAGTGACATCTTGATCTTCTCGGCGGTCGGATCGCCGATGAGGAGGCTGTAGGTCTTCCTCATATACTGGACGATGGCCTGGTCGAGCTCGTCGCCGCCGGTGCGGATCGAGGCGTCACAGACGATGCCGCCGAGTGCGATGACCGCGATGTTGGTGGTCCCGCCGCCGATGTCGATCACCATGCTGCCGGTGGGCGTCTCGACGGGAAGGCCCACGCCGATCGCGGCCGCCATCGGCTCGGACACCATCAGCAGACGCTTCACGCCGGCCGAGCGCGCCGAGTCCCGGACCGCACGGCGCTCGACTTCGGTGATGCCGGAGGGGACGCAGACGATGACGGTGGGTTTGACCTTGAGGACGGTGCGATCGATGACCTGGCGAAGGAAGTGCCGAAGCATCTTCTCGGCGACGTCGAAGTTCGCGATGACGCCATCCTTCATCGGGCGCACCGCGTAGATCCCATCCGGCGTACGGCCGAGCATCATCTTGGCCTCGCGGCCGATGCCCATGATGTTCCCGGCATGGTCTACGGCGGCGACGGACGGCTCATTGAGCACCACCCCTTCGCCCTTGACGAAGACGAGGGTGTTGGCGGTGCCGAGGTCCACGGCCATCTCGGTTGCCGGGCGCCACCCCTTCCGCTTGGCCAGGCCGGCCAGGCGCCCATTCAAACTCCCGCGCACCATGGCGAGGGGCATTGAGGATTCGGGTTCAATGGCGGCCGTCATGGCGTGGTAGCCCCCTTGCAGATTTCCCTCGGCGCTTGCGTTTCACCGGAGAGGCCAGGAGCTAACGTCCTGACAGTGGTGGGTTCGGGGGTGGGGTTTGCAAGATGTGATCCAGATGCCTGATCTGGCCTACCTGATTGTCCTCGCGGGCACCATCTCGCTGCGCCCCATGGCCCTGCGCCGGACCTCGGTGTTGGCCGCCGGGTCACTCGCGCTCGGCCTTGCCGCCCTCCCGGCCGGCGCTCACCCCGTCACCGCAGGGTTCCTGCTGCTCGCGGCCGTGGTCGCGGCTGGCGTGGCCATTCGGGCCGGATGGCGGGGGCTGCCGCTGGCCGCGGGTGCCCTCCTCGTGCTCTGGATCTCGCGAGGCGTGGTCACGGAGACGGGAGTGATCGCAGCGCTGCTCGGCGTGCTGGCCATCGCGGCCATTGCGGCGGTGCTCCTGTGGCTCGGCCATCTCCTGCGTCGCCGGCCACGCGCCCCCCTCGCACCCGCGGCGCCGGGAAAGCTGTTGCCGCTGCTGATTCCCGGTCTGCTGCTGACCGCGCTCGGTTCCCATCTTTCGGTGGTCCTGCTCGGTCCGGCGCTGTTGTCGTGGACGGCGTGGCTCATCGTGCGGCCGGCGGGCTTCCGTCGATGGCCGGTGATTCCGGCGGCGGTCTGCGTCGTTCTCGTCGCGCTTTACCATTTCATGTCGACGGTGGCCGGGCCCGAAGGGCTCGCGATCAGCGGCCTCGACTCACTGCCGTTCAGCCCGGCGGCGGAAGTGATGGTGGGCGCCGCACTCCTGGTGGTTTCGTGGCTGCTCAGCGGGCTCTGGCCGCTGCAACGATGGTCGCCGGGGCCGCTCGTGGCGCCCGCCGCCGCGATTCTCCTGGCGCGTGTTGGACTCGTCGCCGCTCCGGGAGGCCTGGAGCACTGGCGGACGATCGCCGCACTGCTGGCGATGCTGGGGATCTGGCATGCCGCCGCGAGTGGCTGGGGCGCCGGAATGGCGGTAGGCGGCGCCTGGCTCGCGCTGATCAGCCTCGAGCCCTCGGGGATTGTGGCCGCGGCGTGGCTGCTTCCATCGGCGGTGGTGCTCGATCTCGCCGGTGGGGAGCGAGCGCAGTCTTCACCGCGGTACCGCTGGTCGAGGGATGTCGCGTGGATGGCGGCGGGCTGGGGAGGGCTGCTGGCGATCAGCGCCGGGTTGCACGGCGAGGTGGTGTACACCATGCTGTCCGCCGCCGGTGCGATCCTGCTGATCGCCTCGCCGCGTCAGGCGATGACCGCGAGCGACCGCAGCAGTACCGCGCCCAGCGAATGATCGCCGGAGATGTGGACGCGTGACCTGTCCTCTTCGGTCTTGAGCGCCTTGGAAAACAGCCGCCAGGCGGTCTCGCCGGTCATGCTGACGGTGGCGGCGCTCCGGGCCGGCCGGCCGGTGTATAACCGCCAACCGTCCGTCGTGCTCAGGAGCGCCCAGCTCCCGCCGGCTTCTCCCGTGATTTCAAGTTGTAGCGCGGTTCCTTCCTCCCGCTCCACGTCACGGTAGGTGTGGGGCATCGCGCGGACGAAGAGGTCGAGCACAGGATGAAACCAGCGTCGCGCGAGCAGCCCGGTTGCCCCGACGGCTTCGCGAATCTGCTGCTGGTGCAGCCAGCGCTCGGTGTAGTCCCGTCCCGCATCGAACCAGTTTTCCGAGCGGCTCTCTCCTGCCCACGATACGGGAAAGTGGGCCGGGCCGAATGGATCGAGGGATCCGAAGAGCTCGGCCACCTGGGGGCCGGTGAACTCGAGCAGGTCGACGAGCAGCCGAGGGCTCATGTGCCGCGCGGCGACCACCCATTCTGCATTCATCCGATTGATGAAATCGAGGAGCGCCGCGTCGCTCGCGTCGTGCGGCCCGCCGGGCAGCTGATAGCCGTCGCGGTGTGAGGAAAGCCGGCGCAGATCGTCGTCGAGCAGATGCGCCGCCACGTCGCGCACCGACCAGAGCGGGCACACGGTCGGACGCGACCAATCGTCCGCACCGAGTCCGCGAAGCAGCGCGACCAGCTCGGCCCAGAGCGGAAGAAAGAGGTCGGCGACGAACACCGGCGCCAGCGGCTTGAGGGTATGGGAAGTTTCGGGCATGCCGCCAATTTGTCGCGGCTGCGCGTGCCGCGCAAAGCGCTCGTTGATTCCTCCTCGTGGCGCGCCCATATTTCGGGTCTACAAGAGGAAACACCACGGCATTCCAACGAGGAGCCGGACATGGCATTTGCACTCCCCCCCCTACCATATGCCTACAATGCGCTCGAGCCCCATATCGATGAAGCGACGATGCGCATTCATCATGACAAGCATCACGCCGCGTACGTCAACAACCTGAATGCGGCGCTCGAGCCCCACGCCGATCTCCAGAAAAAGAGCGTGGAGGAACTGCTGTCGAACATCGATGCCCTCCCCGAGGCCGTCCGGGCACCGGTGCGCAACAACGGCGGCGGACACGCCAACCACACGATGTTCTGGGAGATCATGGCGCCGGGAGGTGCCAGGGAGCCGAGCGGCCCGCTCGCCGATGCCATCACGAAGGCGTTCGGCGGTTTCGCGCAATTCAAGGAGCAATTTTCCAAGACCACCGTGGCACGGTTCGGCAGCGGCTGGGGATGGCTCACGGCCGACAAGAGCGGCAAGCTCACCATCGAGTCGACGCCCAACCAGGACTCGCCGCTCAGCAGCGGAAAGTCGCCGATCTTCGGGTGCGATGTCTGGGAGCATGCGTACTATCTGAAATACCAGAATCGCCGTCCCGACTACGTCGCCGCCTGGTGGAACGTCGTGAACTGGAGCGAAGTCGGGAAGCGTTACGCGGCGGTGAAGCCGTAGATGCCTTCGCTCCCCGCTGTCGGTGCCGCCGCCCCCGATTTCACTCTCCCTTCCACGGCGGGGACGGAAGTCACGCTTTCGCGACTCAAGGGGCGGAACGTGCTGCTGGCGTTCTTCCCCCTGGCGTTCACCAGCACCTGCACCAGGGAGATGAGCGCGTTCACCGAGGATTTCGACAAGTTTCGCGAGGTGAATGCGCTCGTGCTGCCGATCAGCGTGGACTCGGTACCCACGCTGAACGAATTCAAGGCCAAGGAGCGGCTCTCGCTCGATCTCCTGAGCGATTTCAAGCGCGAGGTGAGCCGCAAGTACGGGACGCTCCTCGAGGACAAGTTCTTCTCCAACCGCGCGTACGTGCTGATCGACAAGGACGGCATCGTACGGTGGACGTACGCGGAGCAGACGCCGTCCACGCGGCGTGAGAATGAGGAAATCCTGAAGCAGCTTCGCGCCCTATCGTAGACCCCGCCGCCAGAGCTCCGTCGAGGATCCCGATGGCCCGACTCTCCACCGCGGCCTTCTACCTGGCCCTGCTGCTGGCGCCGGCCTGCCGGATCGAGGATCACACCCCGGCGGGGTCTCGCCACGACGAGGAGGCGGTGCAGGCGCTCGTCGCGGACTATGCGCGAACCCTTTCCGCTCGCGACTGGAAAGCCGCGCGGGCCCTTTTCTGGGCCGACGCCAGTTATGCCGGACCGATCATCCCCGCACCGGGTGACACCCACCAGGCTGTGCCGATCGATCTCGCCATCAACACCATTGCGCGCCGGGTCGAAGGCCTGGACCAGCGGCGGTTCGATGTGCGGGTGCTCCGGGCCGACTTCCGCCAGGACGGCGACATCGCCGCCGTGTGGATGACCACCCGGCGGCGGATTCCGGTCGCCGGAGCGGTTGCCGAGGCGGATTGGGTGGAGCATCTCGTGTTGCGGCGAATCGGCGGGGAATGGCGGATCCTGAGCGTGACCGCCCGCGCCGCGCGTCCTGCCTCGCATGACTCCCGCTGACATCCCGCTCGCGTTGCTGGGGTCGGTCGCCAAGCTGCTCAATGTCGGGCTCGGTACCGAGGCCACCATCGCGGCGGTGGCCGAGACGCTCCGGGCCGGGTTGCCGGCCGACCGGATCACGCTCTGGGTGCGGGACCATGGGACGGCGGCGTTTCGTCCCATCTCCGCGCCGATGACGCCCGACGCCGTGGCGCTGGTGGGTTCGCTCGATGCCATCCCGCGAGGGACGGCGCGCCGCTTCGAGCTCGAGCACGAGGGCGCCACCCTGGGGCTCCTCGAGGCCACCTTCGACGGCGACGGCTCTCGGCTCTCGATCATGCGTGTCGTCGCCGACATCCTCGCGCCCTACCTGGCGGCGGTCGAGCTCTCGAGCGACCTGGCTGGGGAAGTGGCGATGCAGTCGCGGGAGATCGAGGAGCATCGCCGCTTCACCAGCCTCATCATCGACAGCCTCCCGGTCGGCCTCTATGTCGTCGACCGGGAGTATCGTATTCAGACCTGGAACCGGAAACGTGAGACGGGCACCCAGGGCTTGAGGCGGGATGCCGTCGTGGGCCGACAGGTGTTCGATGTGCTCACCCGGCAGCCGGCCGCCCAGCTCCGCGCCGACTTCGACCGCATCTTCTCGACGGGTGAGATCCAGCAGTCCGAAATCGAAGTCGTGGCCGGCGGGGTGACGAGTTACTACCGGCTCAGCAAGATTCCGATGCGGCTCGATGGCGACGAGATCAGCCACGTCATCACGATCGGCGAAGACATCACGGAGTGGCAGACGATTCAGGCCCAGATCACCCAGAGCGACAAGCTCGCCGCGGTGGGCCAGCTCGCCGCGGGCGTCATGCACGAGATCAACAATCCGCTGGCAACCATCGGCGCGTGCGTCGCGGCCATCCAGGGCAAGCTCCCACCCGCTGCGTCGCCGGCGGTGGCGGAGTATCTCGACATCATCGACAAGGAAGTCGATCGCTGCTCGCGAATCGTGAGCGGCCTCCTCGATTTCAGCCGGCCCAAGGGGAAATCCAAGGGACCGGTCGCGCTCAACTGGCTGGTGTCCGAGACGCTCTTTCTGCTCAAACATCATCAGCGCTTCAAGAGCCTCCAGGTGGTGCGCGACTTCGACCCCGCCGAGCCCAGGACGACGGGTGACACCGAGCAACTCATCCAGGTGCTCATGGCGCTGATGCTCAACGCCCTCGATGCCATGGAACAGGGCGGGCAGCTCACGGTCCGCACGGCCAGAGGCCGCGCGAGGGCGGATGAGGTCGTCGTGGAGGTCGAGGACACCGGGACCGGCATCTCGCGCGCCGACCAGAGCAAGATCTTCGAGCCCTTCTTCACGACCAAGCCGCCGGGTCGCGGCACTGGGCTGGGCCTTTCCATCTGTTACGGGATCGTCGAGGACCATCGCGGACGCATCGAGGTCGACAGTGCGCCGGGGCGGGGATCGACCTTTCGCGTATTCCTCCCGATGCTGCCATGAAAGTGCTCGTCATCGAGGACGACCGTACGGTCGGGCGCCACGTCAAGCGCGGCCTCGAAGAGCATCACTACCAGGCCGAGCTGGTCGACGATGGCCTCGAGGGGCTGCGTCTGGCGTCGGGCGGACGGTACGACCTGATCGTTCTCGATCTGCGCCTCCCGAGCATGAACGGGCTCGAAATGGTACGCACGCTCCGCGACCGGGGTACGACCACGCCCATTCTGGTGCTCACCGCGCAGGATGCGGTCGACTTCAAGGTCGAAGCCCTGCGTGCCGGTGCCGACGACTACGTGACGAAGCCGTTCGCCTTCGAGGAGCTGCTCGCGCGAGTGGAGGCGCTCGGCCGCCGGCCCAAGGAGATTCGCGATCCGGTGCTGCGCGTGGGTGATCTGGAGCTCGATACGGCCACGAGGGAAGTCCGGCGAGCCGGAGGGACGATCGATCTGACGCCCAAGGAGTACACCGTCCTCGAGTACTTGATGCGCCATGCGGGGCGGGTGAAGTCGCGGACACTGATCACGGAATACGCCTGGGACTACCACTTCGATCCCGGAACGAACATCGTGGACGTGGTCATCAACCGTCTCCGGAAAAAAGTCGACTCCGGGCACGCGCGGAAAATGGTCCACACCGTCCGCGGTGTCGGATACGTCGTGAAGGGGTAGCATGACCACGATCCGCCGGCGGCTCACCACGTGGTACACGGTGGCCCTGGGCGTGACGGTGGTCGCGTTCGGGACGCTGCTCTATCTCGAGCGGCGTCAGTCCAGCCTCCGCGAGCTCGACCAGCGTCTCGGCCTCGAGGCCGACCTCGCCGATCACTGGCTCAGCGAGTCCTACAACGTGCTCGGCCGGATCGTGGCCACGCAGGGACTCAATCGCGCACTCGACCCGGGCATCAGCGCCTACCTCGAAGCGGTGCGTGACTATCTCGTCGTCGTGGACACCACGGGCCAGGTGCTGGCCCTCTCGGAGTCCGCGCGAACGCTGACCGCCGTCGATCTCGAGCTGCTCACCGCGCCCCTCGATTCGCTGCGTTCCCCCAGGGAGTCCGGCACGCTCCGTCTCGGTGCCCCGGCCGGCGCGGTGCGCTACTTCGCCATGCGGGTGGAGAAGGCCGGCCCCGAAATCGGTGGCGTGCTCGTGGCCACCTCGGCGCGCCAGGTTGCCTTCGGGCCAACCGAGCTGCTGCGGTCAATGCTCTTCATCGCACCGATGGTCCTCATCGGCTCGGCGCTCATCGGCTATTGGCTGGCGGGGACGAGTCTCCGACCGGTGCAGGGCATCATGGACGAGGTCGAGGCCATCTCGGACGGGCGGAGCCTCCACCGGCGCCTCGCGGTGCCGATTTCCGGCGACGAGATGTCGCGGCTGGCGCTCACCGTCAACGGGATGCTCGCGCGGCTCGAGCGCAGCTTTGACAGTCTGCACCGGTTTACCGCCGATGCGAGTCACGAGCTCAAGACGCCGTTGCAAGTGCTCCGGCTGGGCGTCGAGCGCGCGCTGGTGCATCCGGGGGTGCCGCCGGAAATTCTCGAGTCGCTCGATGAAACGCTGGCCCAGGTGAACGAGATGACGGAGCTGGTGGAGAGCCTGCTCACCCTCGCCCGGGCCGATGAGGGTGGCGTGCCGCTCGCCCTGGAGCAGCACGATCTCCGCGACATCCTGAGCGACGTCGCCGAGACGGCCGGCATGCTGGGGGAGGCCACCGGTCTCAGGGTGACGAGCGCCATGCCCGACTCGCCGGTCACGATGGCGGTGGACCTCCATCGGATCCGGGAAATGCTGCTCAACCTCGTCACCAACGCCGTGAAGTACACGCCGCCGGGCGGCACGGTGGGCCTCGAGCTCGATGAGGCGGATGACGCGGCGACGATCTCGGTGCGGGATACCGGCATCGGTATCGCGCCTGGTGATCTCCCTCACATTTTCGATCGCTTCTGGCGGGCCGACCCCGCGCGCTCCCGCACGGGCGAGCGTCCGGGGACCGGCCTGGGGCTGGCCATCACCAAGTGGATCGCCGAAGCGCACGGTGGATCGATTACCGTGACCAGCAGGCCCGGCCGGGGCACGGTGTTCAGTGTGCGACTCCCCCGGCGGCCGGGCGTCTCCGCACTTGACGTCGCACCGGATCGGCGGTAGCTCATCTCATTCATTCCGTCTGCCGGGCCCAGTCGGAGGCTGCTAACCCCATTGTCATGAAATTGTCATCTCCAGGCAAAGGCCCCGCTACCAGCGAGTGGTAGTTTCCTGCCACGATCACCCTCCGCTGGAGGTAGTTGCGTGTTCGAGAATCTGATCGAATCGAAACAAAAGGGAACGCGGACACTGGGCGAGTCGGTCCTGTCTCTGCTCGTGCACGGCGCCATCATCTTCGGTGCCGTGAAGGCGACGCAGGGCGTTGCCGAGACGATCAGAAACCGCCCGGTGGACACCACGATGGTGTTTCTGAAGCCGCCGCCCCCGCCCCCGCCGCCGCCCGACCAGCCTCCGCCCGACGTCATCGTATCGGCCAATCCCCCGCCAAAGGGGTTTCAGACGGTGGTGGCGCCGACCGACATCCCGAAAGACATCCCGCCGATCGATCTGAACGAGAAGCCGTTCGATCCGAAGGATTTCACGGGCAAGGGCGTCGAGGGCGG
>JBDTTA010000064.1:0-12313 GCA_039930845.1 Gemmatimonadales bacterium
CCGCGAGAAAGACGCCGCCGCCGAGGGCGACGGTGCCGGCGGTGTGCAGGACCGCGGACAGCGTTCCAGACCGCTCGGCCGTCAGCGCGCCGGCGGCATGGAGTGCCCCGACGCTCAGGAGCACGACGGCAAAGCGCTGCCCCGGCGCGATGGCATCCCAGTGCGCCGCCACAAAGAGGAGAACTCCGGCGGAGAGCAGCATTCCCCCGACTGCGAGTGCCAGCCTCGCCGGCCAGCGGGACCGCTCGCCAACCTGGAGTCCCTCCCACGTGCTGATCCGGGAGACGCTCGCAGCATCGAGCAGGCCGGCCTCGGCCCAGCGAGCCAGCGCGCGCTCCCACGATTCGGGCATCAGTCGTTGCGGCGGAGTCGGCGATAGCGGTCGCGTGCGCTCACCACCGCATCGATGAGTGGGGCGGGATCGTACCGGACCGGGTCGGTCACAGGCAGGCCCGTCTCGCGCGCGGCCTGGTCGCAGGCCTTGCGGGCCTCCGCGTCGGTCAGATCGTAGGTGTTGAGCGAGATGCCGATGACCCTGGTGGGGTGGACCGCGCCTCCAATCAGCTCGTAGAGACGGATGTAATCCGCGAGTGGTGGAATCCGGAGCCAGGCAGCCTCGCGATAGTCGCCGAGATATTCCCTGCTCGATTGATGACAGAGAATGAGCGCATCGGGACAGGATCCGTGCAGAAGGCCGAGCGTCACACCTGAATATCCTGGATGGTTGATGCTGCCCTGCCCCTCGACAAGAACGACGTCGGCATCACTGCTCGCTTCGAGGACGAGCCGCTCGGCCGCGCCCGCGATGAAGTCGGCGACGACGGCGTCCACCGCGATCCCCCAGCCCTCGATCATGATACCGGTTTGCCCGGTCGGCGCGAACCGGGTGCGCACTCCGCGCTCGTTGAGCTTCCGCAGGAGCTGTAGCTGCGCCGTCATCTTGCCGACGTTGCAGTCGGTCCCCACGGTCAGCACCACCAGCGGCTCGACCTCCTTGGCCAGTCCGGAGGCGATCGGCAGATCGGCGGGAGGCTTGCGGAGGTCGAGAATCCTTCTCCCTCCCGTGGCCGCCTTGGCCGCGAGGACCGGATCATCGCCGAGAAAGGTGTGGAGCCCGCTCCAGAGATCGCAGCCGTGGTCCAGCGCCTCGGCGAGCCAGCTCCGCCATTCATTCGGCAGCCGGCCGCCTTGCGGCGCGATACCGATGAGCACGGCGGTCGGACCAAGCGCCAGCCCCTCTTTCATGGAGCCGATCACCGGTATGGCGCCGCCGAAACCGAGAACGTCCTGAACGGTCTGGCCTGCGTGCTGGCGGTCGAGGACGCCGACGGTGCGAGCCGGCAGATAGCGGATAACGGAATTGGCAGTCTTCGACGTCATCGGGCCGAAGTCGCCGTCGGCTACGATCAGGAAGCGTGGCGGAGTCATGCGCCTATGGGTTGAGGGGTCGAACAGCGATCGTGCGATTCGCCTCGGCCGGCACCGTCCCGGATGACTGGGATTCGCTCACGGGGTCGCCGTAGAGCTCGCCAAGGAGGATGTGCCGGATCAGGACCATGATAACCGCGAGAATGGGAACCGCTACCACGAGACCGGCCAGGCCGAAGAGCTTCCCGAGCAGGAGGACGCCGGCGATCGTGAGCACCGGCGGGAGATTGACCTGGCGCTCCATCACCACCGGTGCGACGAAATTTGCCTCGATGAGATGGACGCCGACACCCACGCCGGCCACCGCGAGTGACTTGGGCAGGCCGGACACGCCGAGTGCGATGAGCGCCGGAATGACGGTGGAGAGGAGGGTCCCGAAGAAGGGGACGATGGCCGCGATTCCGGCAAAGACGCCGAAGGCGAGGAAGTAGGGGACGCCGAGCGCCCAGAGACCCAGCGTCGTCAGCGCCGCGAGCAACACCATCGAGGTCAGCTGTCCCACCACCCATGCCTTGAGAGTGGTGCCGAGATCGTCCAGGATATTTCTGGCCAGTGCTCGATGGGACGGCGGCGTCAGGGCGACCATGCCGTCGAGATAGATGTCCGGGCTGCGGGCGAAGTAGAGCGCCATGACCACCACGCTCACGCCCTCGATCAGGAACTCGACCCCGCCCTTCAGGTAAGGCACCGCCGCGCCGCGAAGGAAGCCGAAGATCTCGCTGAGCGTGCTGCCGAATAACGAGGAGGTTCCACCCCCTACATACCGTCCCAGCAGCGGCGTTCCCCGAATAATCTTGGAGATGGTCGCGTCGAGCTCGGTGAGGAACTGGGGGAGGTTGTTGAGCAGATCCTGCACCTGCGCCGAGACCGCCGGCGCCACCAGAAACACGAGGCCGACGAGCGCGCCGATCGTCAGCGCCACGCCGGCCAGGAGACCAACCGTCTCGGGGACCTGCCACCGTCGATGAAGAACGTTGGCGATGGCGCGAAGGTACACGCCGAGAAGAACCGACAGGAAGATGACCAGGAGGACATCGACCGTCCGGACCACCAGTGCTACCAGCGCCACCGCGAGAAGCGCCCAGCCGAGCGGAAAGGCCCGGCGGCGATCAGAGCCTCCCGAAGCCGTCAGTGGCTGCTCCCCTCGTCCCTGTCCTCGATCACTTCGGCTTCGTGCACTTCACCCGCCCCGCGATTGAGCTGTTTGGCCCCGGCACCGCCGGCGGGCAGCATGCCCATACGGGACTTGAGCTCGATGAGCTGCTGATCGGAACTGCCCTTGTACTCGAGCGCCTCGAACTGGCGCGCAAGGCGGTCGCCGGAGACTTCTTCATTCAGCTCCGCGGCCGCGATCGCCTTGCGCTCGGTGGCCTCGATCTTCTCCGCCATCCGCTCGAACGACTCGAAGGCGCTCTTGTCGGACATCCCCGACATCGTTTCCTGAATGCGCTGTTGCGCCTCCGCACGCTTGGCCCGGGCCACGAGGATGTTCTTCTTCCGCTTGGCCTCTTCGATCTTGTCATTGAGCTGGCGCAGGGAAAGCTTGAGCTGATCGGTTTCGGCCTTGTGGCGAAGCCAGGTTTCGTGGAGTTGCTGCGCCCCCTGCAGCTGCTCGTTGTACCTGCCGAGCGCCTGCTTGGCGAGATCGTCCCTGCCCTCCTGCACTGCCAGCATCGCGCGCCGCTCCCAGTCTTCCGCCTGCTTTTTCATCGCCTCGGCGTCGGACTGCAGCTTCTTCTCGTCGGCGATGGCGGAGGCCACCTGCTGCTTGGCCTTGGCCAGGTTTGACTTCATATCGACGATCAGCTGGTTGAGCATCTTCTCCGGGTTCTCGGCCCGCGAGATGAGGTCGTTGATATTCGACCGAAGAAGGGCCGAGAGGCGGTCAAAGAGTCCCATGTCGCTTCACCCTTCCCGGTATGGGGCGAGCGCGGCGAGATGCGACGCCAGCGCCAGCGTGATGGAATCGAAGCTCGCCTCGAATTCACTGAAGTCGAGGTTTTCCAGCTCGAGTGTGTCGGTCAGTACGACGTGGTTGCCTTCAAGTCCATATGAACCGTGCACCAGCTCTCGCGCATTGTATTCGAGGAGCTGGCGGAAAAGCTCGGAGCGCCTCGGATCGCTCTCCGGGAGCTCCATTACCCGTACCCGCAGGATGACTACCGGGGGCGCGAAGTGCACCACGACCTCGGCATCGTCGCGTGTCCGTGCGATCCAGAGGTTGGTCTCCACCTCCGCGACCGCTAGCGACCCGGAGTCGAGCCGGTCCAGAAAGGACTGAATGTCCTCGCGTGTGATCATTGCTGCATACTCCCCGGAAGCTGGTCCGTCGCCTCGGTTCGGGACAGCAACCGCTCGGCGAAATCTAATCGTTCCTCCACCTCGGCCAATCGCGTCCTGAGCACATCTACTTCGGCCAACATTTCCATATCCACAGCATGCCGCGTCGGTCGGAGCCGCGCGCCGATCGCGGCGCCGATCGGGCCCAAAATCTTCGCCAACATAAGCGCTAGCCCGACAAAGGCGATCGCCTCGGCTGCGTTCACGCGTCCGCCCTCCTATTGATGGAGTCGGTCGGGCTCACGGGCCTGCGCCAACAACCGCTCGGCGAAGTCGAGCCGCTCCTCGAGCTCTCCGATTCGGGCCTGCATCGCGTCCACCTCCGCCAGTCGCTGACTCATCTGCTGCAGCTCGGCACGAAGCGCCGTGTCGGGACCGCCTCGATGCTCCATTCTTCTACCCAGCGCCCGCATGATCGGCCACAGGATGACGGTCGTCGCCAGAAGCGCGGCCAGGACGATCGTGACCAGCACCGGTGCGCCATCCCCATTCATGAAGAAGAGATTGGGATCGAATGGCGGCGGCGTCGGCACCTGTTGAATCATCTGGAATCCCCTCCCGCGGCACTCACTCCGCCCCCGCAAGCTTCGCGTCGGACTTCTGGTTCGCGAGCAGCCGCTCGGTGAAGTCCACCCGTTCATGCAGCTCAGAGACTTCCTGCCTGAGCGCGTCGACTTCGGCCAGAAGCTCGGGGTCGCGCATCTGGGGCGCGCCCTGGTGGCGGATCCGCTCAGCGATGGCCTTGCCGACCGGGCTGAGCGAGAGGAGGAAGAGGGTGCCTCCTCCGAAGAGAAACGTGATCGCGAGTATGCCTTCCATGTCCATGCCTTGCCTCCCGTGGCCACCCCATACGGTGACTGATCGGAGGATGTTTCAGGACGCAACGCTAGACCAGCTCGACTGCCTCGATGGCCGCCAGGGAGACGGCAATTTCGGTGTCGTCGGCGCCGGATGGACGGAGATAGACCTCATGGGCCGTGACGTGCGTATCTACGCTGGTAGGGATACCCACGACCTCACTCTGGTCGGTGGTGGTAATGCGGACGGCCTGTTCGTGGCCACCCGCGTATCCCAGCAGCGAAACGATGTCTTCATAGGTCATCAGGACCTCCGGAGGATCGGAGATCCTAATGTAGGGCGGCCGGCAGACCGACGCTACGGACCGGTGGAGGCCTGGACCATGCCCGGTGCGGACCCTGAGGGGCTCATCAGATTCTGGTCGAGAAACCGGGTGATGAGCGAGAAGAGATGGGCGGTGGTGTTCTTTCCCTGGCAGATGCAGTGGGTGCGGTTGGGGTACTCCATCATCGTAAATGGCTTGTTGGCGGCCACCAGCGCGTTGATCAGGATCTCGCTGTTCTGGAAGTGCACGTTGTCGTCCCCGCTCCCATGCACCAGGAGCAGACTGCCCTTCAACCCCTTCACGTATGTGATGGGCGACCCGCGCTCGTATCCGGCCTCGTTGTCGGTAATGAGGCCGTTGAAGCGCTCGGTATAGACGTTGTCGTAGAGCTTCCAGTTGGTGACGGGGGAGACCGCCACCGCCATGCGGTAGATTTCGGGATGCTGGAAGAGGACGTTCAGGCTCATGAAGGCGCCATAGCTCCAGCCCCAGATCCCCACCCGCGAAGGATCCACGTACCGGCGCCGCATGAGCGTCCGCGCGGCGACGGCCTGGTCCTCGGTCTCGAGTACGCCAAGCTGGCCGTAGATCGACTTGCGCCATGCCCGGCCGAGCGGTGCGGGGGTGCCGCGGTTGTCCACCACCGCCACGAGATACCCCTTCTGGGTGAGCATCGTGTGCCACAGGTAATATCCGCCCCAGGCGTCTTTCACCTCCGCGGTACCCGGACCGCCGTAGACGAAGAAGAGGAGAGGATACTTCTTCGTCGAATCAAAGTTGGCGGGCTTCAGCAGGAGACCAGGCATCTTCACGCCGTCGGCGGCGGGGACCGACAGCCATTCGGCCGTCGCGCGCTTGAGCCCCGCCACTCGCGTCCGCAGACGCGAGTTGTCGACGAGCGTGCGAACCACCTGATGACCGGGGAGTCGCACGAGCCGGATGACGGTAGGGGTCTCCAGCGTCGAATAAGTCTCGATCGCATGCCGGAAGTCGGGTGACCGGTCGTAGCTGTGGGTGCCCGGCTCATTCCGCGGGGAGAGCCGCTCCGGCTTCCCCTTGCCGTCCAGCCTGGTCCGGAAGAGATAGCGTTGGGTTGGATTGTCGGGGGAGGCCATGTAGTAGAGCCATCCACCCTTGCCGTCGATGCCCTCCACCTCGAGGACGTCGAACGCTCCCTTCGTGACCAGCCTGACGGTCTTCCCGTCGCGCGACACCACGTAGACGTGGTTCCATCCATCCCGCTCGCTCACCCATGTGAAGCTCTTCCCGTGGTCGAGCCAGACCACGTCGTCCACGACCCCTACCCAGGTCGTGTCGTGCTCGGTCAGTATCGTCCGCACGCTGCCGGTGGCGGCATCGCCAAGCATCACCTCGTCGGTGTTCTGCAGGCGGTTGAGCCGCTGGAGCATGACCTCCTTCGAGCTCGAGGCCCACTCCATCCTCGGGATGTAGTGCTCTCGCGGATCGCCCGCGATATCGAGCCAACGGGTGGGGCCTCCGGCAACCGAAACGATTCCGATTCGCGCGGCGGAATTCGCCTCTCCCACTTTCGGGTACTGCACGGGAATCACCCGTGAATACAGCGAATCAGTATCGTTGATCAGGTTGAAGTCCCGGACCGAATCGGCGTTGAGCTGCCAGTAGGCGACGCGCTCGCCGTCGGGACTCCACCGCCAGCCGTCGGCGTAGTTGTTCATCAGCTCTTCTTCGTACACCCAGTCGAACGTGCCGTTGATCAGGGTGCGTGATCCGTCGGTGGTGAGCGGCGTGATCCGGCCTGACGCCAGGTCCTCGACGTACAGATTGTTCTCGCGGACATAGCCCACCTCCCGGCTATCGGGAGAGAATTTGGCGAACATGAGCGTGGACGGTTTGGTGCCAGCCCCGCCGAGCTTGCGGAGGTTGCCGGTGCCGCGATCGAGCACCCAGTAGTCTCCGCGGGTGTTGATGCGCCAGACCGGCCGCGTATTGGTGAAGACCAGCAGGAGCTTGCCATCGGGCGACCAGGCGTAGTCCTCGACGTCGAGGGGCTCGCTCTCGCCCTTCGGTACGAGCTGCCCGGCGGAGACCAGCACTTCCCGCGTGCCCTTCTCGACATCGTACCGTACGATGTCCGTCCCGGCGCTGTCGGCCCCAGGTTCGAGCGTGGTATACGCGGCGCCTTCGTCCAGCCATCTGGAGGGTCCGAACTGCTCCGGCGCGAATTCCCCCGAGCCGTAGATCCGGCCAATGGTGAGCAGCGAAGAATCGGCCTGCTGGGCAAAGAGCGTGGTCGGAGCGACGGCCAGCGACATGAGCGCAATGAGGCGGCGGATCACGAGAGGTCCTGGTGAGGTTGGTTGCGGGACGGTGTGCGCAGGGCTATCCCTTCGGATCATTATACCCGGCCCTGCTGGGAGAAGTCACCCGCGATACTTCCGATCGAGCACCGCTGGAGTTTCAACCGGCCTCGGTCTCGCACCCGTCTGATGGAGCAAATGACACTCATGAACCGTCGTGGAACGATCCTTGGTGCGGCGGCGGTGGTCGTCGCGCTGGTCGTCGCGTTGGCCGTCGGGTTGGCCGCCATGAAGACCCGCGCCGTCCGGGCTCCGGCAGCCGACGAGTACGCCAAGTGGGACGCCAAGACCAACACCGCGACGCTGGAGCTGGTGGCGGGGCCCTTCATCTTCAACGATGCATCGCAGGGTCCGGCGGGGTTCACGATCCCGGGCAACGCCAACGTCGTCATCAACTTCGTGAATAAGGACGGCACGCCCCATAGCGCCGAAGTGATCTCGGGCGAAGAGCCGATCCCGAATCAGGCGGTGGATCCTGCCATCCCGCGTGCCTACACCAAGAAATTGCAGGAAGGGATGGCGCAGGAGGACACCGACGTCATGACCTTCACGGTGCCGGACAGCGGCAGGTATCGCATCATCTGCGGCGTGCCGGGCCACGCCATATCGGGGATGTGGCTCTGGCTGGTTGTGGATCCGGCGGCGAAGACGACGACCTTCGGAGCTATGGGGAACTGAGAACGGCCGTTTCCCGTTCCCCGTTCCCAGTTCCCTGCAGGACCCTCCTCAGAAACTCTCCCGTGTAACTTTCCGGTGTGTCGGCGACGTCCTCTGGCGTGCCGGCGGCCACGATGCTCCCGCCGCGCTCTCCGCCCTCCGGCCCCAGATCGATGATCCAGTCGGCGGTCTTGATGACGTCGAGGTTGTGCTCGATCACCACCACGCTGTTCCCCTTATCCACCAGGCGATGAAGCACGTCGAGGAGCAGGCGCACGTCCTCGAAATGCAGTCCGGTCGTCGGTTCATCGAGGATGTAGAGCGTCCGTCCGGTGTCACGCTTGGCGAGCTCCGTGGCCAGCTTGACCCGCTGCGCCTCGCCACCGGAGAGCGTCGTGGCCGCCTGTCCCAGATGGATGTACCCCAGCCCAACATCGTTGAGCAGCTCGAGCTTTTCCGCGATGCGTCGCTGATTGGAAAAGAACTCGAGCGCGTCGGCCACGGTGAGGTCGAGCACATCGGCGATGCTCCGCCCCTTGTACCGCACTTCCAACGTCTCGCGATTGTACCGTCGGCCCTTGCACACCTCGCACGGCACGTACACATCCGGCAGGAAATGCATCTCGATCTTCACCAGGCCGTCGCCCTGGCACGCCTCGCAGCGTCCGCCCTTCACGTTGAACGAGAAACGGCCGGGACCGTACCCTCGCAACTTCGCATCGGGAAGCTGGGTGAAGAGCTCGCGAATGGGCGTGAAGAGCCCGGTGTACGTCGCGGGGTTGGAGCGCGGCGTGCGCCCGATGGGACTCTGGTCGATGTCGATGACCTTGTCGATCCGGTCGAGGCCTTCGATGCGGGTGTGCGCGCCGGGCACGACGCGGGCGCGATAGAAATGCCGGGCGAGCGACTGGTAGAGAATATCCGATACGAGCGTGGATTTGCCCGAGCCGGAGACGCCGGTGACCGTCACGAAAAGGCCGAGCGGCAGGTCCACCGTGAGGTTCTTGAGGTTGTTGGCGGAAGCGCCGACGATGCGGAGCCGGTGTCCTGGCGTCGGCTCGCGCCTGCCGCCGGGAATCGGCACCCGCAGCTCACCCCGGAGGTACCGGCCGGTGAGCGAGTCGGGGTGGCGGAGGATGTCGTCGACGGACCCCTCGGCGACGACCTCTCCTCCGAATCGGCCCGCACGCGGACCGAGGTCGATGACGTGGTCGGCGGCCTGGATGGTTTCGGCGTCGTGCTCCACGACGATGACCGTGTTGCCGAGATCGCGAAGCCCTCGCAGGGTGCCGAGCAACCGCTCGTTGTCCCGCTGGTGCAGCCCGATACTTGGCTCATCGAGAATGTAGAGCACGCCCACCAGCCGCGACCCGATCTGGGTGGCAAGCCGGATGCGTTGCGTCTCACCACCGGAGAGGGAGTTGGCCGCCCGTCCCAGCGTCAGATACTCAAGCCCCACATCCCGCAGAAAGCGCAGCCGGTCAACCACTTCCTTGAGGATCGGCCCGGCGATGTCGGGGTCGAGGCCGGCCGGGGAGCCGCGCTCGCCGCGCAGGGGAATCCCCGCGAAGAACTCCATCGCGCGCTCGACCGGCAGGTCCACCACGTCGCCGATGCTGGCGCCGTGCACCGTCACGGCGAGGCTCTCGGGCCGCAGCCGCTGCCCCCCGCACGTCTGGCAGGGCTGCTCGATCATGAACTCTTCGAGTGAGGCGCGCACAGCATCGCTCGAGGACTCGCGATAACGCCGCTCGATGTTCCGCAGCACCCCCTCCCACTCGCTCTCGTACTCCCCCTTGCCCCTGGCCCCGTCGGTCTGGAAGCGGAACTTGCCGGCCGCCCCGTAGAGAATGGCCTGTCGCGCCGACTCGCTATGCGAGGCCCACGGCTCCTGGAGATCGAACTTCAACGTCTTGGCGAGCGTGGGAAGGACGACCTTCCGGAGGTAGCCGCTCGGCTCGCCCCAGGGCAGAATCACCCCTTCGAGGATCGAGATGCTGGCGTCGCCGAGCACGAGGTCGGCGTTCACCTCGCGCCGCGTGCCGACACCGTGACAGTCGGGACAGGCCCCGAACGGGGAGTTGAAGGAAAACTGCCGCGGCTCCAGCTCGGGCAGGCTCAGCCCACAGACCGGACAGGCGAAGCGTTCGGAGAAGACCGTTCCCTGTTCCCCGTATCTCATCACCTCGACGATGCCGTCCGCTGTCTTGAGCGCGGTCTCGATGGAATCGTTGAGTCGCGCGCGATCGTCCACCCGTACGACGAGGCGGTCCACGACCACCGAGACCTCGTGATTCTGCCGCCGGTTGAGCGCCGGTACCGATCCGAGATCGTAGGTCTCCCCATCCACGCGCACCCGGACAAAGCCGCGCTTGCGAACGTCGTCGAGGAGGTCGCGGAACTCCCCTTTTCTCCCGCGGACGATGGGCGCGAGCACTTCGATGCGCGTCTCCGCCGGCCAGGAGAGCACCGTATCGGTGATCTGCGATGCGCTTTGCCTGGTGACCGGTGTGCCGTCGTTCGGGCAGTGGGGAATACCGGCGCGTGCCCAGAGCAGGCGCAGGTAGTCGTAGATCTCGGTGACGGTCCCGACCGTCGATCGCGGGTTCTGGCCGGTGGTTTTCTGCTCGATCGAAATGGCCGGCGAGAGCCCTTCGATCGCGTCCACGTCCGGCTTTTCCATCAGGCCGAGGAACTGGCGCGCGTAGGCGGAAAGAGATTCGACGTAGCGCCGCTGGCCTTCGGCATAAATCGTGTCGAAGGCGAGCGAAGATTTGCCAGAGCCGGAGAGGCCGGTGATGACGGTGAGCTGGTTGCGCGGGATGGCAACGGTGATGCCCTTCAGATTGTGCTCGCGCGCCCCGCGGACCACCAAGTATTCTTGAGCCATAGCCCCGAAAGGTACCCGAAGCCGGCCATGAGGGTCAACGGGTTCCAGATTGGCCCGCCCTCTTCTACCATAGTGAGAACCCCAATGACCCTTCCAAATCATCATACCGCGGCGCCCCGGGTGCTGGTGGCGGCGGAAGCGCCGGCCCAAAATGGACGATGAGTCCATCGTGGTCGTGGTGGGACGGCTCGCCGAGGAGCCGGCCGACGCCGTGGTGCGGCCGGCCGATGCTGAACTTGGCGCTGCCGAACCGGCCTCGGAACGGCTCGACGAGGTGGGCGGTGAGGCGTTTGCACTGTTGCGCCGGAACACCACCCCCCTCGAGGCGGGAGCCGCCGTCATCACTGGAGGAGGGGCCCTCCGCGCACCCCTGGTGCTACATGTGGTCATCGCCGATCCCGCCAGGAAGGTGGGCCGGGAATTGCTTCGGAGAGCACTCGTGTCGGCCTGGCAACGCGCGGAAGACTGGGGGCTCGTGACAATCGCCTGCCCCCCCGTCGGTGCCGGAGGCGGACAACTCACACTGCAGGAATCGGCAACGCTACTGGCAGAGACGTTTCCGAGGGACGGCCAGACCCGCCTGCGTATCGTCGTGGAGACTCAGGCCGATCTGGCCGTCGTCGAGGCCATCGTGCGGAGGATGATGTGATCCGGTTGCGGGAGCTCACCAAGCGCTACGGAAAATTCACCGCGGTCAATGGGATCAACCTCGAGGTCTCCCGGGGCGAGCTCTTCGGTCTCCTCGGCCCCAACGGCGCCGGGAAGACGACGACGTTGCGGATGATCGCGGGCATTCTCCGGCCCACCAGCGGCAGCGTGTTGATGGGCGGTCTGGACATGCATGTACGCCCGCTCGAGGCCAAGGCCCGGCTCGGCTACATCCCCGACCGCCCCTTCGTCTACGACAAGCTCACCGGCGGCGAGTTCCTCCGCTTCGCGGCGGCCCTCTACGGCCAGGAAGGGCCGGCGGTCGAGCGCCGCATCGACGAGTTGCTCGAGCTCTTCGAGCTCACACCCTGGAAGAACGAGCTCACCGAATCATTCAGTCACGGCATGCGGCAGAAGCTGATCATTTCCGGCGCATTGGTCCACCGTCCGGAGATCATCGTCGTCGACGAGCCGATGGTGGGTCTCGATCCCCGAAGCGCCCGCCTGCTCAAGGAGCTGTTCCGCCAGTTCGTGGATCGGGGCGGGACGGTGCTCATGAGCACGCATACGATGGAGGTCGCCGAGACCATGTGCGACCGCATCGCCATTTTCCACCATGGCAGGATTGCCGCGCAGGGCACCATGGATGAGCTCCGCCGCGAGACCGCGTCCAGCGACATGAAGCTCGAGGATCTCTTCCTCAAGCTCACCGGCGGGCTCCGGGAAAACCACCTCGACGCCGTCCTCGGGGCGTGACGCGGTGACGACGCCGGCGCGGGTTCAGCCGAGTCTCTGGACCGTCCTCACGCCCAAGTGGCGGGGAGTCCTTGCACGGGTCGAGCATGAGCGCACCGCGTCACGGACCAAGTTCATTCTCCTCGCGACGGT
>JBDTTA010000065.1:0-12266 GCA_039930845.1 Gemmatimonadales bacterium
CGCATGGTCACCTGGTCACCACATGGATAGGGTGAGAACACACCTCAGCGAGTAATTCGCCCGCTGCAGGACACGCCCCCGAAAAAGTTAGGCTGGAGAATCGGCTTCGCGGTGCCCAGGTTGACGTCGAACACTGCCCGCACCGGCGCCCCGGTGAGCCCGGCTGCGTTCCATTCGATCCGGTAGAATCCATCGCCTGGGAACCACTGCGCCCGGTTGAACAACCTGAAGATCGCCCAGGTGCCCTGGAACCTGAGAATCTCCCCTTCACGCCCACCGATTACGCCCGACAGTGCCGCCTCGCTGGCCTCGGCGCCATTCCACGTGAGCCGCTGGCTGGCGGAGGATGTCCGGGTGAACCTGGCCGGGCGGCCGTCGATCGTCACCGTAAGGCTCGGGACCGCGTCGGAGAGGATGGGCCGCATGGTGAAGGTCATGGAAGGCGATGTGCCCTCGCCCCGATAGAGCGAGCTGGAGAAGTCGGCCGCCCGGTTGAGGAAATCGATGAACGCGGGCGAGATCCTCACGGGAGTTCCGGGTTTCTCGGCGAACTTCGGCCCCTGCCGGACAATGTAGTTGCTCATCTGACCGTCCACGAACGACCACAATGCGCCCGTGCCCGGCTGCAGAAGTGCGGAGACCTCATCCAGCGACGCCGTCAACGTCGAGGAGGGGCTGAACGGGTATTCGGTCAGGAGCTGCTGAAACGGGGCGCAGAATGCCCGTCCCTTGGCATTGAGCTGGGCGGGCCCCACGGACTGCAGGAAGCCCTCCGCGGAGAGGATCGGGTCCTCCATCAACTTCTGGACGGTCACGTGAACCCGGCCTTCGCGGTCGAGCTGGAATTTGTTGGCCAGTTGCCTGGTCGCGAGTTTGGCCTGCGAGGCGTCAGACTCGGCCTGCGCCACGGCCGCGTCGCTCTGGTCGGGCGGAGCCTTGGCGATCTGCTCCAGCGACGCCTGCAGCGCGACCACCGCGTTCACGTACGCCTCATTGGAGGGCCCGATGTACTTGGCGGTGTCGCCCGGCGGCGTCACCGCGTGAACCGGCTGAAACGCCGGTCCGACCGCCACGGTGTCCACCGCCGTGTTGCGTGAGACGAGGGCGAAGAGCGCGAGCAGCGGAGACTGGTTGCTGCTCAGCGTCTGCAACTTCCTGGCGGCGTCAGCCACACCCGCGAATCGCACCACCGACGCTGCGTTGAGGAAGCTGCGCCACTGCGCAATGTAGTCGCTGGTGTAGAGCTCCCGGATCTCGGCGCCGACCTTGTCACGGTCGGTGGGTACGGGGGTCCCCGGACCCACGACCCAGTCCTCGCCCTTGAAGTAGCGCTCGACATTCCTGAACGCGCCTTCCATCGCCTTCCATCCCGCCTTTGTGTATACACCCGGCACGATGTAGGGATCGATGACGAGGCCGGCGGCCGCCGGATAGTTGCGCGCGAACTGGACCGGCGGAATTGCCGAGCCGGCCTCGGCGAGCATCGAACGATAGATGAGCTCCGTGCCGGTGGACTTCTTGAGGAAGGCGCGCGCGCGGGCCGCCGCCGCGTCGGCGAGGGCAATCGTGTAAGGGTTATCGATCGGGAGCTCGCGCGCGTAGCGGTCGAACTGGCGCCGGGCGAGGTCCGTGCGAGTGGGGTCGGTGGTGCGCCCGGGGCTCCAGTGGTCCATGAGCGCCGGCCCCAGGAACGCTTCGGTGCTCTTCTCCGGATGGAGCACCGTGATGAGATAGGCTTTCAGCGTATTGTACGTGGCGCCGTAGTCGCTCTTCGAGTCCGGCGCGTCGGGCAGGGTGGCGAGCTCGGCGACCATGGAGTCGCGGGTGGTGGCGAAGAGCAGTCGCTCGAAGCCCTCGAAATAGCTGCGCCGCAACGTGGGGAACAGGCTCGACCCCGCGTAGAGTCCCCACTGGAGACGCCACGGCGGCCCGTGCCGCTCGTACTGCGCCACCGTGTCCAGCCTGGCGCCGAGGAACTCGAGCCGGCGGAGATCGTCGATGCTGGGCGGCGCTCCCCGGGTCAGCCGAAGGCTCGACGCGTTCCGCATGGCGTCGAGCGACGATTCCTGGAGCCGCCGGTTGCCGGCATAGGATATCGAGAAACCGAGGATGGCCACCGCCGCGAGGCCCATGAGCACGGCCAGGCCTGCGCGGCGCAGCAGGTGCACGCGCCGTCCGCCGCGCGTCATCCCCATGGCGATCCGATCGGCCAGGATCACCTCGGGGAAGAGACGCTCGAGGAACACCCACTGGGGTACTTTCCGCCCGGATGGGCCAGGCGCAGGGGCAAGCCTCGACGAAGGCAGCTGGACCTGGCCGGGCTTGAAGATGCTGGTTGCGCCGATTGGAACCTGCTCTCCCATCGTGGAGGCGGGGGCGATCGCCTCGTACGCCTGTTCGCCCACCACGACTGGGCGGACGCCGGCGAAATAGAAACCCCGGAGGAAGGGGCTGACCTCGAGCTGGCTCGGACGGCACAACTCCACCAGGAACTGCGTGGCGGCCGGAATGATCTTGCGAAGCTCGCGCGGGAACTCGTACGCGCCTGCGGCGATGTCCGTCTGGTTTTCCCTCGGCAGAAACTTGAGCCGCTTCGCCGCGAACGACGAGAAGAGCCGCTGCAGCTCTGCCTCCAGCTCCTTGTAGGCCTTCTCCGAGTACGAGCCGGAAGTCAGCCGGCCCAGCGGGATGGTCGCGCCCACCACGTCGCGGACTTCTTCACGCGCGAAGTTCCGGACGTAGTCCGGAAAGTGTGGGATGCGGTCCGCCTTGGTGAACATCACGTAGACCGGCAGCCTGATGCCGAGACGCTGCGCCACCTCCGACAGACGAGCCCGGATGCCGCGCGCCGCCGCCGGAGCGCTGTCGGCCGCATCGGGGCGCAGGAGGTCGTCGCAGCTCAGGCAGACGACCGCGATCCGTGGGGCCTGCACGCCGGAGGATAGAGCGGCTCTCACGCGGTCGGGAAGAAGGTGATGGACCAGGCGGTTCCAGCGTGCCGAGTCGGAGGAGAGGCGTCCTCCGGCCTCGAGGAAAATCGTTCCCTGGGAAATCCACGCGTTCAAACTTCGGGTGGGCATGACCGCATCGCCCCGGAACACCTCGCCGGCGAGGAGCTCGGGGTCGAGCCCCGACTTGATGACCATCGTCGTCTTGGCACTTCCCTCGGGCCCGAGGAGGAGCACGAGCGGAAGGCGGCCGAGCCTGGAGCGCCCTCCAAGCGCGGAGGCCGACAGCTTCGACCTGAGGGCAGAGAACACGGCATCGATCTCGGCGGCCTCGTCGCCGGCCGCCCTGGGGCGAGCGGCAGGGCGTTTCAGTAGATACGCGGCGACCGTCCCGCCGGCGATGAGCCCCAGCACCCACAGGCTTCCGCGAAGCACCCAGCGGTCGCTGGTTCCATGTCCCAGCACGGACGCGAGGAACCAGACAGCCATGCCGTACAGCGCCAGCACGACCGCGGTGACGAGCCAGACCTTGGCCTTGCGGCTCACTGAGCGCTCGGCGGCGATGGCGCGGCCCGGATGCTCCGTACCGCGATGGCCCCGGAGTCGAGCGACGTCCGGTACCAGACGAAGAGGCCTGCCGCCGCGAGGATGGCGAGAATGGCGGCGACTCCCATCCACCGCAACCAGGGGTCTCTCGTGGCCGGCTGCCTTTCGTGTGACGGCAGCGCCCACGAAGGCGCGAGCTCGCCGTACTCGCCGCGGATGCGCCCGATCTTCTCCTGGATCTGGGAGCGGAGGGCATGCATTTCGCCCTGATCCGCGCCGCTGTATCGTCCTCGGAAGCCCAGCATGAGGCAGAGCAGGAACACCTCGAGGACGTCGGCCAGGTCTTCGGAGTCCTGGCGCGTCAGAAGCTGCTTCACGTGCTGGAAGAAGATTTCCCCGCCCATGTGCCCGCCGAAGATCTCCTCCTGGAGCGGGCGGCTGGGCCAATCGGAGAACATGGCCTGAGACGAGTTGAGGACCGACTCGTCCAGAAAGGTGACCGCGGCGTAGAGGGCCAGTGCGATGTCATCGGACGCATAGCCGATGTGGCGCCCCTCCTGTTCGGCGGTGCTGAGGAGCTGCTTGACATGGTTTCGGAACGACTCGGCATCGGCGGCGACCTGACGGTTGCCGCGGAGCCTGACGGTTGCCGTGAGCACTTCCTGCAGCGCCAACCCCAGTTGCCCCCGGTGAGCACCAGCCGATTCACCTGCCGTCGCCCGGGCGGAACGTGGAGAGGGAAAGGTCATCGAGTCGGAGACCTCGACCGGCAAATGGGGGTGGTGCGACGGCCGATAGCGGACGTGGGGTGGGGTGGACGGAATAACCTACGCCGCGGCGGTGGATCGCGCCATATCGCGAATCGGCGCCTCAGCCCTCGAGCACCACCATGAGCTCGAGCTCGGCGCCCGCGAGAACGCCGGGGACGTAGATCCCGACTTCGCCGCTTCGGCCGATGTCCTTCCAGCACACCTGGGCCTCCATACTGCCGCTGCGCCCCAGTGTGAAGTACTCCGCGCCGATACGGGGAGAGACCGCGCTCGGCGGGTTGGTCAGATGCTGAATGCTCAGGCCGGGCCGCGCCTCCTTGAAGAGGCGCTCCACGTGCCGGCTGGAGCATATCTTGACCAGCTTCGGTACCCTGGCGATCAACTCGCCACGGTCCCCGTCGGATCGTGCCTCGAGAATCCATTGAGACTGCCCGAAACAGCGCTGGTCGGTGACCACCCCGACATAGAGGAAGTCGGTAACGCGCCGCAGCGGAAGCGTGATGCAGTTGGTCGGGATGATCACTTCCAGATGCGTCCGGATATGCCGATCGAGCTCACCGAAACATTCCCCGAGTCGCTCATGGTCGTAGGCCGGGAGCGATCGCGGATTCGAATCGAAGGCGAAGGTGCAGAGCGCGCCGGCCAGGCGCGACAGCTCGGTGTACAGCTCCTCGGGGTGGGACGTCCGCATGTCGAGGAGATGACGCAGGGGCGGAATGCTGGAACGGACGGCATGGAGCAGCCAGAAGTTGGCCACCTCGCGGCTGGCATACTCACGGAGCACCTTCCGGGACGCCGAGCTCTCCGCCGCCACTGCGGCGCTCTTGGCGTCGAGGGTTTCGATGATGCGGCTGAGGAGGAGCAGCAGTCGAGGGCTGGCGCCGATCTGGAGACAGGGCGGCACGTATTCGCTGTCGTAGACGAAGTGTCCGGCGCCGTCCCGCTTGATCCGGGCGATGGGGAGGGCGATCTCGCCCGGCTGAGCCTCGTAGTCCAGCCTCAGGTGAAGATTCTTTCTTCCCACCGGCACCGGCTTGATATCGCTGCCGGTCACGTCGTCGGGCATCTCCGCCGTCTGGGCGGTGTACCGATGCAAGCCGTTCTCTCCCGAGCCGCAGTTGGCCGCCCCCCGCCGGTAGGCGGGAATCGTGAGGAGGAGCTGGTGACTCTCCTGGGTGGGCGAAAAAGCGTCGCCGATGTCGCGGGGAGCCGGCGGCGGATCGCTGTCGGGAATGTGGAATGCCAACCCGTCCGGGAAGATCCCGCGCCCATGCCCCAGCAGCACGGTCCCGTTGAGGAGCGCCTCCGGATCGAGCTCGCACCCGGCCACCCCGTAGGCCCTGAAGGCCAGGGTGCCCAGCACGAACTGGAGGGAATCCTCGAAGTATCTGCTCTGGGCCTGGAAATGATGTTGCGCGAGGTACATACCCTCGCTCCACACGACCTTTGACAGCGGCATCATCTCACTCGGATTGCGTACGGGACTTTCGGAGGACTATACTAGCTCGCATCAACTCACCTGCATCTTCTCGACGCCTACCCGGCACGCCATGACCACCGACGAGTTCAACGCCAGGTACACGCTTCTCAACCAGATTGCGCACGGCAAGAGCCGCACCTTCATGGCGCAGGAAGCCGGGAGCGAGCGCGCCGTGATGGTTCATTTTCTTACAGAGGACCGCCACCCGCCCGGCAGCGCCATCGCGGGACTCGTCGAGCGTCTGGCCCCGCCGGACCGGGCTAAGGTTCTGGAGATCCTGCCGGTCAATCTGTCCACCGCTGTCGTGACGCAGACCCTGGAACCGTTCGACCGTTTCGACGCCTGGCTCCAGAGCCGGCTCGCCGAGATCCCCGCGCCGCCACCCGTGGCTCATCCGCCGGCGCCCTCGGCGCAAGGAGAATTCACCAGCCTGTTCCAACCGCCCGCGGTCTCGTTACCCACACCGCCTCCCGCACCCTCGCGGCCCGCGCCGCCCCCGGCGCCGGTTCCCGACGTCGGGCCGCGAGGCGGCTTTACCGACTTGTTCCAGCCGCCGACCGCGCCGAAATCCAACCCGTTGCCGGTGCCGAGTATCGCCGCGCCTCCGGTCGAGATGCGGAGTATCCGGCTCCCGCGGAGCGAGTCGGCTCCGGCGCCCGTGCACCGCCCGTCCTCATCCGATCCGCCGCTGCCGAGGCCCGCGTGGCCCTTGTCGCTCGAGCCCGGTGCCGGAGCACCACTGGCCCCGCCGCCGCTCCACAGCCCGGTGTTGCCCGCTCCCCTGCCGCGGCCCCGCGCGGGCGAACCCATCATCAAGCCACCGCCTCGGGAGCAGCTACCGCCGCCCTCGCCGTTGCCGGGCTGGAGCGGCGAGAGCGACTACACCCGGCAACTTCGTCCTGCGCCATTGCCCGACCAGGCACCGCCGGTCGCTCCCGTGGCACCAGTGCCCGAGTCCGCGAAGAAGCCCGAGGCCGAGGCAGGCGCCGGGGCCAGCCGACCGCTCGTCCCCTTGCTGCTGGTGCTGAACGTCCTGGTCATCATCGCGACCGGACTGGTCCTCTATTTCGCGCTCAAGCGAAAATGAGTGTGTGCCTCGTGTCTTACGCCTGACCCGGCAGGAGTATCACGAGTTCGAGCTGCAGGTTGGGCATCTCCGCGGGCACGAACGCCGCGAGATTCTTGGCCTGCACGATCGACTCCCACTCGTTTCCCGACTTTTCCAGCAAGAAATACTGGTGGCTCAGTTTGACCGGGATGGCGCTGGGCGGTTTCGCCACGTGGGCCATGCCGAGCCCCGGCAGCGCCTGGCGGACGAGACGCTCGGTGCCGTCGCGGGAGCTGATCTTCACGAGCTGGGGGACCTTCTTCGGGATGTCGGCCTGGTTCGAGTCCGAGCCCACCGCCAGATACAGTTGGGGTGCCGACAGGTACCGCTCCTGGTCGAGGGCCGTAGCGTAGAGCGACGGCTGCACCAGCCGGAGGGGCAGGGAGACGCAGTTGACGGGAACGACCGTCTCCAGGAGCTGCCTCAGCATCTCGTCGAGGTCGGTGAAGCAGCCGGAAAGGTTGTCGTGCTCGTAGCCCGGGAGCTGCCGCGGATTGATGGAGGACGAGAAGGTGGTCAGCGAGCCCGCGAGTGAGAGCATCGAGGCGTAGAGGTGCGCGGGATGCCCTCGCCGGGTCTCGAACAGGTGACGGAATTCGGGGAGGTGGCCGTTGACGGTGTAGAGCAGCCAGAAACCTGCGACGTCGGTGATGCTGAAGTCGGCCAGGCTCTGGTTCTTCTGGCGCCGGGCGCCGGCCAGTGTGCTGCTCCGGGCGGTGAGGATCTCCACCAGTCGCCTGGCAATGGCGAGCAGGTAGTCGCTGGCCGAAATGTCGAGCAGCGGCGGCACGAACCTGGGGTCGAGCTGGTATCCCCCCGCGGCCGTCCGTTCCACCCGCGCGATTCGAAGGACCGAGTGTCCCTCCAGCGATTCTCCCTGCACGAGCAGTCTGAAATTCTTGCGCGCCACCTGGATGGGCTTCTCGGCGAGTCCGGTATTCTCGTCGCGTCTGAGGAGCACTTCCGCCGCGTACCGGGTGTTGCGGTCGCGTGTCGGAGCCGACACGTTGTAACCCCCGGGGCGATAGTCCGGAATGGCCAGGTAGACCTCCAGCGACGTCTGATCGGGCTCCCAGCATCCTTCCAGCGGCCGTGGAGCGGGCGGCGGATCCGCCATCGGCATGTCGAACAGCAGGCCGTCCGGGAAGATGCCGGACGCGGACGAGACGGCCACTGCGCCTCCGGCGAGCGCCTCCCGGTCGAGTTCGAGGCGCGAAAATCCCCACGGGTACACCGACAGATTCGAGAGCTGGAACTCGATGAGGTCTTCGAGGAACCGGTCCTGCGTCTGCAGGTGCTGGGGATTGAGAAGGACGCCTTTGGTCCAGAGCACGGGCTGAAGTTGACGCATAGGCGTCTAACCTAGCACAAGCAGGGCGCGACGCCAGCACGCCCGAAAGTACGAGCCACTTTATGGAATTCTGTCCATCCGCTACCGCCGAACAGGGCGCCGCGCTACGGCGGATGCTCGCGACGCGCGCGTTTACCGCCGAGGAGGTCTGCCGCCGGACGGCGATCGCGTCGATCTACGATTTCCGCTCGATCAGGGATGGACGAACCACCGGCGTCGCCCTCTCGGATGCCCTGGACGTCCTCATCCGGCTCTTCATGGACGTCGCGCTGGTCGAGTGGAGCGCCATCGAGGCGATGCTCGCACCCGAGGAGACCCGTCTCCTCGAGGAGTTGCGTCTCATCCGGTCTGTCGGTGCCGGCGACAGCCGCTGGCACGGTAGCATCCTCCTCTATCCCACCGAGACGCTCTGGATCGCCTCGGATCTCAACGCCAGTCCTACGGACACGCCGTCGGCCGTGCTCCAGGAAGACGCGGTGTACCCGGCCATCACGAAGAACACGAGACACTTCCTCGCCTCGCTGCCACCCACTCCGTGCGGCACCTTCCTGGAGCTGTGCGCCGGTACCGGCATCGCGGCCCTCCTTGCTTCGAAGCACGCCGGCCGCACCTGCGCGGCGGACATTACGGAGCGGGCCACCCGCTTCGCCCGGTTCAACGCGGTCCTGAACGGAATCGAGAACTGCACCGCGGTGCGAAGCGATCTCTACGCCGCCATGGCCGGGGAGGTGTTCGACCGCATCGTCGCCCACCCGCCGTACATGCCCTCGCTGCAGCAGAAGTACATCTTCCGGGACGGCGGGGAGGACGGGGAGCAGGTCACCCGGGGCCTCATCGCGGGTCTTCCGGCGCACTTGAGCGGCGGCGGCTCGTTCCATTGCACGTGCATGCTCACGGACCGCAAGGCGGCGCCGGCCGAGCAGCGCATCCGGCGGCTGCTGGCGGACCGCGAGGCCGAGTTCGACATCATCGTGTTGACGCACCAGAGCTTTCAGCCGACGGAGTACTACTTCCAGCTCGCCCTGGCAGGCCGGGGCAACCTGGAAGAGGTGAAGCAGCGCCATGAGAGTTTCGTCCGTCTCGAGGTGGAGCGCCTGGTCTACTCCTCCATGGTGCTCAGGCGGCACGACGTGCGGCGGCCGGCGTACACCGCCCGCCGGCAGGCCGGGCCCAGGACCGGGGTCCGCGAGCTGGAGTGGCTCGACCGATGGGAATCCGCCGCCTCCCACACGGCGTTCCTTGAGCGGCTGATGGAGGCCGGCCCCAGGGTCTCTCCGGAGTGCCGGATGCAGCTCTCCCACGCTCCCGCGGAGGGGGGGTGGGTCGTGGGCGAATGCGTGCTGGCCATTCCCTGGCCGTTTCAGGTGGAGGCCAAATGCCCGCCGTGGACCGCGTCCTTCCTCAACCGGTGCGACGGCGGGCGGTCAGTCCGGGAGCATCTCGCCTGGCTCAAGGCGGAGGGGCTGGTGCCGCGCGATGCTCCGGAGAGGGAGTTCGCGGCCCTCGTGCGAACCCTTCTGGCCGGCGCGTTCCTCGAGATTCCGGAGTTCGCCCTGCCGCGTGGCGAAGCCCGTCCCTGAGTCGCCGAGTCGCTGCTTGACACGCTCAGTTGCGGCCCGTACCGTAGAGCATCCGTTGCAGTCTGTTGAATGAGTCAGGGGAGGGTCACGTGTCGCGCACCCACCGGCGCTGCCTGGGGCTTTATCGCCCGGCCGGGTCCAGTGCGGGCACGGCCGGGTATGGGTTCGTGTCTCATCCCTCCCGATTTTCCCACCATCCGTCCACCGCCCCGGTACTACCCGCGAAGGTTGTCCGGACGACAAGGAGCGCCGTATGGCAAGCGAGAGCGTCCAGAAAAAGCTGGAACGGGTTCGCCCTCCCCGCGTCAACATCAGCTACGAGGTCGAAACCGGCGGTGCCATCGAGCTGAAGGAACTCCCCTTCGTGATGGGAGTGCTCGGCGATTTTACCGGCCAGCCCACCGAGCCGCTCGCCAAGCTGAAGGACCGCAAGTTCGTCGACGTCAACCCCGACAACTTCGACGACGTGCTGAAGAGCATGAAGCCGCATCTCGCCTTTACGGTCGAGAACAAACTGAGTGACGACCCGGAGGCGGGGAAGCTCGGGGTGGATCTGAACTTCGAAAGCCTGGACGACTTCTCCCCGGACATGGTCGCTCGGCAGGTCAAGCCGCTGCGTGACATGCTGGAGCTGCGCACCAAGCTCGCCGACCTCCGGGGAAGCCTGCAGGGCAACGACAAGCTCGACGAGATCCTCCAGGCGACGCTGGGCGACGAAGACAAGCGGAAGAAGCTGCAGTCCGAGATCGGGTCCGAGGGAGGAAGCAATGCCTAAGACAGAAGTCGCGACGTCGCAGCCTGCCGCCACCACTACCGTCACCGAAGCCGGCCTCCTCGACCAGATCGTCGAACAGGGACGATTTGGAAAGGAGACGCAGGCCAAGGAGCGTGGCAAGGACATGATCAAGCGCTTCGTCTCCGAGGTGCTCGAGGGCTCCATCACCATGGCCCGCGACACCGAGGCGGCGCTCAATGCGCGCATCGCCCAGCTCGACCACCTGATCTCGCTGCAGCTCAACGAGATCATGCACGCACCCGAGCTGCAGAAACTGGAGGCCACCTGGCGGGGGCTCAAGTACCTCCTCTCGCAGAGCGAGACGAGTACGATGCTCAAGATCAAGATCCTGAACGTGTCGAAGAAGGACCTGCTGCGCGACCTCCAGCGGGCGCCGGAGTTCGACCAGAGTGCCCTGTTCAAGAAGGTCTACGAGGAGGAGTACGGCGTCTTTGGCGGCGCGCCGTTCGGGGCGCTGCTGGGTGATTACGAGTTCGGCCGGACGGGCCAGGATATCGAGTTGCTGGAGAAGGTGTCGCAGGTGGCCGCCGCGGCCCACGCGCCTTTCCTGACAGCCGCGTCGGCCGAGATGCTCAACCTCGAGAGCTTTTCCGGCCTCGACCAGCCGCGCGATCTCGGCAAGATCTTCGAGAACACCGAATACGCCAAGTGGAAGGCGTTCCGCCAGACGGAAGATTCGCGCTACGTGGCGCTCACCGTTCCGCGAATGCTGCTCCGGGAGCCCTACGGGAAGGACACCGTGCCGGTCGAGGCGTTCCAGTACGAGGAGCACGTGGACGGCACCGACCACGACAAGTACCTGTGGGGCAACGCCGCGTGGGCGCTGGCGGCACGGGTCAACCAGGCCTTCTCATTGTACGGCTGGTGCGCCTGCATTCGCGGCGTCGAGAGCGGGGGCCTGGTGGAGGGTCTGCCGGTACACAACTTCCGGACCGACTCCGGCGACGTCGCCATGAAGTGTCCCACCGAGGTACCCATCACCGACCGGCGCGAGAAGGAGCTGGCGGATCTCGGGTTCGCCCCGCTCGTGCACTGCAAGGGCACGCCCAACGCGGCCTTCTTCAGCGTCCAGTCGGCGCAGAAGGCCAAGGTCTACGACAAGGACGCCGCCACCGCCAATGCGCGCATCTCGGCGCAGCTGCCGTACATCTTCGCCGTCTCACGCTTTGCGCACTACCTCAAGACGATGATGCGCGACAAGATCGGCGGGTACATGTCGCGGACCGACGCCCAGATGTTCCTCAACAACTGGATCTCCAATTACGTGGTCGCCAACGACGACGCGCCACTGTCGGTCAAGGCCAAGCGGCCGCTCAAGGAGGCGAGAGTGGACGTCCAGGAGGATCCCCGGAAGCCGGGCGTGTATCGCGCCATTGCGTTCCTTCGCCCGCACTTCCAGCTCGACGAATTGAGCGTTTCCATGCGTTTGGTGGCTGAGCTGCCGGCGCCAGCCAAATAGCGTAGTCGGTTCCCAGGGATAGCCGGTAATACTTGCGGTCCGGGCTTCGTCCGGCGGGGAGGAAAACCGTATGGCGTTCGATGCGTTCCTCAAGATCGACGGGGTGGACGGAGAGTCCACGAGAAAGGGCTTCGAGAAGCAGACGGAAATCTTCTCGTACAGCTTTGGGGCCAGCAATCCCTCGACGGTCGGCTCCGGTGGCGGCGGCGGTGGTGGCGGCAAGGTGTC
>JBDTTA010000066.1:0-12012 GCA_039930845.1 Gemmatimonadales bacterium
TGTACTGGGTCTGATCTTCCATGCCGCCGAGCACTCGTCTCGTCATGCCGGGCAGGTCGTGACCCTCACCAGGGTCGTGTGCGGCCCCGCGTGAAACCGTGAATTTCAGCGTCGCAACCGCTCAACGCGCGCTCTCTCCGCCTCGAAGCCGCCGGCCTCAAGCAACGCAGCGAAGACGGGAGTTCCATCCCATGATGCTCGATTGGAATGCATACCATCGCCAGATCCTGCAGACGCTTGCCGAGATCGGACGGATCAGTCCCGACATCCTCCGGGGCTACCGCGCACTCAGCGATGCAGGAGGCAAGACCTCCCACCTCAACGCGAAGACCCGGGAGCTCATTGCCCTCGCGGTCGCCGTCACGGTGCGATGTGACGGGTGCATCGTCGTCCACGCGGATGCCGCGCTCACGCATGGCGCTTCGCGGGAGGAGATCGTGGAGGCGCTGGGCGTTGCGACGGCCGTCAATGCCGGCGCGGCGTTGATCTATTCCACGCGGGTGATGGACGCGGTGATCGCGAAGCAGGCCGACTCGTGAGGCGCCTGTGATGCGATGCCTGCTCCTCTTGTCGGTGATGGTCGTGCTCGCCTCACCACGTGTGGCGGCGCAGACCGAGGGGTGCGTGCCAGTGAGCGAGCGCGCCGGGCGGGCATTCGGCTGTTTCATCACAGCGCGTCAGGAGCTCGGATCCCTGACCGCGCTCCCACCTCTCTACTGGCATCTCGATACCTTCCCGACCGCTCAGGCCGCGGAAGCGGCCAAAGGTCCCCGAGGCACCGTAGTGAATCGCTCGACCATGTCTGGCTCTTTACCATCGCGGAGCGCACATGGCACGCCCCGCGCGGCGTGCACGTCGCGACCATCGGGCCATTGCCTCTGGTTCCCGCAGGCGCCTACTCCGCGGTCTATATGGAGGGCGTATTCAGGCCCGGCATGCAGTCGCCGGTGCATAGGCATCCGGGCGTGGAAGCGTGGTACACGGTCGAGGGCGCGATGTGTCTCGAGACGCCGGAGGGAACGCTCACGCAGCATGCGGGAGAAAGCGGCGTCATGGTCCGCGCGGGGCTGCCGATGATCCTGACGGGAACGGGCGCGGGCCCGCGTCGTTCGGTCGTCCTCATCCTGCAGGACAGTACCAGGCCCCGTTCGACCCCGGCCCATGACTGGACCCCGAAGGGACTTTGCCTCAGATGATTTCTGCGGTCGACGCACTCAAACGCCTCCGAGACGGAAATCGCAGATTTACGGCGAACGTACGCGGCGTGGATCCGCTCCTGACCGAGACTCGGCGCGCCGCCCTGACCGAAAGCCAGGAGCCCTTTGCGATCGTTCTGGGATGTTCCGACTCGCGCGTTCCCGCCGAGATCGTGTTCGATCAGGGGCTGGGGGACCTGTTCGTCATCCGTGTCGCCGGCAACATCGTCGCTCCGTCACAGGTGGGCAGCGTGGAGTTCGCGGCCGCGCGCTACAACACGCGGCTCGTCGTCGTCCTCGGCCACTCGCAGTGCGGCGCCATTGCGGCGACCATCGAAGATCTGCTGCAGCCGTCGGCCAACCAGTCCCGCAACCTGCGGGCGATCGTCGACCGGGTCCGTCCCGCGGTCGCCGGGCTGCTCCAGACCGATCTGCGCAATGATCTCGTCGCACTGACCGCGCAAGCGGTTCGGGCCAACATCCGCGCCTCGGCGGACCATCTTCGACACGGCTCCGAAGTCCTCGAACGTTTGATCCATGATGAAGGCCTGCTCGTGGTCGGCGCGGAATATTCCCTGGAGACAGGGGTGGTGGACGTCTTCGATGGCCTTCCCGAGGGAGCGTAGGATTCCCTTACAACTCCGTCTCCTCGCCGCCGTAGTCGCCGGCCTCCTGGCCTGCGGCATCCCCCTGTGGCCGATCCCGTATCAACAGGTCAACATGCCGGGCAATCCTTCAGCCTCCGCCTGGCTGATCCTCGGGGGATTGGCCGGCCTGATGGCGGGTTACCTCACTCGGGAGCGGTTCTGGCCGCCGGTCCTGGCGGTGGCCCTGGGGTTTGTGTGCGCTGTCTATGGGCGGGTCGAAGTGGAGACGTCGCGAGATCCGACCCTGCACAACCTGTGGCCCTTCGAGGTGGTCATCGCCGGCGGGATCGGCCTCGTCGCGGCCGTGATCGGACTGGGCGTGGCGCGTTTGCTTCAGCGGGCCGCCGCGACGGAATGACCGAGTAGCGTCAGCCCGCGGCGAGCACCGCCAGCACCACCTCCACCGTGGCCACATGCTGCTCATCGGCGAACAACTCGACGGCGCCGAATTGCAGATGGCGTTTGCCACGCACCTCGCCCCGGAGCTCCAAGAGCGGTGTCGGAGGCGTTATCGGCGAATGAAACGTCGCCTGGGTTCGAACGAGTCTGGGGCGGCCGCGATGGCCCGCGGCCCAGGCCCACAGAGCAACAAGCTGGCCTGCGGCTTCGATCATCAGGGTCCCGGGAAAGATCGGGTCGTCGGGAAAATGCTGTGCATAGACCCAGTGCTCGCGTCCCAGCTTGACTTCCCCGGTGATGGAGGCGCCTTGCAGTGCGCGCACTCGAGTGATCTGGCGCATCTGGCCTACCGGAAGGAAGGTGGCGTCGAGATCGATCAGGGGAGGGCCGCAGCCGATCAGAGGTGTCGGGAACATCGGGATATCCGGGTCGGATTGTGACGTGGGCGCGCGCCGGCACTTTCCCCGGTCTACGTCGCTCGCCGCCGAGTGGATGTCTCGCAAGACTCGTGATGGCCGCGGTTCCACCTCCCGGTGATGGCGGAGAGAGGCGAGCCTCCTGGTTCTGATCTCCATCGCCGGCTCGGCCGAGGCGCAATCGCGGCCGGTGCTCCGAGAGGTGCGGGATCAATTCATCAACGCTGCCGCACCCCCCGCAAGCTCGCTCGTCGAGGTGCGGCATCTCTTCCGACAGGACATCATGCTGGGGATCGAAGCGGTTGCGGTGACGAAGCCGTAGTCGCTTGGGTTGCCCTTGCGTACATTTGGGTTGTCGTCATCGTCCAACCACGCGGGATCTCGGAGAGGAATCACCGGAGAATGTCGCACACAACTCAGGTCGGTCAGCGGCTCGCGCGGCCGCTCGTGCTCGTCGCAGCGCTGACGGTGCTCGCCGGTTGTGCGTCGGTCACCCCGATCGGCACTCTGCTCGACAACCCCGGCCGCTACGATGGAAAGAGCGTACGCATTCAGGGCGACGTTCAGACCTCGGGCGGCGGACTCGGCGTCGGCGCGTATCAGGTGAAAGATGGCACCGGCACGTTGACCGTAGTAAGTGAGCACGGCGGCGCGCCACGCACCGGTGCCAAGGTGGGCGTCAAGGGCATCTTCCAGGCACTGCTCACGCTTGGCTCCAAGAGCCTCGCGGTGCTGCGGGAAGAGAGCCGGTCCATCAAGTAGATGGACCCCCTCACGAGGAAGTCTGAATGAGTGTCGAGATCCGCGTGCTGGGCTCCGGCGACGCGGCGATGCTGGCGCGCGTCGCCCCCGGCGTGTTCGACCACGACGTCGATGCCGCGCTCGCCGCCGAATTTCTCCGCGACCAGCGCCACCATCTCTCCGTTGCGGTGGAGGACGGCACGGTCGTGGGGTTCGCATCGGCCGTGCACTATGTCCACCCCGACAAGCCGGCGGAGATGTGGGTCAACGAAGTCGGTGTCGCGCCCACGCACCAGCGACGTGGACTTGGTCAGCAGTTGTTGCGCGCGCTGTTCGCGCGGGGGCGGGCGCTCGGCTGCCGGGAGGCGTGGGTGCTCACCAGCCCGGCCAATGGGGCGGCCATCCGCCTGTATGAATCGGTCGGAGGCAGCGACCTGGCCGATCCGCCCGTCATGTTCACGTTCCGGCTCTACGCCGAAACCTCGTGAGCGAAGCGCAGGCCACCGTGAGTGGACACTCGGCTCGCTCCTCGCTTCAGCAGGATCAGCTACATCCAGGCGGGCCTCATCGTGCTCATGGTCCTCGCGGCAACCGCCATGGCTCGGGGATATGGAGCGCAGCCTTGATCCGATCCCGCCTCGCTGGCCTCAGTACCCTGCTTCTGCTGTCGGCGTGCTCAGGCGATCGCGGCACCAGGGGCGCGCCCGCAGTCTCCGAGCGCGCGCGCGACAGCGTGATCGGCGCCTCACACCTGCCGGGTGCCCAGGGCGTGAGGGGCGCGCTCAGGGTATCAGACTCCGCCGCGGCCAGGCGGGCTCGCGAGGACTCGGTCGGCCAGACTCCCCAGGGAGAGTAGACCGCATGACCCTCAAACTGTACGAGGAGCTGTTGTGAACCCTGGAGGAAGCATGGAGGTGGGCGAGCTGGACGGTGTCCTGACGTTTCTCCGCAACGCCGAGCGGCTCAAGACGGTCACGCGGAGTGGCTGGACGTCCGCCGGAGAACAGGAGAGCGTCGCCGAGCATACCTGGCGGCTCTGTCTGATGGCGATGGTCCTCTACGACGGCGCACCGGGCATTGACCTTGCCCGCCTGCTCAAGATGTGCCTCATCCACGATCTCGGAGAGGCGATCGGTGGCGATGTGCCGGCGCCGGAGCAGTCGGCCGCCATCGACAAGTCGGGACGGGAACGCGCCGATCTCCTGCAGCTGGTGAGCTCGCTGCCGGATGCGACCCGGCGAGAGATCATCGCCCTGTGGGATACGTACGAGGCGGCCGCCTCGCCCGAAGCCAGACTCGCCAAGGGACTCGACAAGCTGGAGACAATTCTCCAGCACACACAGGGCGATAACCCCGCCGATTTCGACTACGCCTTCAATCTCGACTACGGCCGGCAGTACACCGCGACCGACCCGGTCCTCGCCTCGCTGCGGGCTCGCCTCGACGAGGAGACGGCCCGGCTCGCGCGGGAGGCGCCGCAGAAGCATGGAGGATGACGAGCTCCTCGATCGCATCCACAGCCTCGAGCGCGCGGCCCGGCCGCTCGATCCGGGCACGACCCGGCGCAAGCGGCTTCGCGGCGCGGTCGTCGCCTCCTCGGAGCGGTTCCTCCGAAAAATCGATTCCCTGAAGGCGTTCGAGGAGCAGGGCACCCGCGGACTCGGCCTGCTCGCCGCACCGATCTCCGAACGGGGCATCTCGATCGACCAAGCCATTGCGCTCTTCGAGGACGAGGTGGTGCGCCCGGGCGCCAACCCGGCCTCCGGCGGCCATCTCGCCTACATCCCGGGCGGCGGTCTCTATCACTCGGCGCTGGGCGACTATCTGGCAGCCGTGAGCAACAAGTACGCGGGCGTCTTCTTCGCCGGCCCGGGCGCGGTACGCATGGAGAACATGCTCGTCCGATGGGTGGCCGACCTGGTCGGGTACCCGCCCTCCGCCGCCGGCCACATCGCGTCGGGAGGCAGCATCGCCACGCTCACGGCGATCGCTACCGCGCGCGACGCCCACGGCCTTCGCGGAGCGGACTTCGCCCGATCGGTCGTGTACCTCACCACGCAGGCCCATCATTGCATCGAGAAGTCTCTCCGCATCGCCGGACTCGGTGAGGCGCAGATCCGCTACGTGCCGATCGACGAGCGCTTCCGCATGCGACCCGACGCGCTGGAGCAGGCTATCGCCGCCGATCGCGCCGCCGGATTGCTCCCCTGGCTGGTCGTGGCCGCCGCGGGAACGACCGACACCGGGGCCGTGGACCCGCTTGACGCCATCGGCGGCATTGCGCAGCGCGAGCGCTGCTGGTTCCACGTCGACGCAGCCTACGGGGGTTTCTTCCTGTTGACCGAGCACGGCCGGAGCGAGCTCATGGGCATCGAACGATCGGACTCGGTGGTGCTCGACCCGCACAAGGGACTTTTTCTCCCCTATGGTGCGGGGATCGTGGTGCTCAGGAGCGCGGCGCAGCTGGTGGCGACTCACGACTATGGTGGCAGCTACATGCAGGACGCCGTGCGGGATCCGAGCGAGATCTCTCCCGCCGACGTGTCACCCGAGCTCTCGAAGCACTTCCGGGCCCTCCGCATGTGGCTGCCGCTGATTCTGCTCGGCACCAGGCCGTTCCGCGCGGCGCTGGAAGAGAAGCTGCTGCTGGCGAGATACTTCCATCGTCGAATCGAGAGCCTCGGGTTTGAGGTCGGGCCGCCGCCGGACCTGTCGATCGTCACCTATCGCTGGGTACCTCTCGGCGCCACGCTGGAGGAGGCCAATCGATTCAATCAGGCGCTCGTCGAGGGCCTGCGACGGGATGGGCGGGTGTTCCTCTCCTCGACGATGCTCGACGGTCGATTCACCCTCCGGCTGGCGGCGGTGGTGTTCCGGACCCACCGCCGGACCATCGATCTTGCCCTTCGGGTGCTCCGCGAACAGGTCGAGGCCGTCAAGGCCGATGCACAGGTCGGCTTCCGGAGGTAAGATTCGAAGTCCCCTCTCAAGAGGCTTGAATGGCGTCTGCGCGACCGATCTCGTTTCACTCGACCGAGCTGCACGAGCAGCCCTCGGCGTCCTTCCTCTCCGGTCTGGCATCCGACACCGACCGCGCCGTGGCCCAGGCGCTGGTGAAATGGGCGGTGGCGACCGGTTTGCGATTTCGACACAGCCGTCGCGAAGGCGGTGGCGTCGTCGAGTATCTGGTGGTGCCGGCGACCGCCTACCAGAAGGGGAGGCTCGGGGAGCCGCTGCTCACCCTCCAGCAGACCAAGGGCGTGTGGGACATCCCGTTCGGCCGGATGCGGGGGCTGGCCCTCGGCGCACAGGTCGAGCAGCAACGGCTGCTCGATGCGCTGAACGTGGTGTTGCCTGTGGGGCAGAAGTTGAAGCAGAAGGGTCTCAAGAGCGCCAGGACGGCCGGGTCGTGGTCCCAGCTGCCCTACGCCGCCCTCGAGGAGCCGCAGGTGCGCCGTCGGGTCTGTGAGCTCCTCAAATGGGCCGCACAGGGCATGAAACAGGGCACGCTGGGACCCATGCCGCAGGCCACCGCGGCCTGACCCTCGCGGTGCGACTTCTGATCGACGGGGACGTTCACGCGGACATCGGCGAGGCTCACCGGGCCGCCACGCAGATCATCGAACGCGCCGTGAACGCCCGGCTCGGCGACTACGGTATCGGAGTGGACGTCTGGTCGTTCACCCCGATCATTTTTCCCCCGGGTGCGCGGCGAGGCCATCCCGAGGTCAAGCGCTATGACCGGGACCAGCGCCGCCTCGAGTGCCGTCTCGTCATCCCATTCGAGCAGTACAGACATGGGTCCCCCGGTCGCCGCTGCGGGCTCCTCAGCGAAGGGCTGCTTCGTTCCCTCGAGTTCGGCTGGACGATGCGCATTCCGGCGTTCGACTGGAGGGCCGCGGCCGCCGATTTTCGGGCGATCGCGCGCGATGAAGGATGGCTGACCGCCGCCTGACGATCGCGGAGCGTCTGTAGCGCTGGGCGTTGCGATGTGCGTCCGGCTACCTTGTGGCATACCCTCTCGGAGTCTCCCGTTGCCAAAACGCAATTACGGTCACGAGAAGCGTCAGAAGGAATTGAACAAGCAGAAGAAGAAGGAGGAGAAGCTCCAACGCAGGCACGAGCGGGCGGCGAATCCGCCGGAGGACGTGCGGGCCCAGGAGACCGAAGCAGTGGAACCGCCGTCGGGGGAGTGAGCCTGCCGGTGCGGGAACTGCGGCATGCATGAGCATGTCACCCTCCTCGCTCCCGACTCCCCGTCGGCACCGCGGAGATCGTCGACTCTTCCCCCCGATCTGCTCGAACAGGTGCGGAGACGCGTCCGCCTCCTCGCCCTTCTGCTGTTCATCATCTTCGGGTTCGAGCCACTCCTCTACGTCCTTGCCTGGGTCGCCGGCGCCGTCGCCGGCATTCCCGTCATCTTCGGCAATCGGGGATTCGCCCTGGCGGATCTCTCGGCCGCCATCGCGTCCGCCGCGCTCTGGTGGGCCGCGCGTGAGGGCCATTCCTCTCCGGCTCGACTGCTCACACTGGGCCTGTGTTACCAGGTTGTCATCTGCTTCATGGCGTCATTCACTACCATGTGGCAGTGGTACCTGGGCAAGGGATCCATCCCCCCGCTGACGCTGGTCCCGATGATCGTCGGGCTTTTCCCCCTCATCATGCCGGGCGCACCGCGACGCATGCTCACGGCGGCCATCGTTGCCGCCAGCATGTCCCCGCTGGCGCTCCTGCTGCTCGATCTGCTCGGCAAGGTGCACGCCGACGGCGACGACTACTTCCGCGCCATCGTCGGTCCGGCGATCGCCGTCGGGTTCGCGTACCTGGGCGCTCGCGTGATTTACGGACTGGGACGCGAAGTGGCCGCGGCGAGAGAGTTGGGGAGCTACCAGCTGGAGGAGCTGCTGGGGCAGGGCGGGATGGGCGAGGTGTGGCGGGCCCGGCACCGGATGCTCGCCCGGCCCGCCGCCATCAAGCTCATCCGTCCTTCGCTTGTCGCCGGCGAGGGCGCGCTGATTCCCGAACAATCGATACGGCGGTTCGAGCGGGAAGCGCAGGTGACTGCCCGGCTGCGTTCGCCGCACACCGTGGAGCTCTTCGACTTCGGCGTGTCCGAGCAGGGGGCCTTCTACTACGTCATGGAGCTGCTCGACGGACTCGACGACGATTCCCTCGTGCGTCGGTTTGGCCCACTCCCCGCGGAGCGGGTGGTCTACCTGCTCCGGCAGGTCTGTCATTCCCTCTCCGAGGCGGAATCCTGCGGGCTGGTCCACCGGGACATCAAGCCGGCGAACATCTTTCTCTGCCGGTACGGGGAGGATTACGATTTCGTGAAGGTGCTCGACTTCGGCCTGGTCAAGGCCCACGGTGATACCGGGGAGGCTTCGCCGGCGCTCACGCGGGAGAATGTGGTCCAGGGCACGCCGGCCTTCATCGCGCCGGAGCAGGCGCTCGGCGAATCACGGATCGACGGCCGCGCCGACATCTACGCAACCGGGTGTGTCGCCTACTGGATGCTGACGGGACAGCTCGTGTTCGCGTCGGATACCGCGATGGGGCTGGTGTTGCAGCACGTGCAGACCCCGCCGACGCCACCGTCCGCACGGACGGCACTGCCGATTCCCGCGGGCCTCGAGCGGGTCGTGCTGTCGTGTCTTGCCAAGGACCCCGCCGGGCGGCTGCAGTCGGCGCGGGCGTTGTGGAAATGCCTGGCGGAGGTGGACGTCGCGAACGAGTGGACGGACGAGCGCGCCCGAGAGTGGTGGACGGACCATTGCCCCCGCGCATGAGGCTCCTGTCGGCAGCGGCGATAGTCCTGACCGCCTGCCGGCCCGGCGCTGATCGATTCCCCGGTGTGCAATCCCGCGGACAGGTGGCGATGGGTGTGGATCAGTACACCTCGACGCACATCTTCGAATCGCTACCCGACGGGGGCCGCATCGAGCTTCAGCGAGATGGGGCCGACAGCGCCGGCATCGACCAGATCCGGCACCACATGCGACAGATTGCGAAGAGCTTCGCCTCGGGAGACTTTCGACTTCCGGGCTTCGTGCACGCTCGTGATGTCCCGGGGACCGCGGTCATGGCGGCCCGGCGCGCCGACATTTTCTACACGGTCGAAGATTTGCCGCGGGGAGCGGCGCTGCGGCTGCTCACCGCGTCGGCGGAGGCGGTGGAGGCCATTCACGACTTCCTCGCCTTCCAGCGCCGGGACCACCATGCGGCAGCCCATCCCCCGCCCTGAGCGACCACCACGCCGTCCTCTATCTCGCATCAGCCATCAGGAGACACTATGCCCAGCATGCGGGACTCGCTCAGGTCGATGATGGTGTTGCTGCTCGGTGGATGTGCGGCGAACGTGCCCCGGTCGTGGTCAAGTGCACCGTCATGCTCGCCGACATCGGGGAGTGGGCGGCGATGAACGAGGTGTATGTGACGTTCTTCGAAAACCACAAACCGGCCCGGAGTGCGTTCGGTACCACCGGACTCGCCCTCGGTGGCCGGCTCGAGCTCGAGTGCATGGCGATGCTTCCGGCGGCAGCAAGATGACGGGAAAGACCGCGCTCGTCACCGGCGCGGCCGGCGGAATCGGTTTCGAGACCGCCATGGCGCTCGGCCTTCGCGGCGCACACGTCGTGGTCCTGGCCAGAGACAACCCGCGCGGGCCGGCGGCGGTGGAGGCGTTGGCCAGGGCAGGGGTGTCGAGCGAGTTTCTGCCGGCGGACATGGGCTCGCTCGAGTCCGTGCGCCGCGCGGCGCAGCAGTTCAACGCCGCGCACCGCTCGCTCGACGTGCTGGTCAACAACGCGGGTGTTGCACTCAAGAAGAGGACGATGAGCGCCGACGGCTTCGAGATGACGTGGGCCATCAACTTCCTTGGCGGATTTCTCCTGACCCGGTCGCTGTTGCCGGCGCTCGAACGTGCCCCCTTGCCCCGCGTGGTCAACGTCAGCTCGGAAGGACATCGGGTGGGACGCATTGCCTGGGACGACCTCACACACGAGCATGACTACGGCGCATTCAAGGCGTATGCGCAGTCCAAGCTGGCTCAAATCCTTTTCACGCGGGAGCTGGCGCGGCGCAAGCCGGGCATCACCGTCACGGCCGTGCACCCAGGGGCGGTCGCCACCGGCATCTGGCGTGCTACACCGAAAGTCGCCCAATTCGTCATCGGTTTCATCATGGCGTCGCCTGCCAAAGGGGCGGCACCGGTGGTTCGCCTGGCCGCCGATCCGGAAATGGCCGGCGTCAGCGGACGCTACTTCAACCGGTTCCGCGAAGTGGCGCCCTCCCCACAGGCACTCGATGACGGCGACGCCGGCAGGCTTTGGGACCTCGCCGAACGTAGCTGCGGCGACTAGCCCCGCACGGAGACGAGGTTGAAGATCTGGATCGACGCCGATGCGGCGCCCCGCGAGGTAAAGGAGTTGATCTTCCGCGCCGCGAAGCGCCTGGAAGCGGCGGCCATTCTCGTCGCCAACCAACGACTGCAGCCGCCGCCCGGCAATCCTCACGTGACCGCGGTCTGGGTGGATGGCGGCGCCGACGTCGCCGACAAGTACATCGAGGCGCACGCCCAGGCCGGGGACCTGGTGGTCACCCAGGACGTCCCGCTTGCGGCGCTCCTGGTGCCGAAGGGAGTCGCCGTGCTCGACCCGCGAGGCGAGGAGCACACTCCCGAGACCATCGGGGAGCGCCTGTCCATACGTGATTTCATGGATCAGGTCCGTTCGGCCGGAGGCATCACCGGCGGTCCTCCTCCCTACGACGCGAGGGCCAGACAAGCCTTCGCGTCAGCGCTCGACCGCGTCCTCACCCGGCTGCTCCGATGATGCGACCGCTCCTGCTGCTGAGCCTGATGGTGTGGCCCCTGGGCGCACAGGCTCAGCGTCCGGCGACCTCCGATGATTTCCTGAGCCTCACCCGTTGCGATGCGGGGCGCACGGTGACGGTGACGCGCGCCGACGTGCGCGACTCGCTGCTCCTCGTCCAGCTCGAGGGCCACGAGGCGGTCCACCGGCGTCAGGCCGCGGCCTTCCCCACGTGTGAGGCGTTCATCTCGAGCCTTCGCTCGGCCCGCGCGATCATCGACGCTGAGCTGCCGGCCTACTGTGCGCAGTGGCGGCTCGCGGTAGGGCAGGGGGCGGATGGTGCCGAGACTCGTCGCGAGTTCGCATGGCGTATTGCCGCGCAATCGGGGGCGATGGAGAACCGGCTCGACATTCTGGAACGATTTCGCCGCGAATGTCCGCCTTGAATGTACTTTAGTTAAGTGTCGTATCTGCTGTAATGTCAAGGTATTAATACGTGCTATCTAAGGCATAGTCTCACGATGGGCCGACCCCGGCCGTCTTGAGCACCAGGAAGTGACCGCGGACGGTGCAGCGCGAAGGGTGATTCTCACACACGGAGTCAACGAATCGATGGGACGAGCAAGAGGAGTCGTACTGGTGCTGGTGGCGCTCACCGCATGCCGTGACGGGAGCGCCCGCGATATCGGGCAGCCGGCAGCCGTGAACCGGGAGGAATTCAAGTCGCTGGCCTGGCTTGAAGGCCATTGGGTGGGCCGACAGCCCGACGGAAGTGGCTTCTACGAGGAGTACCGTTTCAAGG
>JBDTTA010000067.1:0-12004 GCA_039930845.1 Gemmatimonadales bacterium
GCGGTGCTGCCGGAGAGCCGGCTCGACTGGCGGCTGCTCGCGGCCATCCTGGCCGCGGTTACCATGACGCTCGGCAACGTGGTGGCGCTCAGGCAGGAGGACGTGCGGCGGCTGCTTGGCTGGTCCGCCGTGTCGCAGACCGGCTATGGGCTCATGGCTGTGGTGGCGCTCGGGCGGAGTGGGCTGGCCGTCCCCGCCCTGCTGTTCTTCCTGGTGGCGTACGCGCTGGCGAACCTCGCCGCGTTCGGGGTCGTCGTGACCCTGCTCGGCCGGACCGAACGGGCGGCGTACGCCGGACTGGGGCGGAGCCATCCCGTGCTCGGGCTCGTCGTGGTGGTGAGCTTCCTGTCGCTGGTGGGCATACCGCCGCTGGCGGGGTTCACGGCCAAGCTCCTGCTGTTCGGGGCGACGATCGGCGCCGGGTACACCTGGCTGGCCGTGCTCGCGCTGGTGAACACCGTCGTGTCGCTCGCCTACTACGCGCGGGTCATCGGACCGATGTACTTCGAGCCCGGGCCGCCCGACGGGGCCGCGCGACCGTCGCTTGCCGGGGCAGCCTCCGTCATGGCCGCCCTGGGCGTGCTGGCCATCGGGATCGGAGCGGAGCTGCTGCTGACCCCGTTTACGGCGGCGCGGCTGCTGCCATGAGGTTCTCCGATTCGTCCGACCCCAGATCGGTGCCGCGGGCCAACGCCTACGGTTCGACCGCTGTCGCCGGAGGCCTGGGGTCAAAAGCCGCGGCTCGTCGGCTCGTCGGCTCGTCGGGGTGACGCTGGCTGGGCTGCGACCCCGTACCGATACGTCCTGACCGACCTTCGGCGCCTACTGCTTGCGCGCGAGATCCGTGATCAGCGCCTTCATCTCGGCAATTTCCCTGCGCTGGGACTCGATGATCCCGTCGGCCAGCTTCCGGACCCGGGGATCCGATATGTGGGCACGCGTGCTGGTCAGAATCGCGATCGAATGGTGGGGTATCATTGCCTTCATGTAGGAAACGTCCTCCACGGTATCCTGGCTCCGCACGAGCCAGAGCGCGACGGCAAAGACGACGGCGCTCCCGGCGACAATCCCGAGGTTTGCTCGCCGGCTAGGGTACATGTCGAGCATGAACCCCAGCATGATGATGGCCATGGTCGCCCCCATCACGAGCGCCATATAGGCGCGAGTCTCGCTGAAGTAGACGTGATCCAGTTGGAGGGTGTTCAGATACATCAATCCCAGCATGACCACGGTAGACGTCGCGATCATGGCGCCGAACTTCAAGTACCTGTTCACGGGCAGTCTTCTCCTTGAGAAAAGGTGTGGGGCGAGATGTCACCACGCGGGTCGTGCCCGCGATTCTAGCATCGTGACGTCGTACGCTCGGCCGGCAAGCACTCCTGTGCGCAGGGACGGGGCAGTAGTAGACACCGCGCGACGGCATGAGTGGAAAGGGGGGAGGCATCGTTGGGTGATGAAGTTCAGCGCGCGGAGGGAAGTAAGAAGCGATCTGAGAGGCTCTGCGAGGTAGGGTGTGCGATGGGGGCGCAGGTCTTTTATTGTTCATAAAATTAGGTCTGCCGAGAGTACCTGTCAAGCGACTCCGACCCCCGCGGGTCGCTGCCGGTCGGGCCCGAAACTAAGACCTCCAGCCAAGGGCCAGACGGTACTGTCCATGGACGGTTCGCACGCGACCGCCGAATCGGGGGAGCGCGGCAGCTCGCCTGTGCACGGCACGGCTCAGACCCATGATCCAGCGTTGCGCACCCGACGCTGACCCGTCCCGACACATGGGCAGTCAGGGGCCTGGACGCTTGGGTCTGAGATGCGAGCGCCGGCTAGCGATACGAATGGACACAGCTCCCCGTCAGCTACCGCCGCAAGGGCCGGTACGAGGCCTACAGCACCACGGTGACAACTGACTCCGGAGTTTCGTTCACCGACTGCTCCCCGAGTGAGTGGTATGTCCTGCGAGTCAAACGTACAGAGCGACGGCGCGTATCTCTACAGAGGAGAGCCGCGCGACCCCGGGCGGGGCGCTCCGGTGTCTTTGCCCCGGCCATCGTGTCGGTCATGGACGAGGAAGTGGACTATCGAGCCTAAGGGCGCCTCGCGGCGACACGCACCGACGGCGATCGCGCAGACTAGGCCCCACCGGTAGGATCGTCGCATCGCGGCTTTCAGCGCTAGGAGAGTTGAAGTTGGCTCAGCATTCAACTTGTGAGATGCTTCATGTACAATTACCATCCCACCGGGACTGGCCGGCGTCGACACTGACGCGAGACGTATTGCGGACCCGCAGCCAATGAGAGGCACGCGCATGCACGCACAGAGACCAGCGACAGGTGGAGAGACGTGGGCGCGGCGATTCGCCGCGGTCCTGACCGCCCTCTGTCTCCTGCTCGCGTCCCACGAAATGCTCATCCCCGACGTGCACGACGGCGATGCCTCGTCGATAGTAAGCCACGCTGCTTCAAGCTGCTCAAGCGTCCTGTGCGGCAATAACATCGGCGCACAGTCCCCTCATTCCGGCCCCGTCCATTCCCACCACGTCGATCACTGCACGCATGCGCATGGTGAAGGCGTTGCGGTCGCCGCTGTGATCGACATGAGTTCCACCGAATCCCTAGTCACACTCGTCTCTCCACTGTCGAGCAGGTCCAGCTTCACAGTCACGCCCCACACCCGCCCGCCCATCGCGTAGCTCTCCTGCGAAGTCATCGAAGGCCGCCGAGCCTTCGCGCCAGCTTCGCTGACATCCCGATCACACAATCATCAGTGTAACTGCATCTCGCGTACGGAGCCTTGCCCGGCCCGGGCACGTATTCCCGCGAGAGACTGGATCTTCGGGGAGCTCATGTCGCGCCCGTTGTCTTCGTCCCATCCGAACTCGCCCCGATCGCGACGCTGCCAGACGTGCGCAGCGGTCGGCATAACGCTGGCCCTGGCCGGCTCACCCTCGATGCTCTGTGGCCAAGCGATCGCCGATACCGTGCGCCTCACGCTGTCGGAGGTGCGCACCCTCGCCATGCGTGCTAACCCCGACCTCACCGCCGCGAGACTCGACATCGACATCGCCCGAGGTGACTTCCGCCAGGCCAGCGTACTTCTGCGCTCCAACCCCACGGTCGAGTTCTTCGGGGGCGCCGCGAGCAACAATGGTCCCGAAGCCGTAATTGCGCAGGAGGTGGAAGTGTTCGGGCAGCGGGGTGCGCGCCGGGCCGCGGGCCGGGCGGGCATTCGCCGCGCGACTGCGGGCGTCGGCAACGTCGCACGGCTCACGCTCGGGGAGACGGATCGCGTCTTCTACCGTCTCGTGTCGGCCAGCCGGCGGACCGACTTGGCGGGGGAGGTGCTCGATCTCAACCAGCGGCTCTCCGATGTTGTCGCGCGGCAGCTCGAAGCCGGCGAGGTGAGCCGGCTGGAATACAATCTGGCCACGGTCGAGTTAGGGCGGTCCCGCGCGCGGGCCTTGGCCTCCCGCCGCGAACGTGAGCGGATGGCCGCCGATCTCGCCCGCCTCCTTGGGATTCCGATCGGCAGGACCATCGTCCCGGTCATCGACAGCGGCGCACCGCGCGACACGGTAGCGGGCGCCCTCGGGCAGCGCGAGCTGCTCTCACTGAATCAGGACTCGCTGACGGCGGTGGCGCTCGCCCGCCGGCCCGACCTGGCCGAGCGGGAGGCGGCCTCACAGCAGGCGGCCGCGCAGGCCTCGGCCGCCGCCCGGGAGGGCCTGCCGAACCTGAGTCTCCGCGTCATGAGCGAGCGGAACGCCGCCGGCACCGAGCAGGCCTGGCGCCCGGGGCTGGGCGTCAGCGTGCCCTTCTTCAACCGCAACCGGGGGACGGTGCAGGCCCAGCGTGCCCTCGCGCGCCAGGCGCAGCTGGAGCGTGCTGGCGTCGCGGCGCGCATCCGCATCGAAGTGGCACGCTCGGTCTCTGCTCATCGCAGCGCCACGGAAGAGCTCCAGGTGCTCGAGACCGCGGTGCTTCCCTCGGCCCGGGAGAACCGGCGGCTGCTCGAAACCGCCTACCGCGAAGGGAAGGTCGGCCTCCCGGAGCTGCTGCTCATCCGCAATCAGGTGATCGACGCCGAGCTGGAGTACTGGACTGCCTGGCTGGCGGCGTGGGAGTCGCTGGCCGACCTGAACGAGACCACCGGGGAAAGCCTGCCCGCCGACGTGACGGAGACACCGCGATGACCAGCCCTATCCGACTCTCGCTCATGGCGGCCGCACTCATCCTGGGCAGCACGGCCGCCGGGGCCTGCTCCCGGGACGCTCCGAGCCCGCCTGCCGGCTCCGGCGGCTCTGCGAGCGCGGCAACCACCGAACCTGGCCGGGTACCTGGTGACAGCACCGTGACGCTGGACTCGGCGGCGCAGCGGCTGGCGGACATCGAGCTCGCCACCGTGACGCCGGATACCGGCGGCGGCCTGGTCGCAAACGGAACCATCACCTATGACGGCAACCACGTCTCCACGATCGCGTCACGGGCGGAGGGCCGGGTCGTCGCCGTGCGCACCGATCTCGGCCGGCGGGTACGAGCGGGCGAGATCCTGGCGATGGTCGAGAGTCCTGAGGTGGGGCAGACCGAAGGAGAGCGGGAGCGGGCCGAGGCCGCCGTGGAAGTGGCGCGGCGCAATTACGAGCGGGAGAAGCGGCTCTATGAGCAATCGATCTCCTCGCAGAAGGAAATGCTCGAGGCCGAAAACGCCTACCGCACCGCGGAGGCGGACCTCAAAGGCACGCTGGCGAAGCTCCGCGCGCTCGGTGCCGCCAAGGCTGAGGGAGGGACATTCGGCCTGGCATCGCCCATCGGAGGCGTGGTGGTTGAGCGGCATGCCAATCCGGGGCAGATCATCGGTCCCGAGACCGACCTCTTCACCGTGGCCGATCTCCGGCACGTCTGGATCACTGTGGACCTCTACGAGACCGATTACGGCCGGGTGCAGAACGGAGCCGCGGCGCAGGTCATGCCGAGTTCCCTGCCGAACGACACGTTTCCCGGGAAGGTCACATTCGCCGGCGGGATCGTCGACAGCATCAGCAGGACGATCAAGGTCCGGGTGCAGGTCGAGAACGAGACCCAGCGGCTCCGGCCAGGGATGTTCGCCCAGGTCCGTATCGCCACTCCGCGTAAGGCGTCAGGAACCGGCACCCTCGTGGTGCCCGAGCTTGCCGTCCAGGATGTCAACGGCCAGCCAACTGTCTTCGTGGCCGACTCGATCCCTGGGCGCTATACCGCACGCGCTGTGTCATTGGGCGCCCCAACGGCACCGGGGTTGGTGGCAGTCCGCGATGGGCTCAAACGAGGGGAGCGCATCGCCGTGAAGGGGGCCTTCCAGCTGAAGGCCGAACTGACGAAGGCCAGCTTCGGGGAAGCGGAGTGAGAGCGTGATTGATCGTCTGATCGAATTTTCGCTCCGGAACCGGCTGCTCATTGCCCTGCTCGCCGTCGGCGTGCTGGGCGGCGGTGCCTTCTCCCTGTCGCGACTTCCCATCGACGCGTTCCCGGATGTATCACCGGTCCTGGTCCAGGTCGTCACCGAAACCCCGGGGCTGGCCCCGGAAGAGGTCGAGAAGCTGATCACCTACCCGGTCGAAGTAGCCATGAACGGCCTGCCGGGTGTCGCCAACACCAAATCGCTCTCGGCCTTCGGCATCAGCCAAGTGTCGGTGTATTTCAACGACGACGTCGATATCTACTTCGCCAGGCAGCTCACGCTGGAAAAGCTGCAGCAGGCGCGGGACGAGATTCCTCCCGGCCTGGGCGAGCCCCGTCTCGGCCCGATCACCACCGGCCTCGGCCAGGTGTACCAGTACGTAATGCAGAGCGCTGGCAAGGACCCGATCGAGCTGCGGACGACCCAGGACTGGATCGTGAAGTACAACCTGCGCACCGTGCCGGGCGTCACCGAGGTGCTCTCCTTCGGCGGCGACGTCAAGCAGTACCAGATTCAGGTAGACCCACGAGCCCTGCTCCAGTACGGCGTGACCCTCCGCCAGGTGCGCGACGCCGTGGGCGCCAACAACCGGAATGTCGGCGGCGGCTACATTGTCCGGGGACCCGAGGAGTATCTGATCCGCGGCATCGGGCTCGCGGAGACGATCCAGGACCTCGGAAGCATCATCGTGACCAGCCGGGGCGGCACGCCGGTCTACGTTCGCAACGTGGCCCGGGTCGGCATCGGACCGGAGGTGCGGCGCGGTGCCGTCACGATGAACGGCCGGGGCGAGGTGGTGAGCGGTATCGTCCTGAAGCGGATCTACGAGAACACCTCCAAGGTCATCGAGGCCGTCAAGGAACGGGTCACCGAGGTCAATGCGTCGCTCCCCGCGGGCGTACGCGTGATGCCCTACTACGATCAGTCCGAGCTGGTGGAGCGGGCCGTCGGCACGGTCACGGAGGCACTGCTTGAAGGCGCGGTCCTCATCATCGTCATCCTGTTTCTGTTCCTTGGCAATGTGCGGAGCGCGCTCATCGTCACGGCGATGCTACCTCTCTCGCTCCTCCTCGCGTTCGCCTTCATGCTGTACTCGGGGCTGAGCGCGAACCTCATGAGCCTTGGCGGCCTCGCGATCGCCATCGGCATGATGGTGGACGGTGGGGTCGTGATGGTGGAGAACGTCTACCGGCACCTGTCGGAGGAGGCCCACATGCGGGAGGGGGCCGGCGGGAGCGGGTTCCACGAGTCGCAGCTCCACATCATCCTCCGCTCGGCGCGTGAAGTCGGGCGGCCCATCGTCTTTGCCATCGGGATTATCATCATCGTTTTCCTGCCCCTGTTCACGCTGCAGGGCGTCGAGGGCAAGATGTTCCGGCCGATGGCCTTCGCGATCAGCTTCGCGATGCTGGGCTCGCTGATCTTCTCGCTGACGGTCATCCCCGTGCTCTGCTCCTTCTTTCTCAAGGGTGGAAGCGAGAAGGACACCTGGATCATGCGGGTGGTCAAGCGGCCGTATCTCCCCATGCTGCGCTGGTCGCTCGCCAACCGGAAGACGACGCTGATGGGGGCCATCGCGGCGCTCGGCCTCAGCTTGGGGCTCGTTCCCTTCCTCGGGACGGAGTTCGTGCCAGTGCTGGAGGAAGGCTCCATCCTGTACCGGGTTACCCTCGCACCGTCCGCGGGTCTCGATGAGGCGATCCGCGTCGGCACCCAGATCGAGAAAATCGTGAAGACCTTTCCCGAGGTGGCCGATGTCGTCTCCAAGATCGGTCGCGCCGAGGCGGGTGGCGACCCGGAGCCGGTCAACAACATCGAGGCGATCGTCACCCTCAAGCCGCCCAAGGAGTCGAGGACCGGGAGCAGCAAGGCCGAGTTGGTGGAAGCTATGGAACGCGCCCTGAGTCCCGTGCCCGGCGTGGCGCTCAACTTTTCCCAGCCGATTGCCAACCGGGTTGACGAGCTCCTGAGCGGCGTCAAGGCACAGCTCGCCATTCAGCTGTTCGGGGACGATCTGGACCAGCTCGTCCAGAAATCGGACGAGATCCAGCGGCTGGTGTCGGGTATCCGCGGCGCCGCCGACGTGCAGACGGAGCAGGTCACCGGACAGCCGCAGCTCCAGATCCGGATCAACCGCACCGCCATCGCCCGATACGGGATCAATGTGGAGGACGTGCAGGAGGCGATCGAGGTGGCCATCGGTGGGGAATCGGCCGGGCAGGTGTTCGAGGGCATCCGTCGTTTCGACGTCAACGTGCGGCTGCAGGAGCCGTATCGGCGGGATGTCGACGCTATCGGCAACCTCCTGATCCCGTCGCCGAATGCCCCGGCCCGGGTCCCCCTTGCTCAACTCGCCAGCATCCGGACGGTCACGGGCCCCAAGCAGATCAGCCACGACAATGGCCAGCGCCGCATCGTGATTCAACTCAACGTTCGCGGGCGCGATATGGGCGGTTTCGTGGCAGAGGCGCAGCAGCGGATCGCCGCACGGGTCACGCTCCCGGCGGGGTATCTGATCAAGTGGGGCGGGCAGTTTGAGAACCAGCAGCGCGCCATGAGGCGGCTGGCTATCATCGTGCCGATCACCATCGGCCTCATCTTCCTGCTCCTGTTCTCGAGCTTCAACTCGCTGAAGCAGGCGGCGCTCATCATCCTGAACGTGCCCTTCGCCATGATCGGGGGCATTCTCGGGCTGGCCGTGTCACGGCAATACCTGTCGGTACCGGCGTCGGTAGGGTTCATCGCCCTGTTCGGGGTAGCCGTGCTCAACGGAGTCGTGCTCGTCAGCTACATCAACTCCCTCCGGCAGGAGGGGCTGGACCTCCGCGAGGCGGTGTTGCGGGGGACGGAGCTCCGACTCCGTCCAGTGCTCATGACGGCAACGGTCGCCATTCTCGGGCTCTTGCCGCTGCTGTTCTCGAGCGGCGCAGGGTCAGAGGTCCAGCGTCCCCTCGCTGCAGTCGTGGTGGGTGGGCTGCTCAGCTCGACCGCGCTGACGCTCCTCCTGCTACCCACGTTGTACGGCTGGTTCGAAGGGGCCGCGGCGGAGTGAGCTGCAGGCGGCAATCTCTCTCACCGAGGGCAGGATGACCACAGAGCTGTGGATAGTCGAGGCGATCATTCAGCCATTCAAGCTTGACGCGGTAACGCGGGCGTTGGAGCAGGTTCCTGGCTTCGGCGGCATGACGGTGAGCGATTGCCGGGGGTTCGGCCACGAGAAGCTCGGCCTGGAGGAGGAGGACACCGCCGAGCACGCGGTCCGCCGGCCCGACGCCAACCTCACCGACTTCAAGCCCAAGATTCGGCTCGAGGTGGCGGTGGCGGGCCGGGAACTGGCGGACGCCGTCGCCGATATGATCGCGGGTACAGCGCACACCGGCCGCGGGGGGGATGGCAAGGTCTTTCTGTGGCCGATCGCGCGGGCGATCCGCATCCGTAACCTGGGCACCGACGAGAACGCCCTGTAATCGACCACCCACTGAACGCGGACTCGAAATGGCACACGATCACGGTCATGGGCAGGTGTCACACGGACGCGCGTTTGCTATCGGTGTGTGCCTGAATCTCGCGTTCGTGGCCGTCGAAGCGGTGTATGGCCTCCGAGCGAATTCACTGGCACTGGTCGCCGACGCCGGCCACAACCTGAGCGACGTCCTCGGGCTCGCGCTCGCGTGGGGAGCGGCGGTCCTCGCCCGCCGCCTCCCGACCGCGCGCCGCACCTACGGCCTCAGACGCTCGTCGGTGCTGGCGGCGCTGGCGAACGCCGTGCTGCTTCTGATCGCCGTGGGCGCCATCGCGTGGGAAGCAATTCAACGCCTGTCCCGTCCCGCCCCGGTCAGCGCATCCACCGTCATCTGGGTGGCAGCGGTCGGCGTGGTCATCAACACCGCGACAGCCTTGCTCTTCATGGCCGGCCAGAAACACGATCTCAACATCAAGGGGGCCTTCCTCCACATGGCGGCGGACGCGGGGGTGTCCGCCGGGGTCATCCTGGCGGGCCTCGCGATCGCCGCAACAGGGTGGCTGTGGCTCGACCCGATGATCAGTCTCCTCATCGTGGTCGTCATTCTCATCGGCACGTGGGGGCTGTTGCGCGACTCGGTGAACCTGGCGCTCGATGCCGTCCCCGAAGGCATTGATCCTGGAGCCGTCCAGGAGTATCTCGTTGGCCTTCCCGGCGTCGCCGAAGTGCACGACTTGCATATCTGGGGCATGAGCACGACCGACGTCGCGCTGACAGCGCACCTTGTGAAACCGGATGCTGAAAATGAGGATGCATTGCTCACTCGGGCGTGTCGGGAGCTGCACGACCGCTTCGGCATCGAGCACGCCACGCTTCAGATGGAACGCGGGGGTGACGCGCCCCCCTGCGGCCTCGCGCCCGCGCACGTGATCTGATGCGTACCGGGCCCCCTTCCGCCTGGCGATCCGCCTTCGCTCGGCGTACCTACCTCGCCGGGATACTGTGGGCCATAGGCCTGATGGTCAGCAGACTAGCCGGAACACCGGACCACGCGGGCTGGCTGGCGATTCGTGTGGATACGGCTGGGCTCCTGTATGCGGCCGCCGCCATTGCCGGAGGCGCCAACTTCTTCGGCGCCGGGGTTCGGGCGGCCAAGTCTCTTCGGCTCGACATGAACTTTCTGATGTCGGCCGCCCTCGTCGCCGCGCTCCTCATCGGCGAGGCCTTCGAGGCCGCCACTCTCGCCTTTCTCTTCTCCCTGGCGGAGCTGCTGGAGCGCTACGCCGTCGCCCGCGGGCGGCGGTCGATCGCCCGTCTCCTCGAGCTGGCCCCGGAGACGGCCAATCGGGTAAGCGCCAGCGGTGTGGTGGAGACGGTGCTGGCCGCCGACCTTCGGCCGGATGATCTCCTGCGGATCCGCCCCGGAGATCGTATCCCGGTCGATGGGAGAGTCGCGGCCGGAGCGTCGGCGGTCAACGAGGCCACGATCACAGGGGAGGCCCTGCCTCGGCCTAAGAAGACTGGCGATCCGGTTTTCGCGGGCACGCTCAACACGGACGGGGCGCTTGAAGTCATCGTGACCGCCGATGCCGCGCACAGTACGCTTGCGCGGATCGGGGAGCTCATTCGGCAGGCGGAGACTCGTCGCGCACCGTCCGAGATGTTCGTGAAGCGGTTCGCACGAGTCTACACGCCGATCGTCACCGCGCTCGCCGTGCTGGTCATGTTTGTCCCGCCATTCCTCGGCTTCGGCTCCGCCCTCGACTGGTTTGTCCGCGGCATCACGCTCCTGGTGATCGCCTGCCCCTGCGCCCTGGTCATCGCTACGCCGGTGACGGTCGTGAGCGCGCTGACCAGCGCGGCCCGCAACGGTGTGCTGATCAAAGGCGGCGATCACCTCGAAGCCCTTGGCGCGATCAAGGCCCTGGCGATCGACAAGACGGGCACCTTGACGACGGGGCAGTTGGAGGTCACCGGATTTACGGCGGACGGTATCGATCCAAAGTGGCTCCTACACGCCATCGTTACTCTTGAAAGCAGGTCGGAGCATCCCGTCGGCGAGGCCATCGTCCGGTACGGGCACCGGCTCGGAGTAGCCGCTGACGCCAGTGTCACATCCTTCACTTCGATTCCCGGCCAGGGTGTTCGCGGCTGTATCCGGGACATCGACGTCACGGTGGGGACCGATGAGCTCGTTGGAGACAGCGTCGCCGAACACTGGGGCAGCCCGGAGCCGGGGATGATCGCTGTCTACGCGAGCACCGGGGACGGGAGGTCGGCGAAAATCACGCTCCGTGATGAGCTACGCGCCGGAGCCGCAGAAACCGTCTCCCGCCTCCACATGCTTGGTATCCGTCCCATCATCATGCTCACCGGTGATGCCGTCGCCAACGCTCAGGCCGTGGCCCGGGCCACCGGGGTCGACGAGGTGCGGTGGCGCTTGCTTCCGGCGGGGAAAGTTGAAGCCGTGCGGGAACTGAGGCAGCTGTACGGCACGGTGGGCATGCTGGGCGACGGGGTGAACGACGCACCTGCGCTTGCCAGTGCGACCGTCGGGCTCGCCATGGGAGCGGCCGGTTCCCCCGCAACGATCGAAACGGCCGACATTGCGCTCATGGGTGACGACCTGAACAAGCTGCCCTATGCCGTACACCTGGCTCGGAGGGCACGGCGGATGATCCGATTCAACATCGGCCTTGCACTTACCGCCAAGCTGCTGCTGGCTGTTGGGGCCGTCGCGGGCGTCGTCAGCCTCGCCGTCGCCGTGCTCGTCGGCGATATGGGCGGATCGCTCGCCGTCACGATCAATGCGCTTCGCCTGGCGCGCACCTCCAGCAACGGCGACATTCCGCCGAGCGGCACCTCGCCAGATGGTGCCCGGACCGGCTACTGAGCCGCCGTTTGTGGCGGAAGAAGTGACCATAGGGAAACCAGACTTGGCGACACTGACGTGCCCGGCGTGCGGCAGGAGCTCTGATGAGCATATGCCGGACGACGCATGCCTCTTCTTCTGGTCGTGTCCGGAGTGCGCCACTCTCATCAGGCCAAAGCCGGGCGAGTGCTGCGTGTTCTGTTCGTATGGGGCGACCCGCTGCGGACCGGCCCGGCGAGAGT
>JBDTTA010000068.1:0-11954 GCA_039930845.1 Gemmatimonadales bacterium
ACTATGATCTCGTCGCTGCCGACAACGGTGATACCGCGCAGATGCTCGCGGTGGCGCGTGGAAGCATCCTCATCGTCTAGTCGCTCCTCGCACGCATCCACGCCGGCTTGAGGCGCGCGATGCGGCGATGGACCGGACAGCTCTCCTCATGCGCGCCGGACAGATAGCCGGTGCTCATGAGGAATTAACCCACGATTTCGCCGCCGGTGAACCGGAAGGTCTGCTTGAAGAGCGTGACCCACTCCTCCTTCGAGCGGGGATGATGCGCGTCGAGCCAGCCGGCGAATGAACGGTGGGTGGCGCGCAGCTCCAGGATGCGCGCGGCGTTGGCGATCGCGGCGTCCACCTTCAATCTGTTGCGGATGATGCCGGCGTCGGCGAGCAGCCGGCGCCGGTCGCGCGCGCCGTAGGGCGCGACGATCTCGGGATCGAAGCCGTCATAGGCCCGGCGGAAGGCCTCGCGCTTCTTGAGGATCGTGAGCCAGGAGAGTCCGGCCTGATTGATCTCGAGCACGAGCCGCTCGAAGAGCGCCGCGTCGGTGTCGATCGGAAAGCCGTACTCGAGGTCGTGATAGGGGCCGTGCCACTCGTGTCCGGGAGCGACGTCGCAGTAGGTGGGGGCCATGGGATCCTAATTTGACCCGCGTTCCGTCGAAGGCTAGGTTGCCGACCCATGCCGCAGACGCTGCTCGTGATCGATGACGAGCCACAGATCCGCCGCGTCGTCCGCAACGCCTTCAAGGACAGCGGCGCCCGTGTGCTCGAGGCGGCCACCGGCGCCGAAGGAATAGATCTCGCCGCGGCCGAGCGCCCCGATCTCATCATCCTCGATCTCGGGCTGCCCGACGTGCTCGGCGCCGATGTGTGCCGCGAAATCCGGAAGTGGTCGGCGGTGCCGATCCTGGTCCTCTCCGCCCGCCACTCCGATGAAGAGAAAGTGGCGCTCCTCGATGCCGGCGCCGACGACTACGTCACCAAGCCCTTCAGCACCTCCGAGCTGCAGGCTCGCGCACGGGCGCTGCTCCGGCGCTCGCAGGGAAGCGGCCGGCCGGGCGAGTCCCATATTGCGATCGGCGAGCTGGTCCTCGACGTCGACGCCCGAGTTCTCACCCGGGCCGGTGTCCCGGTCCATCTGACGCCGATCGAATGGGACCTGCTGCGCGCGCTGATGACGAGCGCGGGACGCACGCTGACGCACCAGCGTCTCTTCACGCAGGTCTGGAGCGGGCGGAAGTACGGTGACGCGCAGCAATACCTCCGAGTCTACGTAGCCCACCTCCGCAGGAAAATCGAGACCGACACCCTGCGCCCGCGGTACATCCTTACGGAGCCGGGCGTCGGCTATCGCTTTGTCACCGCGGCCGAGGCGGGGGCCATACGAGAGTAGGACGGAAGGGAGCTCGCTGGGGCGTCTGGCTGCTGTGGGTAGGAGCGCTGGCCGCGGTCACTCTCCTGCTCCTCGCCTTCCGCGTGCGCCTCGACAAGTCGCATGTCGCACTGCTCTATCTGCTCGTGGTGCTCGCCGGCACCCTTGGCGGCGATCGCCGGCTCGGGCTGACGCTCGCGGCACTCGCGTTTCTCCTCTTCAATTTCTTCTTTCTTCCGCCCTACGGCACTCTGGCCGTCGCCGACCCGCTCGACTGGCTCGTGCTGGTGACGTTCCTCGCCGTGAGTACGGTGGCCGCGCAGATGCTTCACCGACTCCAGACGGAGGCGGCGGTGGCCAGGCAGCGCGCCGCGGAAGTGGAGCGGTTCGCCACACTGGGCGCGGAGACGCTCAACGTGGCCCGCGCCGATGAGGCGCTCGCCGCCATCGAGGGCGTCATCCGATCCGCGCTCGACCTGAGCATCTGCAGGATCCACACGGCGCCGGCGGCGCCGGTGGACGCCGGTTCGGCCGATCCGCTCGTGACGTAGGTCGCCGAGTCGGGTCACGCGGCCATCCGCCAGTCCGACGGCACGACGCGCCTGACCGACGCCGCGCGCCCGGATCCCGACCGGCTGGAGTCGGCCTGCGGCGTCTTCCTGCCCCTTCGCGTGCGCGACCGCACGGTGGGCGTTCTCGAGATCGGCCAGGAGCACCCGATCGTCTTCTCCCCGGCGCAATGGAGCTTCCTCACCGCGCTCGGGTACTACGCGGCGCTCGGCGTGGAGCGCACCCGGCTCAGCGCCGAAGCGGACCACGCGGAGGTGTTGCGCGAAGCCGACCGGCTCAAGGACGCGCTCATCGCTTCCGTGTCGCACGACCTCCGGACCCCGCTCACCACCATCAAGGCGCTCGCGCACGACATGGCGGGTCTCGATGACCGGGCCATCGTCATCGAGGAAGAGGCCGACCGCCTCAACCGCCTGGTGGCGGACCTGCTCGAGCTCTCCCGGATCGAGGGCGGGGCCCTGCCGCTTGCGATCGCGCTCAACCCGGTGGACGATCTCGTCGGCGCGCTCGTGCAGCGCGTCTCGGGTATCCTGGAGGGGCGTGAGCTCGAGATCGAGCTGGAGGAGGGCGGCACGCTGCTCGTCGGTCGGTTCGACTTCGTGCACGCGCTTCGCATCCTGGTGAATCTTGTCGAGAACGCCCACAAGTACTCGCCCCCGGCCGCCCCGGTGGGCCTCAAGGCGCGCCGGAATGACGGCCAGATCGAGATCACCGTGGCCGACCGCGGGCCTGGGGTGCCCGACGCGGAGCGCGAGCGGATCTTCGAGCCCTTCTACCGGCCCGCGGGCACGCCGCCTGACGTCGGCGGCACCGGGCTGGGACTCGCCATCGCCCGGAAGCTGGCGGTGGCCCAGGGTGGCATGCTCACCTGCGCCCAGCGCCCGGGCGGCGGCAGCGTCTTCCTCCTCACACTTCCGGCGGCCGATCTCACCGGCGCCGACCTTCCCGGCACCTAGCCGACTTTAACGAAATCTTCGCGCCACCAGCGTCGGCCTTTGTGCGTTCTTCACGGGCCGGGGCGTAGCATGCCTGTGAACGGAACGGGAAACGGGGGACGGAGGCGCATGCTGGACGTCGCGTACGTGCTCGGAACGATCGCTTTCTTCGCCGCGATGATCGCGTATGGGCGCGCTTGTCGGGCACTCGGCCGCGACCAGCAGTACGGGGAGGAGCGCTCGTGAGCGTGGACAGCTGGATCGCCGGGGTGATGGTCGTCGGAATCTTCGGCTACCTGCTGTACACGCTCATCCGGCCGGAGCGATTCTGAGATGACCATCAATGGCTGGGTGCAGATCGTCCTCTATTCGGTCGTGCTGCTCCTCATCACGAAGCCGGTAGGGACTTATCTCTACCGCGTCTTCGACGGATCGATGAAGTGGCTCGCGCCGATCGAGCGGGTGACGTACCGCGTGTGTGGTGTGGATCCCGGGGAGGACCAGCACTGGACGCGGTACCTGAGCGCCATGCTGCTGTTCAGCGCGGTGTCCATGCTGCTGACGTACGCCATCCTGCGGTTGCAGCAGTGGCTGCCGCTCAACCCCCGGCACCTCGCCGCCGTGCCGGACCGGCAGGCGTTCGAGACCGCGGCCTCGTTCACGACCAACACGAACTGGCAGTCGTACAGCGGCGAGCAGACGATGTCGTACTTGTCGCAGATGACCCAGCTCACCTTCCACAACTTCACGTCGGCCGCCACCGGGATCGCGTTGGCCATCGCGCTGGCCCGCGGCATCTCCCGGCAGTCGGGTGGAACGCTCGGCAACTTCTGGGTGGACCTGGTCCGCGGCACCTATTACGTGCTGCTCCCGCTCTGCCTCGTGCTCGCGCTCATCTTCGTGCAGCAGGGCGTGATCCAGAACTTCAAGCCCTACCTCGATGTCACCACGGTGGAGGGCGTGAAGCAGACGATCGCCATGGGCCCGGTGGCGAGCCAGGAGGCGATCAAGCAGCTCGGGACCAACGGCGGCGGATTCTTCAACGCGAATTCGGCCCATCCGTTCGAGAACCCGACGCCGTGGACCAACTTCTGGCAGATGCTCGCGATCTTCTCCGTCCCGGCGGGGCTGGTGTACACCTTCGGGCTGATGGTGAAAAACCGTGGTCACGCGTGGACCATCTGGGCAGCGATGTTCATCCTCTTCTTCGCCGGCGTCTCGACGGCGTACTGGGCCGAGGCGCGGGGGAATCCGATTCATGCGGCGAGCGGGGTGGACGTGGCTGCCTCGGCGGGACAGCCGGGCGGCAACATGGAGGGGAAGGAGACGCGGTTCGGCATCGCCAGCTCGGCGCTCTACGCCACCATCACCACCGACGCGTCGTGCGGCTGCGTGAACGCAATGCACGACTCGTTCACGCCGATCGGCGGCATGGTGCCGCTTGTGAACATGCAACTCGGCGAGGTGGTGTTCGGCGGAGTCGGCGCGGGACTCTATGGCATGCTGGTGATTGTCGTCCTGACGGTGTTCATCGCCGGTCTCATGGTGGGACGGACCCCGGAGTACCTGGGAAAGAAGATCCAGGCCCGCGAGGTCAAGATGGCGATGCTCTACGTGCTGATCTTTCCGGTCACGATCCTGACGCTCTCGGCGATCTCCGTGCTGGTGAAGCCGGGGCTCGCGGGCCTCAACAACGCCGGACCGCACGGGCTCGCCGAGATCCTCTACGCCTTCACGTCGGTCACGGCCAACAACGGCAGCGCGTTCGCGGGGCTCACCGGCGGCACCTACTACTACAACACCCTGCTCGGTACGGCGGCGCTCGTCGGCAGGTTCGCGATGATCGTGCCGATGGTCGCGCTCGGTGGCTTCCTCTCCGAGAAGAAGATCGCGCCGCCCGATGTTGGCAGCTTCCCGGTGACGACGCCGCTCTTCGTCGTCCTCCTCGCCGGCGTGATCCTCATCGTGAGCGCGCTCACCTTCTTTCCGGCGCTGGCGCTCGGTCCGATCGTCGAGCAGCTGCAGATGAATGCCGGAAGGCTCTTCTGAGATGACCATCACCAAACGCCCGCTCGTCGATCGTCCGCTCGTACGCCGCGCACTTGCCGACTCGTTCGTCAAGCTCCACCCGCGGCACATGATCAGGAACCCGGTGATGTTCGTGGTCCTTCTCGGCAGCGGCTTCACCACCGGCGTGCTGTTGCGCGACGTCGTGGCCGGACGGCCGGACGTGGGCTTCACGTTCCAGATCGCGCTCTGGCTGTGGTTCACGGTGCTCTTCGCCAATTTCGCCGAGGCGATTGCCGAAGGCCGCGGCAAGGCGCAGGCCGATACCCTCCGCCGCTCGCGCCGTGATACTCAGGCGAGGCGCCTCGGCGATCCCGCCCGCCGTGACATGTTCGAGATGGTACCGGCGACCGACCTCCGCTCCGGGGACGCCGTCGTCTGCATTCCCGGCGACATCATCCCCGGCGACGGCGAGGTGGTGGACGGCGTGGCCTCGGTGGACGAGTCGGCGATCACCGGCGAGTCCGCCCCCGTGGTGCGCGAGTCGGGCGGCGACCGGTCGGCGGTCACCGGCGGCACCAGGGTCCTCTCCGATTTCCTGGTCATCCGGATCACTGCCAATCCCGGCGAGACCTTCATCGACCGGATGATCGCGCTGGTGGAAGGCGCGTCGCGGCAGAAGACGCCGAACGAGATCGCGCTGACGATCCTGCTGTCGGGGCTCACGCTGATCTTCCTCCTCGCCGTCGTCACCCTCCAGCCGTTCGCGATCTACAGCGGCGGCGCGGTGGCGACGCCGATCCTCATCGCGCTGCTGGTCTGCCTCATTCCGACCACCATCGGCGGATTGCTCTCCGCCATCGGGATCGCCGGAATGGACCGTCTCATCCAGCAGAACGTGATCGCGGTGAGCGGTCGTGCCGTCGAGGCCGCCGGCGACGTCAACACCCTCCTGCTCGACAAGACCGGCACCATCACCCTCGGCAACCGGCAGGCGGTGGAGTTCATGCCGGTGAAGGGCGTGGCCATCCACGAGCTCGCCGACCTTGCGCAGCTCGCCTCGCTGCCCGACGAGACACCCGAAGGGCGGAGCATCGTGGTACTCGCGAAGGAGATGTTCGACCTGCGGGGCCGCCCGGTTCGTGAGACCGCCGCGCACGATCAGATGTCGTTCGTGCCCTTCTCGGCGGCCACCCGCATGAGTGGCGTGGACATGGGACAGATCAGGTTGCGGAAGGGCGCCGCTGACGCCATGGCGGGCTGGGTACACGAAGGCAATGGCCGGGTCCCCGACGAGATCGGACCGATCGTGGAGCGGATCGCCCATGCCGGCGGCACTCCGCTGGTGGTGGCGGAACGGAACAACGGGAGCACGCGGGTGCTCGGCGCCGTGTATCTCAAGGACATCGTGAAGGGCGGCATGCGCGAGCGCTTCGACCGCCTCCGCGCCATGGGCATTCGCACGGTGATGATCACCGGTGACAATCCGCTCACCGCGGCGGCGATCGCGCAGGAGGCGGGAGTGGACGACTTCCTCGCCGAAGCCAGGCCCGAGGACAAGCTCGCCCTCATCCGGCGGGAACAGACAGGCGGGCGGCTCGTGGCGATGACGGGCGACGGGACCAACGATGCTCCCGCGCTCGCGCAGGCCGACGTGGGCGTGGCGATGAACACCGGAACGCAGGCGGCGCGCGAGGCCGGCAACATGGTGGACCTCGACTCGAATCCGACCAAGCTGATCGAGATCGTCGAGATCGGAAAGCAGCTCCTGATGACGCGCGGGGCCCTCACGACGTTCTCGATCGCGAACGACGTCGCCAAGTACTTCGCGATCATTCCCGCGATGTTCATCGCGACATATCCGGCGCTCAACGCGCTCAACATCATGCGGCTCCACTCGCCGCAGTCCGCGATCCTGGCCAGCGTGATCTTCAACGCGCTGATCATCATCGCGCTGATTCCGCTCGCGCTCCGGGGCGTCAACTACCGGCCTATCGGCGCCGCGGCGATCCTGCGCCGCAACCTGGTTCTCTATGGAGTGGGCGGGGTCCTCGTGCCCTTTGCCGGCATCAAGGCGATCGACATGACTCTCGTCTTTCTCCGGCTGGTGTGATCCCATGATCCGAAATCAGCTCCGCCCCGCGATCCTGCTGACCGTCGTGCTCTGCCTGGTCACGGGGATCGCGTACCCCGCGGTGGTCACCGCCGTGGCGCAGCTGCTCTTTCCACGCCAGGCGAACGGCTCCGTGGTCGAGCGCAACGGCCGTCCCGTGGGCAGCGAGCTGATCGCCCAGGCTTTCATCCGGCCGGAATACTTCCATCCCCGCCCGTCGGCGGCGGGCACCGGCTACGACGCGACGGCGTCGGCCGGGACCAACAAGGGGCCGACCGACCTCAAGCTCGCCGACACGCTGATCGCAGCCTCTGTCGCCGAGGCCCGGAAGGAGGAGGGCGTGCGGGGATCGCTGCCGTCCGACATGGTCACCCGGTCCGCGTCGGGTCTCGACCCGCACATCTCGCCGGCCAATGCCGAGCTGCAGATACGCCGGGTGGCCCTGGCGCGCGGTGTGGATGGGTCGCGGATTCGCGATCTGGTGGCTCGGCACACCGAGGGGCGGCAGTTCGGCCTTTTCGGCGATCCCAGAGTCAACGTGCTGATGCTCAACCTCGATCTCGACGCCACGGCGCCGATGCACGAATGACCCGGCTTTGCTCGCTCATCGCGATCGCGTTGCTCGCCGCCGGCTGCAGTCGCGGCGAGGCCGTGGACGGTGTCGCGGACCAGCGTCTGAGCGGTGAGTGGGACATCGTCCTGACTCTCTCACCGACGTCGCTCGGCCGGGGTGGCCGCAGGGACACCGCGGGGGTCCGGGCCACCGTGGCGTTCCTTCCCAATCGGGCGGACACGAGAGTGCCGAGTTTCGGGGGCGTTCCGCAGCAGCTCGGGACGCACAATGCGCGACTCGACCTCCTGGTCCCGGACATCGACCCGCGCACCGCCCTCCCGATGGCCGCCGGCTCCTCGGCCGGAGACTCGGTCCGGCTCGTCCTCGATCAGGGGAGCGGTGAGCCGATCGTGCTGCGTGGCACGTGGCAGGGCGGAGGCGTGCAGGGCGAGTGGATGGCCCACCATCGCGCCGGCATCGACCAGGGTGGGCGATTCACTCTCCGGCGTCCGCCGCCATGACTTCTCCGCGGATGACCCATGCTCCTCGCGCCGCCGCCGAGCCGTCCTTCGCCGACCTCGTCCGGACCCGGGAGCGCGGGCGCCTCAAGGTCTACATCGGGTCCGCGGCCGGGGCAGGAAAGACCTACCGCATGCTGAACGAGGCGCATCTCCTCCGTGGCCGCGGAGTGGACGTCGTGATCGGCTTTGTGGAGACGCATGGCAGGGCGGAGACGGCGGCACAGGTGCGGGATCTCGAGGTGATCCGCCGGAAGCGCATCGAGTATCGCGGGGTGGTGCTCGAGGAGATGGACGTGGGCGCGGTCATCGCCCGCCGCCCGCAGGTGGTGATCGTGGACGAGCTCGCCCACACGAACGTGCCCGGCGCCGGCCGCGGCAAGCGATGGGAAGATGTGATGACGTTGCTCGACGAGGGCATCAGCGTCGTCTCGGCAGTCAACGTCCAGCATCTCGAGTCACTCAACGACGTCATCCAGGAAACGCTCGGCGTCACGGTGCGTGAGACGGTGCCCGACTGGCTGGTAGGAACGGCCGATCAGGTCGTCAATCTCGACATCTCGGCGGAAGACCTGCGGCAGCGCCTCGCCGAGGGCAAGATCTACACGGCGGACAAGGTCCCGACTGCGCTCAACAGCTTCTTCACCCACGAGAACCTGACGACGCTGCGAGAGCTGGCGCTCCGCGAGGTGGCCAGCTCGGTGGACCGGAGCCGGGAGGCGATCGTGTCGCGAGACGTTTCCCCGGGGGCCCGGCGCACGGTGGACCGCGTCCTGGTGGGAATGAGCAGCAATCCGGAATACACGGCGAGGCTGCTCCGCAAGGCGAGCCGGATCGCCGGACGGCTCAACCCGGACTGGTACTGTGTGTACGTGCAGACGCCGGAGGAGAGCCCCGCGCGGATCGACGCGACGGTGCAGCGGAAGCTGGTGGAGAACATCCAGCGCGCGCAGGCGATGGGCGCGGAGGTCGAGAAAATTCAGTCGGAGGACATTCCGGGCGCCCTGCTCACGTTCGCCCGGGAAAAGAAGGTCACGCTGATCATCGTGGGCCAGTCGCGCCTCTCCTGGTGGCGGAGGATGATGCGCGGGCCGGTGATCGATCGTCTCGCCGCCAACCAGGACGGAATCGACGTGCTCGTCGTGTCGCTCGAGCGGGAGAAGGACGAGACGTGAAGCACGAGCTGCAGGTGCCATCGGGCGATGCGGCCGACGAACGCCTCAAGGAATACGCGGCACTCCTGGCCGAAACGGCGTCGGCGGTCTCGCGCCAGCTCGATGAGGTGCGACTCCCCATCCATATCCTGCTCGAAAATCACTTCGGTCAGTTGAATGAGAACCAGGAAGAGATGCTCGCCGCGGCGGGCGCCGCCGCCGAGGCGGCAGGCGTCGAACTCGCCCGCTTGCGTGAGATCGCGGAGCTGGACCGGGGAGCGCTCGATTTCCGCCGCGACCGGGTTCGGGTCGGCGACCTCCTGCAGGCGCTCAAGCCGCAGCTCGAGGCCGATGGTGAGCGGGCCGGGGTACGAGTGACGATCGATGTGCCGCCGGGTCTTCCCTGCGTCGCCGGCGACCGCCTCCGTCTGCAGGAGGCGCTGGAGTTGCTGCTGCGCCACCTGGTGCGTCACGCATTGCCGGGCAACGTCGTGACGATCGGGGCGGGGCAGGATGGGAAGGAGATCGCGATCGACGTGGCCGGCGGTCCCGCGCCGATGCTCGACGCCAACGTGGCCCTCGCGCAACGGATCGTTCTTGCACACGGGGGGAGGATGGACGCCCGGGATGGCCGGATGAGGGTCGTGCTACCCTTGTAACGGGCCGGCGGTCCGGTGGCGGAGATAATATGCCGCGGCGTTCGCGCGGTTGCCGCACGTCCGCATGTCGCACCAGCGGCGGGTGCCGTTCCTGGTCCCGTCCAGAAAGTAGAGCACGCACGCCGGATGCGCGCAGCAGCGAACCCGGCGGAGGTCCGCGTGGCAAAGAAGGTCGGCCGCCGCCTCGGCGACCGGGACCAGCAGGTCGTACGGCTGGTGTAGATGGAGCCCGTGCCGCGTCTCGAATCCCTCGCCGGCCGGAATGACCCGCGCAAAGCCCGCCCCGCGTCCCAGCAGCCCATTCACCAGTTCGAGCGCCATCCGGGGGACCGGCCGTCCCGCGGCGGCGGCGTCCGCCACCCGTCGGAGCGCGGTGCGGAGCGCCCGCGCCTGCTCGAGTAGCGTCCCGCCCGCCCGCCTGCCCTCCCACTTTGCGAGCGCTTTCCGGGCCGATGCCCGGTCGATGAGGCCGGCGCGCTCGAGCCAGGCCACCAGGTCGGCGAAGCCGCCGAGCAGATCGCGCGGCGCGCCGTCGGCGGCGACTTCGGTGTTCACGAAGTCGAGCATGCGGTGATTGCCGACGAAGACGAAGGGGGACGAGGCCTGGGGGCTCATGGTCTGGAAAAATATAAGGGGCAAAACCGCGATTGACAAATGAGAACATGGAGTTTATCACTATCGTAATGCCAGTTAGATAGTGATAACCTCCTCCGGTTTCCCGTTCCCTGGAGTCTCCATGTCATCCGACATCGCCCTCGGCCACGCCGGCCTTTCCGTCACCGATCTCGACCGGTCGCTCGAGTTCTACCAGGAGGTGCTCGGACTGGAGGTCATCCAGGCGTCCACCGAGGCGGGGCGCCGCTTCGCCTTTCTGGGCGCCGGCGGCCGGCTGTTTCTCACCCTCTGGCAGCAGAGCGCGGAGGGCTTCGAGCCGCGGCACGCCGGCCTCCATCACCTCGCTTTTCAGGTGACGGGGATTGATGCCGTCCAGGCCGCGGAAGCAAAGCTGCGGGCGCGCGGCATCGTGCCGCGCTACGATGGGGTCGTTCCGCACCAGGAGGGCGCCGATTCGGCGGCACTGTTCTTCACCGACCCTGATGGCATCCGGCTCGAGATTTACAGCCCCACCGGCGCGGCCGGTCTTGCGGCGCCGATCGCCGGCGCGCCGTCGTGCGGCTTCTTCTGATGGGCCCGTATCACGAGGGGGAGCTCGAGGTGCAGCGGCGTGCCGGTGTCGCGGCCAACGCCGAGCGGGTCGGGCGGATCATCCGCCGGGAGATTCCGGAAGCCGCGCGCGTGTTCGCGGCCGAGCGGCGATTTGCCATCCTCGGGGCGGCCGACGCCGGGGGCCACGTGTGGGCCACGCTGCTCCGCGGCGAGGCGGGGTTCCTCTCGGCGCCGTCCGGCGATCGGCTCAGGGTCGATGCACGGCCACAGCCGGGCGATCCGCTTGAGGAGGCGCTTGCTGGAGAGACGGATGTCGGCCTGCTGATCATCGACCCGACGACCCGCCGGCGCATGCGCGTCAACGGCCGTGCGCGGCCCGTCGGGAGTGGCGCACTGGAGGTGGCGACGCGAGAGGTATACTCCAACTGCCAGAAATACATTCGCCGGCGCGAGGTCGGGTTTCCCGCCGGTGAGCATGCGGCGGGTATGGTCGCCCAGCGCGGCTCGGCGCTGACGCCCGCACAGACGGCCCGGCTCGTGGCCACCGACACGCTTTTCCTCGCGACCCGGCACCCCGTGTCGGGTGCGGACGTGTCCCACCGGGGCGGCGCGCCCGGCTTCGTACGGGTCCCGGCGCCGGACCGCCTGGTGATCCCGGACTATTCAGGCAACATGATGTTCAACACGCTCGGCAATCTGGCGGTGGACCCGCGGGCAGGCATGCTGCTGGTAGACTTCGACAGCGGCGAAACGCTCCAGGTTACCGGCCGCGCGATCGTCGAGTGGGGTCGCGAGGCGCTGGTCGATTTTCCGGACGCGGAGCGGCTGGTGGAGTTCAGCATCGATGAAGTGGTGGAGGTGAGGGGCGGGGAAAAGGGAAAGGGGAAGTGAGAAGGGCTCGTCTACCGTTCC
>JBDTTA010000069.1:0-11915 GCA_039930845.1 Gemmatimonadales bacterium
CCCTCGTCCATCCACGGATAGAGCCGCTCGTTGCTCCCGACGATCATGGGGACCCACTGGTGGCCGAGCTCGTGCGCGAGGACCCACTGCCGGTCCTCCCGCGCCGGGCTCCTCGGATCGAAGGTGATCATCGGATATTCCATTCCTTCGATCGGCCCCTCGATGCTCGTCATCTGCGGATAGGGGTAGGGATACCACTGCTCGCTGTAGTACTCGAGCCCTTCCCGCACCATCCGGTTGGCCTCCTCCCATTCCGGCGCGGATGGGCGATAGAGCGTGTGCACGAGTTTGCCCTTGTAGCCGCTCGCGTCCCACCGGAAGTCGGGCGCCGCGCCGAACGCAAAGTCGCGAACGCTGTCCGCGGTGAAGTGCCAGGTAAGCCGGCCGGCCGTGGCCGGGCGGGTCCGCTCCGCGTGGCCCGCCTCCGCGGCGCTGATGATCGCCATGGGGTCAGCCGACGTGCGCGCCCGCGCCAGTCTCGAGCGTTGCGCGGGCGTCAGCACCTGCTCGGGATTGGTCAGCGTCCCCGTGGCGCCCACGATGTACGACGCCGGGACGGAAATGGAGACGTCGAAGCTCCCGTATTCGAGGTAGAACTCACCGCCGCCGATGTAGGGATCGTGGTTCCAGCCGCGCACGTCGTCGTACACCGCCATTCTCGGATACCACTGTCCCAGCAGGTAGAGCGTCCCGTCACGGCCCATCCTCCCCGCACCGTAGTCGGGCACCGTGAACCGCCATCCGATCCGGATGTCCACCGAGGCACCGGGCGCGAGCGCGAGCGCGTGTGGAAGATCGAGGCGCATCGTGGTGCCGTAGACGACCGGCGTCACCTTCGTCAGACCCACCACGACACTCGTAAGCTCGAGACCGCCCGCGAATCCCTTGCAGGAGAAGTCGAACACCGAGCCCAGGAAGACCAGCGGAGGCTGGTCGAGCTTCTCGGTGATGCTCGTCGGCCCGCAGATATTCTGCTCGACGAACAGCCAGAGGTATGGGAGCGCATCGGGTGAGCGATTGACGTAATGAATCGTCTCCCGGCCGGTGAGCGTGTGATGGCCGGTATCGAGCGTGGCCTGGATGCGGTAGTCGGCGCGCTGCTGCCAGTATCGCGCGCCGGGTCGCCCGCTGCCGGTGCGGATCAGGCTGGGCGCGGGGAGCGCGAGTGGCCGGAACGGGGACGAGGATTCTCCGGCAACCGGCGAGGCACTCGGGGCGATAGAAGGCGCCTGGGCCGTGGCGGAAGCGGCGGAGATGACCGCCAGGAGGATAAATATGGCGAGTCGGCCGACCATCGAAACTCCAGGTGGTGAGAGGGATCGTGACCAAGTTACTTCGGGCGGAGGGTGCGGCAAGCGCGCCGAGGCTGGATAATTCGCGCGGAGATCGTCATTCTACAGCCCATCCCTTTCGGTTTTCTTCTCCAAGGAGCCGTCATGTCCCGTAAAGCGATGATCACCGTTGTGGGACTCCTGGCCGCCGTTGCCTGCAAACCCGATCGGCCCCCCGCCCCGGCCGCGGGCGCCGATGACGCCTCCGCCCCGGCGGCCGTCGCCCCCCCGGCGAATGTCGTCACCTTCATTGCCAGGGACTACAGCTTCGAGGGACCGGCTCAGATCCCCGCGGGTCTCACCATGTTCCGGCTGGACAACCAGGGCAAGGAGCTGCACCACCTCGTCATCACACGGCTCGACGAGGGCCGGACCTACGATAGCCTCCTCGCCGCACTCCGGAAGCCGGGACCACCACCCCGCTGGATGCACCTGGTCGGAGGCCCGAACGCCAGCAACCCCGGTACGCCTTCCAACGCGACCGAAAATCTCGCCCAGGGACATTACGCGATCCTCTGTTTCATCCCGAGCGCCGACGGCGTACCCCACATGGCCAAGGGCATGATCGCTCCGCTCGAGGTGACGGCCGCCACCGGGCCCGAGGCTCGCGAGGTGCCGGCCGACGTGACGATCACCCTCAACGACTATGGATTCGACCTGTCCACGCCACTCGCCGCGGGCAACCATGTCATCATGGTCAAGAACGCCGGCCCGCAGCCGCACGAGCTCGTCCTCGTCAAGCTCGAGGCCGGCAAGTCGGTCAAGGACATCGAGGCGTGGGAAAAGGGGGGCGAGAAGGGCGCACCTCCGGTCAGCGCGCTCGGCGGCGTGGCGCCGATGATGGCCGATGAGAGCGGACAGTTCACCGTGGACCTCGTTCCCGGCGACTACGCCCTGCTCTGCTTCGTCACCGACATGCACGACGGGAAGCCGCACCTCATGCACGGGATGGTCAAGCCTTTCAAGGTGGGATGAGACCCTGCCGGCCCCTTCTCGCGTCGTCGAACGCATCAGCGGAATCCCGGCTCCCGCGGAGACGGCCTTCGCCTGGCATGGACGGCCGGGAGCCATCGAGCGCCTCACGCCACCGTGGGAGCGGATCGAGGTGATCGAGCCGGGCGCGGGCCTGGCCGATGGATCGAGGATGGTGCTGAGAGTGCGGAGCGGCCCCGTTCCGCTCCGGTGGGTGGCACGCCACCGCGACGTCATTGCCGGACGGCAATTCGTGGACGTGCAGGAGGAGGGGCCGTTTTCCCGGTACACCCACCTCCACAGATTCGACAACGACGATGCCGGCGGTGCCACGATGACCGACCGGATCGAGTACCTCCCCCCGCTCGGTGCCGCCGGGGCGGCCACATCCCCGCTGATCACGCGGCGCCTCGAGCGCCTTCTCTCCTACCGGCACGAGCTTCTTCGCGCCGATCTCGAAGCGCAGGCCCGGTTCGCCGGCCAGCCGCCGATGCGGCTCGCCATCACCGGCGGCACCGGGATGGTGGGCAGCGCGCTCATCCCCTTCCTCCAGACCGGAGGGCATGAGGCGAGGCGAATGACGCGATCACCGCACCGGCCGGGTGACGTGGAATGGAATTATCAGGCGGGACACATCGAGGCGGTCAAGCTCGACGGGCTCGACGGCGTGGTGCACCTGGCGGGCGAGAACATCGGCGCGCGGTGGACCGCGACCCGCAAGAAGGCCATCTGGGAAAGCCGGGCGATCGGCACCCGCTTTCTCTGCGAGACGCTCGCGCGTCTCCACCGTCCTCCCCGCGTGCTGATCTGCGCCTCCGCTATCGGCATCTACGGGAACCGCGGGGACGAGGTCCTGACCGAGGAGAGCCGGCTCCCCGCCCGACCCGCCGACTTCCTCGCCGAAGTGTGCCGGGAGTGGGAATCGGCCACGGCGCCCGCGCGCGAGGCTGGAATCAGAGTGGTCAACCTCCGGTTCGGGATAATCCTCACCCCCGCGGGGGGCGCACTGGCCAGGCTGCTGCTTCCCTTTCGCCTCGGGCTCGGCGGACCGATCGGCGACGGCCGGCAATGGATGAGCTGGATCGGCATCGATGACGTGGCAGGCGTGATCCATCACGCACTGCTCACCGAGGACCTGAGCGGCCCGGTGAATGCCACCTCGCCGCATCCGCGAACCAACCGGGAATTTGTCGTCGCGCTCGGACGCGCGCTCCATCGGCCGGCAAAGCTGCCCCTGCCGGCGCGCGCCACGAGGCTCGCATTCGGCGAAATGGGGGACTCGGCGCTGCTGTCGAGCGCGCGCGTCCTTCCCACGCGGCTACTGGAGTCGGGCTACGATTTCCGCCACCCGCACCTGCCCGGGGCGCTCCGGTTCCTGCTGGGGAGGGCGACCGGGTAGTTTTCCCCGATGCCCATGCCCCAAGCCGTTGTCCTGCTCAGCGGCGGAATGGATTCCACGACCACCGCCGCGATCGCCCAGCGCCGCGGCTTCGACCTGCACGCGCTGACGGTCCGGTACGGGCAGCGCCACGCCATCGAGCTCGAGGCGGCGCGGCGCGTGGCCGCCCGGCTCGGCATCTCGGATCACGTGGTGGTCGACGTCGATCTCCGGGCCTTCGGCGGGTCGTCGCTCACCGCCGATATCGCCGTCCCGAAGGGCACACCCCTCGCCGAGATCGGCACCGGAATTCCCGCGACGTACGTGCCCGCACGGAATACCGTCTTCCTCTCGCTGGCGCTCGCCTGGGCGGAAACCCTGGACGCGCGTGACATCTTCATCGGCGCGAATGCGCTCGACTACAGCGGGTATCCCGACTGTCGGCCGGAATACTTCGAGGCATTCCAGCGGATGGCGGACCTGGCGACGAGGGCAGGGGTGGAAGGGGGAGGACGAATCACGATTCACACGCCGCTCATCAGCCTGTCCAAGCGCGAGATTGTCGCCCAGGGGATGGCGCTCGGCATCGACTACGGGATCACGATCACGTGCTACGATCCCGATGCCGAAGGCGCCGCCTGTGGCGGCTGCGAGGCGTGCCTGCTCCGGCTCGAGGGATTCCGGCAGGCGGGGGTGAGTGATCCGGGGCGATATCGCCTGCCGTTCCTTGTCCCATGACGTACGCCGTCAAGGAAATCTTCTATACGCTTCAGGGCGAGGGAGCCAACACCGGACGCCCCGCGGTGTTCTGCCGTTTCGCCGGATGCAATCTGTGGAGCGGCCGAGAGGCCGATCGGGAAGCGGCTACCTGCCGCTTTTGCGACACCGACTTCGTCGGCACCGACGGCCCTGGCGGAGGGAGCTTCTCCTCGGCGCACGACCTGGCCCAGGCGGTGGCGGCCAAGTGGCCGGCGGACGACGAGACCGGGGCAAAGCTCGTCGTCTGCACCGGCGGCGAACCGCTGCTGCAGCTCGACGAGCCGCTGATTTCCGCGCTGCATAGCGCGGGATTCGAGGTGGCCGTGGAGACGAACGGCACCCTGGCGCCGCCGGCGGGCATCGACTGGCTCTGCGTCAGCCCCAAGGTGGAGAGCGAATTGCTGGTGCACGAGGGGGACGAGCTCAAACTGGTGTATCCGCAGGTCGGAGGTGAGCCGGAACGCTTCGAGCGTCTCGCGTTTCACCATTTTTTCCTCCAACCGATGGATGGCCCCCGGCGAGAGGCCAACACCGAGGCTGCGTTGCGCTATTGTTTGACGCATCCGCGCTGGCGACTCAGCCTGCAGACACATAAGCTTCTCGGCATTCCCTGATCCCCACTCCCGGGCTTCCATGCACGGCTATTCCGACCGTATCAATCACGCGTTCGCCTTCGCCGCCAAATACTATGTCGCTGTCGCGCCCGCCGGCGCGGGAATGGACTACCTGGCACTCCCGGCCAACGTCGCGATCATTCTCGCCCGGTACGGGTGCGAGCAGATCACGATCGTCGCCGGCATCCTCCATCACGTGCTCGAAGAGACGCCGCCCGACCGCGCCGCCATGATGCAGCACAAGATCTCGGACAAGTTCGGCTCGGTCGTGCTGGCGGTGGCCAGGGACGCGCAGGAGCCCAAGTTCGATCGTCGCGGGGGCGAGCGGCCGTGGCAGGCGTGCAAACAGGAGTACCTGAGCCAACTCGCGATCGCGGAGCCGCGCGCACTCGACATTTGCATGGCCCACGAAATCCACGCGTGCGGCTCCACTACCACCGCCCTCCGCCGCCTGGGCGTCGAGTATCTGCGAACGGTATCCCGGGCCGGCTCGGACCAGACCATCTGGTGGTATCGGTCAATGCTGGAAATCGTCGCGTCGCGCGACGACTGGCCGCAGCGTGAAATGTTGAACGAGCTGAGACTCATGAGCACCGACCTGGTGCGGAGCCTGCGCGAGAATGAGGGGGACATGTGAAGCGTCTGGTGCTCGCGTCGATTTTGATCACCGTCATCGGTTGCGGACCGGGGGGTGGGCCGCCCATTCCGCTCAATCCGGTGCGCTTCCTCTCGATCAACGACGTCTACGTCGCCGACACCATGGCCGATGGACAGGGCGGGCTGGCCCGGGTGGCCACGGTCCGCCGCAGGCTGGCCGACCAGGGCCCGGTCATCTTCGTACTCGCCGGCGACCTGCTCAGCCCCAGCCTGTTGAGCAAGTACTACAACGGCCGCCAGATGGTCGAGGCGCTCGACTCGGCGCGGCTCGACTACGCCACCTTCGGCAACCATGAGTTCGAGCTGCCGGTCGACACACTCGACGCGCGGATCGCCGAATCGAAATTCAAGTGGGTCTCGAGCAACTGCACGCTGGCGGACGGCACCCCGTTTCCCAAGGTGCTCCCCTGGGACACGGTGCACGTGTCGGGATTCCTGGTCGGGCTCTTCGGCTTGACCCTGCAGAGCCCATATCGGAAGCAGGTGCGCTGTACCGATCCCGATAGCGCCGCGCACACCGCGATCGACACACTGGCCGCGCTCGGCGCCGATCTCATCGTGGGAATCACCCACCAGACGATTCAGGCCGATCATGATCTCCTCGTGCGTGAGCCCCGCCTCGATCTCATCCTCGGCGGCCACGAGCACGAGGCGCACGATTCGGTCGTCTCCGGCCGGCACGTGCTCAAGGCGGATGCCAACTCGCGCACCGCGCAGTTCGTGACGATCTGGGGTGGAAAGGGGCAGTGGCGGCAGGCGGTGGGGCTGGTCCACATCGACTCACGCCTGCCTGACGACAGCCTGGTGGCGCCGGTCGTCAAGGCATGGGAGGACACGCTTCGCCAGCGACTCGGGCCCGAGCGTACACTTGGCCAGACTGCCATCCCCATCGATGCGAGGGACGCCGTCGGCAGGAACAGGGAATCGCTCCTCGGCGATCTGGTCACGGACGCGATGCGCACCGGCACCGGCACCGAGATCGCCCTGCTCAACGCCGGCACGCTCCGACTCGACGATGTGATAAAGCCGGGCCCCATCACCAACTACCAGCTCGAATCGATATTCCTCTTTTCCGATGAGACCCGGGTCATCACCTTCCAGTTGACCGGTACGCGCCTGAGGGAAATTCTCGAGCACGGCGTGGCGGAGGGATCGCTCGGCAAGGGCCCGTTCCTCCAGGCGTCCGGCGTGGCCTTCACGTACGACCCGGCCGCACCCTCCGGCTCGAGGATCGTGGGACCACTCTCCCGGCAGTCGGGAGGAGCCATACGGCCGGCCGATACGTTGCGGGTGGCATTTCCGGTATATCCTGCGTGCGACGGGGGCGATGGCTACGAGGTGCCGGAGGCAAAGGAAGGGTGCGACAATCGGGCAGCGGCACCACGAGCGGTGGATCTGCTATCCCGGTACATCGCCGATTCGCTGGGGGGAACCGTCAGCAAGCCCGCCGACGGCCGGATCAAGAGGGCTGGAAACACAAATCCCGGCTGAGTGTAAACTCGCCGGGACAGGAGCCTTAGCAGTTTTCATCACCCAGGTTGCAAGGCCGAAATCCCTGGGGCCCCGAAGGGCTATGTCTCGCTATAACTGGGTGCAAATGTACCGGTCTGGTGGGTCAGGCACAAGCCCTTGTTACAGAGTGTTACATGTACGCCCGCGCTTCACCGATTAAGTATCGGCAAGCAAGCCGACGATATTAGGGGAGTCTCGACCGGCTCCCCTCACACCCCGCGAATTGGTATTATTTGCCATGGCTTTAACGCCCTCCAACGCTCTCCTTACCCTTCCCAGCGCGTTTGCCGCCGCCTGCCGGCTATCCCGTACGGACGGGGAGTTGTTCGAGCGCTGCAGAGTGGCGCTGGCCCGGCGCTTCCAGAGCGAGTTGATCTGGTTCACGCTCGTCTCACCCACGGAGACGTTGCCGCGGGTGGGGCCGGCCAGGGGATTCGAGGACGCCCAGGAGGTTGCGCGTCTCGGCAGCGGCGAGACGGAGGTCATTATTCACGCCGCGGAGGGGGTCGCCGGCGAGATGCGCGCCGTGGCCATGCCCCTGGCGCTCGGACTCAGCGTCGTGCTCGAGCTCAGGAGCATTCTGCTGGAGCGGCAGGCCACCCTCGATGATGCGGTCTTCCAGCTCCGGGCCCTCAGGCAGGTCGCGCGCCTCCTCTCCTCCGTCCACTCCACCGAAGAAACCGAACAGCTCATCCTCGACTTCATGGCCGAGGTGTTCTTCGCGTGGTGGGCCTGTCTCTACCGGCCCGAGGGAGAGAGCTACACCCCGAAGGTCTTCCGCTCACTCAACGACCGACTGCGTCCCGCGCCGATCGACCGCGCCGCGTTCGACAAGGCGCTGCCGGCCGGCAGCGCGTCCACCGGCGCCGATGACGTCGCCGTGGCCTCGCTGATCGGGCCGGGCGCCGAGCTGGTGGTGCCGCTCGACGCCGGCTCGGAGCGGATGGCCGTCCTCGTCCTCGGGTCCCGCATCAGCGACAAGCTGTACGGCCGCGCCGAGCTGGAATTGGCCGGCACGCTATCCTTCGCGGCGGCCATCGCACTCAAGAACTCGGAGCTCGTCGAACAGCTTCACAGCGCCGCCACGACCGACGAGCTCACCGGCCTCTACAACCGTCGAGCACTGGAGGAGCGGCTCGGCGCCGAGATCTCCCGGAGTCTCCGGCACCAACTGCACACGAGCGTCCTGCTCCTCGATCTCGACCGGTTCAAGTCGGTGAACGACACGATGGGGCACGCCGCCGGCGACCGGCTCCTGATTCAGGTGGCCAGGATCCTCAAGCAGCAGTGCCGCGCGCTCGACGTCGTGGGCCGGCTCGGCGGCGACGAGTTCCTGGTGATCCTGCCGATGACCAAACCGAGCGAGGCGCAGGTGTTCGTGGCGCGGGTGCAGGCGAGTCTCCGTGAAATGGAGGCGGCGAGTCCGGAGTTCGGGCCCTGCACACTCAGCATGGGCATCGCCGAATCACCACGGCACGGCACCACCGTGGGCAGTATCCTCGCCGCGGCCGATACGGCGCTGTACAAGGCCAAGCGGTCCGGACGCAACGCCGTCGAGGTCGCGGATAGTTAGCCCCCCATGGCCGCCATAGAGTTTACGCTGCTCGGCGACGCCGTGTGGCTCGATTTCATCAACACCGCGCGTGGCCGCACCGCTCCTCCCCCGGAGCTCCTCACCGACTTCGGTGCGTGGCAACGCTGGGCGCAATCCCGGAAACTGGACGGGGGAAGCGCGCCGGCCGAATTCCCCGCTATTCGCGTCTTCCGCGACCGGCTCACCGAGCTGGCGGAGGCGCTGGATGCCAATCGCCCGCCACCCGGGGCGACCATCGCGGCGCTCAACGAGGTGCTTGGCCATCGAGCCGGCACCGAGCAGCTCACGCGCGTGAGCGGCCACTGGCGGCTCCGGTTCGCGGCGGGCCGAACTGCGACCGCGCTCGAGGTGATCGCGCACTCCGCCGCGAAGACCATCACCGACCGGCTCACGCGGGTGCGGCGCTGCGCCGGGGAGAGCTGCACCCTGTTCTTCACCGACAGCTCGCCAACGGGCAGCCGCCGGTGGTGCGATGCCTCGGTGTGCGGCGGCGACGCGCGGGTCGAGCGCCGCCGCGGGATCCTCCGATGACCGGGCCCGATCCCAGCCTCGCCTTCGACCGGATGCGCAAGGCGCTGGGCCACCGCTACCGGCTCGAGCGACTGGTCGCGGCCTCCGATGCGCGAGTGCTGTTCGAGGCGTACGACGAAAACCTCAAGCGGCTGGTAAGCCTTCGCGGCAACTTCTACACGGACGAGCCCACCCGCGCCTGGTTCCTGCGCGAAGGCGAGGCACTCGCCCAGCTCGACCATCCCGCCATCAGGCATGTGTACGACACGGGCATCATCGGCGACGTCGCGTACCGGGTGGGCAACTGGATCGACGGCGAGGGGCTTGCCGCCGCGGTGGAGCGCGGCCCGCGAATGATCCCCAGCGTGATTGCCCTCGCACGCGACCTGCTCGGTGCGCTCGAGCACGCGCATCTCCAGGGCATCGTGATGCGGCGCATCGTCCCGGCCACGGTGCTCGTCGGCCACAGCGGGCGGAGCACGGTGACGGACCTCCGCTTCAGCAGCTACACCCTGCCGGCCATTCCCCCCGACGAGCGGCCCACCGGGATCAATTTCATGGCGCCGGAGGTCCGCCAGGGCGGGGTCGGCGATCCGGCCTCCGACGTCTACATCGCCGGTGCGCTGCTCTACTTCGCCGTGACCGGACAGGACCCGCCGCTCGATCCGCGCGAGGCACGGCGGCCGACCGAGCTCCGGCCCAACTGCCCGCACGTCCTCGAGCGGATGATGCTCCGCTCGCTGAACTACGCGCCGGAAGACCGCTACCTCACGGCGGGTGAAATGCTCGAGGATCTCGCGTCGGACGCGGGGACGTTCGAGACGCGCGGTGTGGCGGTGAGCCACGGACCGATGACGCAGGCCGAGGACCGGGCGCGATGGGAAAAGCGCCTGCGCCGCGCCCTCGGCGACGATTACGAGTTGCTCGGCCTCCTCGGCTCCGGCGGATTCGGACGGGTCTACAAGGTGCGCGACCTGCACCTCGAGCGACAAGTCGCACTCAAGGTGCTGCATCCATCGCTCACGCAGGACCCGGAAGTCGTGGAGCGCTTTCGCCGCGAGGCGCAGCTCGCCGCGCAGCTGAGCCACCCGAACATCGTGAACATCTTCGACATCGCGGGACGGTCAGGATTGCTGTGGTACACGATGGAGCTGATCGACGGGCCGAGCCTGGCGCAGCTCGTCGAGCGGGAGGGGCCACTGCCGCTCGACAAAGTGCTCAGGCTGCTCCGCGAGGCACTCTCCGCGCTCGCCCACGCGCATGCTTCCGGCCTCGTGCATCGCGACATCAAGCCGGAGAACATGCTGATCGATCCGGACGAGAGCCTGCAGATCACCGACTTCGGTCTGGCGCTGGCGCTCCGCGGAAAGTTCGGCGGCGCGACGAGCCAGAGCGGCACCCCGCAGTTTGCGAGCCCGGAGCAGCTCCTGGGCGAGCACGTGGACCAGCGCTCGGATCTGTACAGTCTTGCGGCGGTCGCCTACTTCGCCCTGCTCGGTACGCCGCCGTTTACGGGACTCACCACCGAACAGATCCTGGCCAAGCAGACCACGAACCAGCTGCCCACAGCCCAGGGGCAGCGTGACGACGTGAGCGAGGCATTGGAGCGGGTGCTGGATCGTGCGTTGAGCGCCGATGTCGAGGCCCGGTATCCGTCGGCGGCGGAATTCCTGCAGGCGCTCAACCGCGCCGCGGGAGACGTGGAAGACGGCGAGGCCGACGCCGGACCCCTCGAACCGGTGGCGGACTGGGCTCGGGCGGCCGCGCGCTGGTTGCGCGGTTCCCCCCTTGACTAAACGCCGCGGGCAGACAGATTTGTCCTCGCGAATCGGCCCCATCAGGAGCAAACACCAAGCTAATTGACTATCAAGACCCGGGTGAACGCCGCGGCGGGTCTTACATTTTTTATGACGCGGGACTGGCCTGCGCTCATAAAAACTCGGCTGTCCGGACCTTCCCGGGCGCCGACGCAGTCAAATCAACACGGAGTAGAAGATGGCTCGCACCCTCGGCACGGTGAAGTGGTTCAACGATGCAAAAGGTTTTGGTTTCATCACCCCGGAGAATGGTGACAAGGATTGCTTTGTCCACCACACCGCCATCAAGGCGGAAGGCTTCCGAAGCCTCGCCGAGGGTGACCGGGTGGAGTTCGACATCGTGCAGGGTGCAAAGGGGCCTGCCGCGGAAAACGTCACCAAGGTGAAGTAGGGCACAGGTCGCAAGCCGCAAGAAGAAAGGGGCTGCCCGATCGGGTAGCCCCTCTTTTCATCCGACGTGCGACCTGTGACCTGCGCCGTCACGCCTTACTTGTGCCGGTAGATCACCCTGCCCCGGGTGAGATCGTACGGCGAGAGCACCACACTCACCCGATCGCCCTCGAGGACTCTGATCTTGAATTTGCTCATCTTTCCCGCTGCGTAGGCCAGGATCTCGTGACCGTTCTCCAGCATGACGCGATAGTTGCGGTCGGGCAGGACCTCGGTCACCACCCCTTCCATCTCGATTCCTTCTTCTTTCGCCATCCAGGCCTCTCCACGGGGTGAGCTTGAATCCCGGCGGCGGGCCGGGTTGGTCGGGGTGGAATCTTG
>JBDTTA010000070.1:0-11849 GCA_039930845.1 Gemmatimonadales bacterium
AAGAAAGACCTCTATCCCGCGCAGCTCTCCGGGGGCCAGCAGCAGCTGGTCGGCGTGGCGCGCGCGGTCATTGCCAATCCGAAACTCCTCCTGGCGGACGAGCCGACCGGGAACCTGCACAGCGCGCAGGGGGAGGAGATCATGGAGCTGTTCACGAAACTCAACCGGCAGGGGATGACGATCGTGCAGGTGACGCATTCGGAGCGCAACGCGGCGTACTCGCACCGAACGATCCAGTTGCGGGACGGGTGGGTGGTGGAGTCGGAGAGGGCGGTAGGGCGGTAGGGCGGTCAGGCGGTAGGCCTTACATTTCCCCCCAACCCAGCCACCCAGGTCTCGTTGCCCAATCCCGCGCCGGTCCCGCACATCCTCGTGGCGGACGACCAGCCCGACGTCCGCGAAGCGTTGCGCCTGCTGCTCAAGGGTGAGGGCTACGCCATCGAGGCGGTTGGCTCGCCTGCGGCCGTGCTGAGCGCCGTGCAGCGCTCCGATTTCGACGCGGTGCTGCTCGACCTCAACTATGCACGCGACACGACTACCGGCCGCGAGGGCCTCGAGCTCGTCTCCGAGCTTCAGGCGCTCGATGCGACACTCCCGGCGATCGTCATGACGGCGTGGGGCAGCGTGGACAAGGCGGTCGAGGCCGTACGACGGGGCGCGCGCGACTTCATCGAGAAGCCATGGGACAACGCGCGCCTGCTCACCACCCTCCGCGCGCAGGTCGAGCTCGGCCGCGCCCTGCGCAGAACGCGACGACTCGAGGGGGAGAACCGCCTCCTCCGCCGCGACGGCGTCCCGGAGATGATCGCCGACTCGGTGGCGATGCGGCCCGTCGTGCAGCTGATGACGCGGGTGGCGCCCTCGGATGCGAACGTGCTCATCACCGGGGAGCACGGCACCGGCAAGGAAGTCGTGGCGCAATGGATTCACGCCGCGTCCGGGCGGGCGGGGCGCCCGTTCGTCGCCGTCAATCTCGGCGGGCTCTCCGAGGGCCTCTTCGAGAGCGAGATGTTCGGGCACGTGAAGGGCGCGTTCACCGACGCCCGGACCGACCGGATCGGCCGGTTCGAGCTGGCGGAGGGCGGTACACTGCTGCTCGACGAGATCGGCACCCTCGAGCCGCGGCAGCAGGCCAAGCTCCTCCGCGTGCTCGAGACGGGTGAGGTCGAGCGGGTCGGCACCTCGCGCGCGCGGCGGCTCGACGTCCGCATTCTCTCGGCGACCAACTCCGACCTCGCCACCGAGGTCGTGTCCGGACGATTCCGGGAGGATCTGCTCTTCCGGCTGAACACGATTGAGATCCACCTGCCGCCGCTGCGCGACCGCCGCGAAGACATCCTCGGGCTCGCCGTCCACTTTCTTGCCCGGCATGCCGCCCGCTATCGGAAAAGCATTACCGGGTTCGAGCCCGAGGCGGCACGAGTGCTCGAGACCCATCCGTGGCCAGGGAATGTGCGGGAGCTCGATCACACCATCGAGCGCGCCGTACTGATGGCCCAGAACACGGTCCTCCGAGGCGCCGATCTCGGTTTCCGCCCGGGTGGAGCGACGCCCCGCCTCGAGGACCTGCCGCTCGAAGAGGTCGAGCGCCTCCTGATCCGGAAGGCACTCGACCGGCACGACGGCAACGTGAGTCAGGCCGCCAGGGCGCTCGGGCTGAGCCGGAGCGCGCTGTACCGGCGGCTGCAGCAGCATGGCTGCTGACCGCCGGCACCACCAGCCGGCGGGTCATGAATCGCGGGTCTTTCGCGTGGCGCTCGCCGGCGGGCTGCCCGCGGTCGTGCTCGCGTGCTGGCTGCTCTGGACCGGCGAGTACCCGCTGCGCGTTCGGCTCACCTTCGGACTGCTCGCCGTGGGCGCGTGGCTCATCGGTGCGCTGCTCGTGCGCGAGCGGGTGGTGCGACCGCTGCAAACCATCTCGAACCTCCTCGCGGCGCTTCGCGAAGGCGACTATTCCATTCGCGCGCGCGGCGCCGGTGTCGGCGATGGGCTGGGTCTTGCGCTGCTCGAGGTGAATGCCTTGAGTGAGACGCTGCGCTCGCAGCGCCTCCGGGCTCTCGAGGCCACCGCGCTGTTGCGACGCGTCATCGAGGAGATGGATGCCGCGGTCTTCGCGTTCGACAGCGCGCATCGTCTCCGTCTGGTCAATCGGGGCGGCGAGCGACTGCTGGGCCAGCCGGTGGAGCGGCTGCTCGGGCTCGATGCCGGGGCGGTCGGTCTGGCGACGTGCCTGGAGGGGGAGTGGCCCCGTACCGTCGAGGCCGCATTCCCCGGCGGGGCTGGACGATGGGAAGTCCGCAGCGGCACCTTTCGCCAGGACGGGCTGCCCCATCGGTTGCTGGTGCTGACCGACCTCAGCCGGGTGCTCCGCGCCGAGGAGCGTTCCGCGTGGCAGCGGATCGTGCGGGTGCTCGGCCACGAGATCAACAACTCGCTCGCGCCCATCAAGTCGATCGCGGGCAGTCTGAGCAACCTCGCCGCGCGCGAAGCCCGACCCGCCGACTGGGAGCAGGATCTGCGGTCCGGTCTCCAGGTGATCGAAACGCGCTCGGAAGCGCTCGGTCGCTTCATGAGTGCCTACGCCCGTCTGGCGAGACTCCCGCCGCCGCGCCTCGCGCCGGTCGAGGTGGCGGCCTGGGTCCGGCGGGTGGCCGCGCTCGAGACCAGGCTGGACGTGCGGGTGGGCGCTGGTCCGGCGGTCGTCGTCACGGCCGACGGCGATCAGCTCGACCAGCTGCTCATCAACCTCGTCCGGAACGGCGCCGATGCCTCGATCGAGACAGGAGGGAGCGTGTGCGTCGCCTGGGGTGCCCGGGGCGGTATCGTCGAAGTCACGGTGGATGATGAGGGGCCCGGCCTCCCCGATCCCGGGAACCTCTTCGTGCCATTCTTCACCACCAAGGCCCAGGGGTCGGGTATCGGACTCGTGCTCTCGAGGCAGATCGCGGAGGCCCACGGCGGCGCGCTCTCGCTCGAGCCGCGCGTCGGTGCCCGGGGGGCGCGGGCAAAGCTCCGGCTGCCGCTCGGACCACTCATGACCAGCGACGAGGGATGATCCGCGCATGTTTCTGAGAAGGCTGTACGACGAACGGCTCGCGCAGGCGAGCTATCTCCTCGGCTGCGAGAGCAGCGGCGAGGCGCTGGTCGTCGATCCCGATCGCGACGCGGAGCAGTACATCGAGATGGCCCGGCGCGAAGGGCTGCGCATCGCGCACGTCACCGAAACCCACATCCACGCCGATTTCGTGTCGGGGGCCCGCGAGCTGGCCCGGCGCACCGGCGCGCGTCTCTATCTTTCCGGCGAAGGTGGTCCCGGATGGCAATACGGCTACGTGAATGAGGCCGGCGCCGTGGTGCTCCGGGACGGTTCGTGCTTCCGCGTCGGGGCCATCGAGGTGGCGGCGGTCCACACGCCGGGTCACACGCCGGAGCATCTGTCGTTTCTGGTGACGGACACGGTCGCGGTGGCCAGTCCCATCGGAGCACTCACCGGGGATTTTCTCTTCGTCGGTGACGTCGGACGCCCCGACCTCCTCGAGAAGGCGGCGCACGAGAAGGGAACGATGGTCGCGAGCGCGCGGCAGCTGTTCGCATCGATCCAGCGATTCCGCTCGTTCCCGGATCATCTCCAGATCTGGCCGGGGCACGGTGCGGGGTCATCGTGCGGGAAGTCGCTCGGCGCCGTGCCACAGTCCACCCTCGGCTACGAGAAGATTGCCAACTGGGCGTTTCGCATCGAGGACGAGGACGAATTCGTGCGCACCGTCCTCGATGGGCAGCCGTATCCTCCACGATATTTCGCCGTCATGAAACGGATCAACCGCGACGGCCCCCCACTGCTGAGCGCGGTCTCCCGGCCGCAACGGCTCCCGGCCGACCGGCTTGGACACGCGCTCGCGGGCGACGCCACCGTCGTGGATACCCGCAGCGCCGCGGAGTTTGGGCGGGCTGCCGTTCCGGGAACGATCAACATTCCCTGGAGCCGGAGTTTCACGACCTATGCGGGCACGCTGCTGTCCTACGATCGGGACCTCTATCTGGTCACGGACCAGGAGCCGGACACCGCGCAGAAAATCGCACGGGAGCTCTCGGGAATCGGGCTCGATCGGGTGGCCGGCTATTTCGGCGTCGAGGCGCTCGATGCTCGCCGGCAGGGCGGGGAGGCACTCCAGGCCATCCCGAGCGTAGAGGCCGCCGAGGTCGAGCGGCGCAGTGGATCGCTGACGTTGCTCGACGTGCGGAGTCCGGGAGAATTCGCCGGGGGCCACCTTCCCGGCGCGCTCAACCTGCCGCTCGGTGAGCTTGTCGAGCGGCTGGCCGACGTTCCTCGCGACCGCCCCGTGGTGGTACACTGTCAAACCGGCGCCCGGGCCGCGATCGCGGCAAGCGTGCTGCTGGCATCGGGGTATCACGAGGTGCGGCTCTTTCCGGGCGGCTTCGCGGAATGGCGTGAGTCGGGGCGGCAGGTGGAGGCGGCCTCTTCCTAGCGGCCCCGTTTCACTTTATATCCTCTGGGGCATGGCGGTCCATCGACACCAAAGCCCGAACCACGGGGTGCAGATGTTCAAGGAGTTCAAGGAATTCATCATGCGCGGAAACGTGCTCGATCTCGCGGTCGGCTTCATCATCGGCGGCGCCTTCGGCACGATCGTGAAATCCCTGGTGGACGATGTGATCATGCCGCCCGTCGGCTTGGCGCTCGGCAATGTGGATTTCTCGAATCTCTTCGTCCTCCTGAAGGAGGGCGCGAAGGCTCCTTCCCCCTATGCCTCGCTGGCTGACGCGCAGGCCGCGGGCGCGGTCACACTGAACTACGGCGTGTTCTTCAACAGCGTGATCGCCTTCCTGATCATCGCGCTGGCAGTGTTCCTGATCGTCCGGGTCGCCAACCGCATGCGTCCACCCGCCAAGCCCCCGGTGACCACGAGAGATTGCCCGTACTGCAAGATGCCGATCCCGGTCGGGGCCACCCGTTGCCCCGAGTGCACCTCGGAACTGAAGGCAGCCTGAACCATGCAGCATGCGCTCACCACCACGACGTTCGAAATCGACAGCCACCGCATCGTCCAGACGCTCGGAGTCGTGCGCGGCATCACGGTTCGCTCGCGGAATATCTTCGGGACGATCGGCGGCTCGCTGCAGACGATTTTCGGCGGGAACATCACGCTCTTCTCCGAGCTGTGTGAGAAGACGCGCCAGGAAGCGTTCGAGTTGATGGTGGGTCATGCCGAAGAGCTGGGAGCCAACGCGATCGTGGGTATCCGCTACGACGCGACGGAAATCATGCAGGGAGTCACCGAGGTCCTCTGCTACGGGACCGCGGTGGTGGTGGAGCCCGTCTAACCTCTTCCGGTGGGCAACCGGCTTGACGATCAGGCAGGTTCACTTTATACTGTAAAGCACTTCATGGCCTCTCCCCAGCGCGTCCCCACACCGCACACCGATCCGCCCACGCTCCACGCGCGGGCGATGGACAATCTCTCCTTTATTCGTGAGACGATGGAACGGGCCACCGCCTTCACGGCGGTGCCGGGGTGGGGCGGCGTCGGCATGGGACTTCTCGCGCTCTGTGCCGCGGCCGTGGCGCAGTCCCGGCTCACCGCCGACGAATGGCTGGCCACCTGGCTCGGCGCCGCCGCCGCGGGGCTCGTCCTCGGTGGCTGGGCCATGCGGGCAAAGGCGCGCAAGGCCGGCACCGTGGTGTTCTCATATTCCGGCAGGCGCTTCGTCTTGAGCTATCTCCCCCCGCTTGCGGTGGGCGTGTTGCTCACGGTGGCGCTCGTGCGCGCCGGTGCGCTTTGGGCACTGCCCGGCACCTGGCTCCTGCTCTACGGCACCGGCGTCGTCACGGGCGGGGCATTCTCGGTTCGAGTTGTGCCGCTCATGGGTCTCTGTTTCATGGCCCTCGGCGCCGTCGCCCTCTTTGCCCCGCCGAGCTGGGGCACCCCGCTCATGGCCGCGGGATTCGGCGGGCTTCACATCGGGTTCGGTCTCGTGATCGCTCGGAGGCATGGTGGCTAAATCCAATCTGGCTCCTCGAGAGCCCCGCAATGAGGGCGACGGACGCGCCCTGCAGGGTGTTGAAGGCGGCGCCGCGCGCGTCGGTCCGCTTGATCTCGACCGGCTGATCCACGAGCGCATGCGCCTCGCCATCGTGAGCTCGCTCGCCGTCAACGAGTCGCTCAGTTTCAACGAGCTCAAACGGCTGCTCGATACCACCGACGGCAATTTGAGCGTGCACGCGCGCAGACTCGAGGAAGCGGGCTACGTCGCCTGCACCAAGTCGTTCGAGGGGCGGATGCCGCGTACCGAATACCGTCTGAGCAACGAAGGCCGCCGCGCGCTCGAGCGCTATCTCGCACACATGGAAGCGCTCATTCGCCGCACCCGCGAGCGGTGAGCCCCGCTTTTTTTTGAGGTCTGACTTTATGAAGCAAAGCGCTTCGCTGTCCGCGCCCGCCGGACTGCATGTGGGAATCATCATGGACGGCAACGGCCGCTGGTCGACGGGGCAAGGCCGCTCGAGATCGGCCGGTCACCGTGAAGGCGCGAAGAACGTGCGGCGCGTAGTCGAGGCCGCGCCGGACCAGGGAATCGGCGTCCTCACCCTGTTCGCCTTCAGCGCCGACAACTGGCGGCGTCCGCCGGCGGAGGTCACCTGGTTGATGCGGCTCTTCGGCGAGTACCTCCGGGGCGAGTCGACCCGCTGTGTCGCGAATGGCGTGCGGCTGGAGGTCATCGGCAGGAGGGACCGCATCGGCGCCAGGCTTCGGCAGGCGATCGAGGGCGCGGAGCGCCAGACGACACAGGGCACGCGGCTGCTCCTGAGGATTGCGCTCGACTATTCGGCACGCGATGCGATTCTCCGTGCGGCCCAGTGCCTCCGGCCCGACGCGGTGCCGACCCGCGATTCGTTCGGGCGATTGCTCGCCATCGTGGACCACGGGACCCCGGTGCCGGAGGTGGACCTTCTCATCCGAACCGGCGGCGAGCGGCGCCTCAGCGATTTTCTGCTCTGGGAGGCGGCCTACGCCGAACTGTATTTCACGTCGTTGATGTGGCCGGAGTTCGGGCCGGTCGCCCTGCAGCGGGCACTCGTCGAATTCTCCACCCGGCAGCGCAGATTTGGAGAGGTCGGGAACCAGACTCCGGCGGGACATGTTCCCGGCATAGTGCGAGCGTTGCAACCGCGGATGGACCCCGCGGCATCCACCTGGGAGGGCAGTGCGTGAGTGATCAGCAGGGAGCGGCGTGCATCGAGGTCATGGATCGGCTCGACGATTACCTCGACGGCAACCTCTCTCCCCACGAAGTGACCTTGGTTTCGCACCACCTTCTCGCCTGCGTCTGTTGTGCCCGCCGAATGCGCTTCGAAGCCTGCATGCTCGAGGCATTGAGGTCCCGGCTCCGCCGAATCGAAATCCCTGCCCACCTGCGCACTTCCATCACGCTTCGCCTCTGCCTCGAATCCGGCGGCGATTAGCTCGGCCTACCGCCCGCCCCTCGCCGGGGCTTCATTAGGGATGTCCGCGAGTCGCGATCCCGAACGCTCGAGCTGCCATGTCCTCCGAGACTCCAGTACCCACCGGCCCCGACCTTCGCCTCGGCATCTCGCCCGATCAGGTGGAGGAAGGCGCATCCATCGCCGGTCACGTCGATGGCGACGCGGTCCTTCTCGCACGGGTAGGGGCGGAGTGGCTCGCCATCGGGGCGACTTGCAGTCACTACAGCGGCCCGCTCGCCGAGGGGCTCATCGTTGGCGACACCGTGCGTTGCCCGTGGCACCACGCCTGTTTCAGTCTGCGAACGGGAAAGCCGCTCCGGCCGCCGGCGCTGCGCGACCTGGATTGCTACACCGTCGAGCAGCGTGGCGGCAGGATCTTCGTGACGGGAAAGGCCGCCGCGCCGCCGCCCGCGAAGGCGCGCGGTGCGGCGGCGCCGGAGTCGGTGGTGATCGTCGGCGGGGGAGCGGCGGGGGACAGTGCCGCGGCCACGCTGCGCCGGGAAGGGTACGGCGGTCCCATCACGATCATCGATCCCGATCAGTCGGCGCCGTACGATCGACCCAACCTCTCAAAAGATTATCTGGCGGGAAATGCCCCGGAGGATTGGTTGCCCCTCCGCTCGCCGGAATACGATCGCGAGCAGGGGATCACGCGACTGGCGGGCCGCCGGGCCGCGGAGCTGCGCCCGAAACAACGCGAGGTGACCACCGATGATGGCCAGACGGTGAACTATGGCGCCTTGCTGCTGGCGACAGGCGCCTCACCCGTTACGCTGGCGGCCGACACGGTCCTCGCCGGCGCGCCGATTTTCTACCTGCGCACCCTTGCCGACAGCCGAGCCATCATCAGCGCGGCGGCCACTGCCAAACGTGCCGTCGTGCTCGGTGGCAGCTTCATCGGACTCGAGGTGGCGGCGGCGCTGCGTGCCCGCGGGCTCGCCGTGCACGTCGTGTCCCCCGAGTCGCGACCGCTCGAGCGCGTGCTGGGTGCGCAGCTCGGTGAGTTCGTGCAGTCCGTCCACGAAGAGCGCGGCGTGGTGTTCCACCTGGAGCGGAAGGGGCGCGAAATCGGAAAGACCGGCGTGGTCCTGGAGAGCGGCGAACGGCTGAGTGCGGACCTGGTGGTGGCCGGTATCGGCGTCCGCCCGAACCTCGGCCTCGCGGAGCGCGCGGGGCTCGCCGTCGATCGGGGACTGTCCGTGAACGAATATCTCGAGACCGACGCGCCCGGCATCTTCGCCGCCGGCGACATCGCACGCTGGCCGGACCCGCACACCGGCGAACAAATCAGGGTGGAGCACTGGGTGGTGGCCCAGCGGCAGGGGCAGGCGGCCGCGCGCAACATCCTCGGCCAGCGCCAGCCCTTCACGGCGGTGCCCTTCTTCTGGAGCATGCATTACGACTTGGCGATCAACTACGTCGGCCACGCCAGAAAATGGGACGACATCGCCATCGACGGGATGATCGGCGAGCGGGACTGCGTCGTGCGCTATCTGCGTGCCGGACGAACTCTCGCCGCGGCGACGATCAACCGCGATCTCGAGAGCCTGGAGCTCGAGGTGACGCTGGAGCGGAGCTCGGATCAATCGACCGAGGCCAGATTGTAAAGCGCCCGCCACGCGCGAAACACCTCGCGATAGTCGTCGTGCGTGTATTCGAGCGTCCGTCCTCCGGTGCGGATCGCACCGGGCACCAACTCCGCCATGTCGGCCATCTGCGTGTGCGCGAACTCCACCTCGAGCCTGATGGGACTCGAGAGCTCCAGCGGCTCATGTGGTCGCCGAAGGGCCGCAGTGGCGCCTTCCCGGATCCGCCGGCAGGCTTCGCTCGGGTGGACGCTCCGCGCGGCGAAACGGCCGACCGTATGCTTCACGATGACGGTCTCGACCGAACCGCCAAGCAGGTCGCGCGTCGAATCCCTCCTCGATTCCTTCCATCATCGAGCGGATCTTGGGCCCGCCGCTCAACAATTCAGCCGCCGGATGCAGCTCCTCCGCGAGAAGGTTGCGCATGAGCCAGTGGCTGTCGTTCACGAGTACCGTGCGCGCACCCGCGGCCACGGCCCCCTCGATCGCGGCGTTGGCCTCGCCAGTCATGAGGCGGCGGAACCGATTATACTCTCCCGCATGCCGGGGATCGGTGGGATCGGTCTGGTCCTCGTGAACCACACCGGCTATGCCTTCCATATCGACGGAGATGTACACCCGCATGCGTGCTCCAGGGTACGGCGGGGAACCGGTCATCAGGGGATGAAGTATGCGCGTCACGACTATCGGATTGATGGCGGGCCTCGCCTTGGCAGGGTGCTCGCCCCGCGGCGACAAGGCCCCAAGCTCGCCCCTCGAGCAGGGACGACTCTATACCTCCTGGCTCTACGGCAGCGAGTACCAGAAACTCTGGGATCGTTTCTCGCCCGACATGCGTCAGACGTTCGGCACCGTGGGCGACCTGGCCACCTTTGCCGGCCGGGCCATCACCCGTCTCGGTTCGGAAAAGGGCACGGTGGACGAACAGGTGTCGGACGCCGCTCCGCTCCGCGTGTACCGGCGGAAGGCCTCGTTCGATACCGCCAAGCGGCAAATGTTGATCGAGTGGAGTCTCGCCAAGGACGGTGAGGTGACCGGCCTCGTGGTTCGCCCCGCGCCGGGCGACTCGCTCTGACCGCCTAGTACACTCTGCCGCCGAGTGGAACGTCGCGCTCGGCGGCCAGCAGCACGACTTCTCCCGCCTCGCTCGGCACACCGAGCACCAGCACTTCCGAGCTGAAGCCGGCGATGTTCCTCGTGCCGAGATTCACCGCGGCAATCACCAGTCTCCCCGTCAGCGCCTCCGGGGCGTAGAGCGCCCGAAGCTGCGCGCTCGACGTCTTCTCGCCGAGCGGCCCGAAATCAATCCAGAGCTTGTACGAAGGCTTGCGGGCGCGCTCGTTGACCTCGGCGCGGACGATCCGTCCAACCCGGAGGTCGAGCGTCTCGAACGCCTCGACCTCGTGCGCGTCAGCAGTCACGACGTGACCGCGTCCGCTTCGATCTCGACCAGCATGCCGGGCGTGATGAGCTTCGATACCTCGACCATCGTGGCGGCGGGACGGATCTCCCGGAAGACCTCCCCGTGCGCGGGGCCGATCTCCTCCCACCGCTCGATATCGGTCGTGAAGATCCGCGTCCGGACGACGTCGGACATGGTGGCGCCTGCCGCGCGAAGCGCGGCCTCGATGTTCCGGAGGGCCTGGACAGTCTGCGCGTACATATCGCCCGCGCCCACGAGGGTTCCGTCGGGGGCCGTGGCTGTGGTGCCGGCAACGTGAATCGTCCCGCCCACGCGGACAGCGCGCGAGTAGCCTACGGTGGGCTCCCAGGGGGCGCCACTCGAAATGTTCTGTCGTTTCACCAAGCGAACCGCCAGCGGAAGAGAGGCAAGCGGTAGGAAATAAGAGGGAGACCGGGGAGAAGTGAAGGCCGGCGCCGGGGGCGCTAACCGGTCCGGGCCTGCTCCCCAGCGCGTTCGAGGAACATCTCGGGGAGTCGAAGCCGACCCAGGCCGAGCCAGCCGAAGTCGTGGCACTGGAAGAAGAGGAAGGGCAGTTCGATCTCGACGTCATCGAGCGGCGGGCCATCGAGCGAGCGCTCATCGCAACCGGAGGCAACCGGACCCGCGCCGCGAAACTCCTCGGAATCAGCGAGCGCACCCTTCCCAACAAGCTGAACGTCCCGAGGGCGGAGGTGCCCTCGGGAACCTAGTCCAACCCTGGGATCGGTCGACCGACGCGTTTGCGACAAAATCCCGCCCCAATTGTCGCAATTCGATTCAGTGCCGGCGGAAATGCGTCAGTTGGGGATGTCTCCGCACTTTCAGTGACTCCTCTCCGCGGATGGCCGCTCCTTGCGCCGGCCACGCTGCACCGGGAGCTCCGGGCGAAGAACCAGGAGCTCGAGGCCCGGGTCGTGGAGCGCACGGGGGAGCTGGCGGACTCGCAGCTCGAGGTGCTCGATCGGTTGTCGCGAGCGGGCGAATATCGCGATGATGATACCGGGCGGCACACGCAGCGCCGCTGCACGACATCGGGAAGATCCGCGTGCCGGATGCCATTCTGCTCAAGCGCGGCCGGCTCGCCCCGAAGCAGTTCGGGATCATGAAGCAGCACACGATCATCGGCGCGACGATGCTCTGCGGCGGACACACCCGGCTCATCCGGCTGTCGGAAACAATCGCCCGAAGTCATCATGAGCGTTGGGACGGGTCCGGATATCCCGACGGCAACACGGGGGATGGGATACCGCTCGCCGCCCGGATCGTCGGCGTCGTGGATTTCTTCGACGCCATGACGCACGCGCGTCCCTATCGA
>JBDTTA010000071.1:0-11564 GCA_039930845.1 Gemmatimonadales bacterium
GCGAGCATCGGCGCCAAGTACACCGACGAGCTGGCGGTGATGATGGACAGCTTCCGGCCGCTGCATGTGGCCCGGTCCGCGCTGCCGATCGAAGATCCCGAGTACTACAAGTCGTGGCTCGACGCGCAGCACGCGCAGTTCAACCCGCCGACGAGTTGAGCGCCAATAGCTGACAGCGCTATGGGCGCCCCCATCTGGACCCCCGCCGCCGGTCGCATCGCCCGCGCGAACCTGACGGCATTCATCCGCCGGGTCCACGCCTCGAATCCTGCCGTCACCGACTACTCCTCGCTCTACGACTGGTCCGTCTCCCACCCCGATCGCTTCTGGCCCGAAGTCTGGGAATTCTGCGGAATCGTGGCGGACGTGCGACCGGACCGCGCACCGTGGGACCAGGTGGTCGTCGGCCTCGAGCGGATGGCGCCCCCCGATCGCCGGCTCGGCCCGCGCTGGTTTCCAGGCGCACGGCTCAACTATGCCGAGAACCTCCTTCGTTACGATGACGACCGGACCGCGATCGTCTTCTGGAATGAGCGCGGGCGGCAGCGAGCGCTGACGTTTGCGGAGCTGCGGCGGGAGGTGGCGGCGGCGGCGTCCGCGCTCCGGGCGGCGGATGTCGGGGCGGGCGACCGCGTCGCCGGCTTTCTGCCCAACCTCCCCGAAGCGATCGTCGCGATGCTGGCTACGGCGAGCCTCGGTGCGATCTGGTCGTCGTGCTCGCCCGACTTCGGCGCGAACGGAGTGCTCGACCGCTTCGGACAGATCGCTCCGCGCGTCCTCTTCTGCGCCGACGGCTATCGTTATGCCGGCAAGGAGATCGATTCACTCGCGCGGGCGCGCGAGGTGGGGGCGCGGATCCCGGCGATCGAACGGGTGGTGGTCGTGCCGTACCTCCGACAGCGGCCCGATCTCGGGTCATTCCCCGGGGCGGTCGAATGGGACGACTTTCTCTCGGCCCATCGCGATGCCGGGCTCCGGTTCGACCGGATGCCGTTCGATCACCCCCTCTACATCATGTATTCCTCCGGCACGACGGGACTCCCCAAGTGCATGGTGCACGGCGCGGGCGGCACGCTGCTTCAGCATCTCAAGGAGCTGGTGCTGCACACCGATCTGACGCGGGACGACCGGATGTTCTACTTCACCACCTGCGGGTGGATGATGTGGAACTGGATGGTGTCGAGCCTGGCGGTGGGGGCCACCGTGATCCTGTTCGATGGAGCGCCGCTCGCACCGCCATCGATGCTCTGGGACATGGCGGCGGCCGAAGGAGTCACGGTCTTCGGGACGAGCGCCAAGTATCTGGCGCTTTCGGAAAAGGAAGGCCTGGAGCCGGCGAAGACGCACGACATGGGCGCGCTCCGGGCGATCCTCTCGACCGGAAGCCCGCTCGCGGGTCACAGCTACGATTACGTGTACGGTTCGGTCAAGCGCGACGTCCATCTCGCGAGCATCAGCGGTGGCACGGACCTCATCTCCTGCTTCGCGCTGGGAAATCCGATCGCCCCGGTGTGGCGCGGTGAACTGCAGACCCGCGGGCTGGGCATGGCGGTCGAGATCTTCGACGAGGAAGGCCGGCCAGTGCGCGAGCGCGATGGGGAGCTGGTGTGCACCCGCCCGTTTCCGAGCATGCCGACCGCTTTCTGGGATGATCCGGACGGCGCCAGGTATCGGGCCGCGTATTTCGGCCGCTACCCCGGCGTCTGGCGGCACGGCGACTGGGCCCGTCTCACCAGGCACGACGGCCTGATCATCCTCGGCCGCAGCGATGCGACACTCAATCCCGGCGGGGTGCGGATCGGTACGGCGGAAATCTACCGGCAGGTGGAGCAGCACCCCGAGGTCGTCGAGAGCCTGGTGGTGGGACAGGAGTGGCAGGGCGACGTCCGCATCGTGCTCTTCGTGAGGCTGCGTGCCGGGCTTGTCCTCGACGACGGATTGCGCGACCGGATTCGCCGGCGCATCCGCGAGCAGGCGAGCCCGCACCACGTGCCGCGGAAGATTCTTCAGGTGGCCGACATCCCGCGCACGATCAGCGGAAAGATCACCGAGCTGGCGGTGCGCGAGGTGATCCACGGCCGGCCCGTGGGCAATGCCGACGCCCTCGCCAATCCCGCATCGCTCGAGCTCTACCGGGGGCTGGAGGAGCTGGCGGGGGAGGAGTAGACTTTCCGCATGCCTTCCGTTCAGGTGACCCGCACCTACCTCGAGATGCTCACGCCCGGGGAATTGAAGGAAGCTCCGTCCCTCGGCCGCGCGCCGCGCATCGAGCGGATCGGCGAATGCCCCGTCTCGTTCTTCCGGTTTCTCTACGCCGAGGTAGGCCGTGCCTTCCACTGGCGCGACCGTCGCTCGTGGACCGACGATGCAATCCGCCGCCACCTCGCCACCGAAGGGGTCTCGCTCTGGCTGCTCACGTGGGAGGCGGCACCAGCGGGGTATTTCGAGTTGCGGCGGCATGACGACGCCTCGATCGAGATCGCCTATTTCGGATTGCTGCCGGAATACTTCGGGCGTGGCTGGGGAAAGTACCTCCTGACTGAGGCTGCGCGGACGGCGTGGTCGTTCGTGCCGTCGAAGGTGTGGCTGCACACCTGCACCCTTGATCATCCCGCCGCACTGCCCAACTACGTACAACGAGGATTCAAACCGGTCCGAGAAGAGATCTACCTCACCGACGTGGAGCCCGCCGCCGTCTAACCGAAGCATTCCCACGCCCGCCCGCCGATTGTGCCTCGAAAAACATCGCAGCCGCGCCGCGCGCGGCCCCCATCAGTTCCACCAGCCGGGCGAGCAACCGCGCCAGCTCGCGGGCGTCGCGACGGGAGAGGTCGTGCAGTCCGCGGATCAGCCGGTGCTGGGCCATGGGAGGCGAGCGGCGGACGAGCTTGCGGCCGCGGGGAGAGAGCTGCAACTCGAGGCGGCGGGCGTCGGCGGCGCTGCGGTGCCGGATCACGAGCCCGCGTTCCACCAATCGGCGCACGACGACGGACACCGTGCTCTGGTGTGTGAAGGTGCGCGAGGCCAGCTCGTTGAGCGATCGCACCGGCCCGTCGGCCAGCGTCTGCAGCACGAAGAGCTGGGCGCCGGTCACCCCGCCCGGCAGCGACTCGGCCCGGCGCGCGGATGCACGGAGCGCGTGCAGGATGCGGCGGATCGACTCGATTGCCGCAAGCAGGTGGTCGTCGGGTGCTACAGGCGCAGGTGGGCGACGCATGGTCATAGTTACACGCGGCGCCGACTCGACGGCAAGACGCCGGGCGCACGGTTCCGGGTGATCTGCATCACAGCAGCGAGCGCCGCAAAAGGAAATTATCCGGCGGCAGACGACACGTATGGGCTCCCATGTTTCCTCTCCTTCCCAGGCGTGATGCGCTCGATGTCTTTCCGGTCCCGCGGCCCGCTGCGCAACCCAACGCTCACGCTTGTAGCGCTCGTCGCCGCCTGCCATGGCGGCGAGGTCCGCCGCGCCAGCCTCGGCGCCGCGCACGATCGCGGTGCCGACGCGGCGCTGGTGACTGCGATGGCGGACTCGGCCAACTGGGCATCGTACGGAAGAGACCAGACCAATCAGCGCTATTCCCCGCTGGTGCAGATCACCACCTCCAACGTCTCGAAACTCCAACCGGCCTGGCGCTACAAGACTGGCCTTCCGCACGCCTTCGAGGCGAGCCCCATCGTCCTCGACGGTGTCCTGTACGTCTCGACACCGCTGAATCATGTGATCGCGCTCGACGCGACGAACGGACGCAAACTCTGGGAGCACGCCGAGACGCTTTCGACGACGGTGCATTGCTGCGGACCGGTGAACAGGGGGGTGGCGGTATACGGCGGCAGGGTCTTCATGGGGACGCTCGACGGCCGGCTCGTGGCGCTCGAGGCACGCACGGGCACGCCGGCCTGGACGGTGCGCGTGGCGGACAACGAGCGCGCCTACGCCATCGACGGCGCGCCGGTCGCGGCGGACGGAAAGGTGATCGTGGGCATCAGCGGGGCGGAATACGGGATCCGCGGGTTCGTCAGTGCGTACGACGCGGCGACGGGGCGGCTGGTCTGGCGATTCTACACCATCCCGAGTCCCGCCGAAGGTGGGTGGTGGGGGAAATGGAGCCCCACCGACGCCTTTGGAACCGATCTGCACCGCGACCTCGTTCGGGAAAAAGAGGACAGCGCGAAGTACGCCGATGCCTGGAAGACCGGTGGAGGTTCCGTGTGGCAGGCCCCGGCCGTCGATCGCGAGCTGGGGCTCGTCATCTTCACCGTCGGCAATGCGTCACCCGATCTCGACGGCTCGGTTCGCCCTGGCGACAATCTCTACACCGATTGCGTCGTCGCCGTGAGTCTCGAGACCGGCAAGCTCGCCTGGTACTTCCAGGAGCTTCCGCACGACACCTGGGACCTCGACGCGGCGAGTCCGGTCGTGCTGTTCGATTTGCCCGGCAATGGCGGCGCTCCGGTGCACGCCGTGGCCCAGGCGGGGAAGACCGGCTGGGTCTACGTGCTCGACCGCGCGACGGGCAAGCCGATCCGCAGGTCGGATGCGTTCGTCCCGCAGGCGAATCTCTTCGCGCGGCCCACGCGCGACGGCGTCCGCATGCTGCCCGGCGCGAATGGCGGCTCCGAATGGTCGGCCGCGGCGTATAGTCCCGAGACCGGATTCATGTACGTGCTCGCCCTCCACCAACCCATGCTCTACAAGGTCAAGCCCGAGCCGCTCAGGCCGCCGGCCTTCTGGCTGAGCGGGGCCTTCTACGGAAACGGCGAGCCGCAGTACGGATTGTTCACCGCGGTGGACCTCACGACCGGCAAGATCGCCTGGCAGAACCGCGTGGCCGACCCGATGATCGGTGGCGCACTCGCGACTGCGGGCGGACTCGTCTTCACCGGCACCAAGGACAAGCAGTTCCTCGCCTTCGACGCACGGACGGGGAAGCAGCTCTGGCGGTATCAGGCGAACGCCGGCGTCAACGCGCCCCCGGTGACGTATGCCGCGGGCGGCCGGCAGTTCGTGGCGGTGGCCGCCGGGGGCAACTATCAGATCAACGCGCCCCGGGGCGATGAGGTGCTCGTGTTCGCGCTCGATACGGCGTCCACCGCGCCGGCCGGCGGGGCAAAATCGCAATGACGCCCGGTGCCGCAATGCTCGTCGTCTTCTCGCTTCTCGTCTCGTCCACGACGGCCGAGGCGCAGGGTCGGAAGCCCGTCGCTCCCGTGCGGGGGCTCGACACCAACGAGGAAGGCCAGCCCGCCACACTGCCGTCCCTGCCGTCGGGGATGACGCTCGATCTGATCCGGACCGGTGACAATCTCTTCCATGCCAAGGGCAACTGTTTCGCCTGCCACGGCGCCGATGCGGGTGGACTCCCCGACGCCGGCTCGGCGCTGACGATGGGTCTCAATTTCGTCCCGATCGAGTGGCACCCGATCGATTCCCTGATCGCCACCGGGATTTCCGATCCCATCACGCGTTCAGGGATCGCAATGCCTCCACGCGGCGGCAAGTCGAATCTGACGGCCGAAGAGACGCGCGCGATTGCGGCATACGTCTGGGCCATCAGTCAGACACGCGGCGAGCCCTGGCACGGCGGGCATGCGACGCACGGATCGATGATTCCGGTTGGATCCACGACCGGCACTTCGACCGCGATGCCGGATACGCTGGCCACCGCGGTGTCCGCCACGGAGAGGGGGGGGCCCTGACCATCGCGCTCTTGTCGAGTCCCGGAGTGCTCGGCTTCCACGGCGTTGCCGGGAGCAGGGAGGCGGTGCTCGGCTGGGTGCTGCTCGTGGTCGCCATGATCGTGACGCTCGTCGTGAGCCTGCTCGTGCTGGCGGGCGCGTGGCGCGGGCGGACTTCGGAGCTGTTGCCACCCCAGCGGACCGGCGGCGGGCTCCGCTGGATCGTGATCGGCGGAATCATCGTGCCGACGGTGATTCTCGCCGCGGTCTTCGTTCTTACCATGGTGACGCAGGCGGCCGTGGCCGCTCCGTCGGCCCCGCCCACCGTCACCGTGCAGATCACCGGCCACCAGTGGTGGTGGGAGGTGCACTACCTCGACCGCTCGCCGAGCCGTATCGCGGTCACCGCGAACGAGATTCACATTCCGGTGGGGCAGCCGGTCCGCTTCGAGCTCGTCACGGGCGATGTCATCCACAGCTTCTGGATTCCCGAGCTCGGCGGCAAGACTGATCTCATCCCGGGCCAGAGAAACGTCATGTGGCTCGAGGCCGACAGCGCCGGCGTCTATCGCGGTCAGTGCGGTGAGTATTGCGGGACGCAGCATGCGAAGATGGCGATGTCGGTCATTGCGGAGCCAGCGGGAAAATTCAATCAGTGGCTCGTCCTCCAGCGTCAGCCGGCCGCGGCGCCGCCGGATCCGGATGTGGCGGCGGGGGAGAGGGTGTTCGCCAGCTCGGCATGCGCGCTCTGCCACACCGTACGAGGAACCCTGGCCGGCGGCCGGCTCGGTCCCGACCTGACGCACCTCGCCGGCCGCCGCACGATCGCGGCGGGCATGCTGCCGAATACACGCGGCAATCTCGCCGGCTGGATCGCCAATCCCCAGGCTCTCAAGCCGGGCAGCCTGATGCCCGTGGTTCCGCTGCGGGCTACCGAGCTGCTCGCGGTGGTCGCCTTCCTGCAGAGCCTCGAATAAGGAGAACCCGTGGCTACCACAGCCCCGGCCGTGCCGGCGCCCTCACTCCACGAAAAGCTGCTGCGCATCTGGGAGACCCCGCCCGGTCTCTTCGGCGTCCTCGCCACCGTGGACCACAAGAAGATCGGGAAGCGATACCTGGCGACCGCCTTTCTCTTCCTGTTGCTGGGCGGCCTCGAGGCGGCGGTCATGCGGGCCCAGCTTGCCCGGCCCGATCAGCACCTGCTCACGCCGGAAGCGTACAATCAACTGTTCAGCATGCACGGCATCACGATGATTTTCCTGTACGCCTCGCCGATTCTCTCCGGCTTCAGCAACTACATCTGGCCGCTGATCCTGGGCTCCCGCGACATGGCGTTTCCACGGCTGAACGCCTTCAGCTACTGGGTGTTCCTGGTCTCGGGAATATTTCTCTATTCCAGCTTCCTGATCGGGCAGGCGCCGGACCGCGGATGGTTCGCCTACGCGCCGATGACGGGAAGCACCTACTCGCCCGGGCTGAATATGGACTTCTACGCACTCGGGCTGATCCTGCTCACAATTTCGACCACCGTGGGGGCCATCAACTTCATCACGACGCTTTTCCGGTTGCGCGCGCCGGGAATGTCGGTCAACCGGCTGCCCATCTTCGTGTGGGGCACCCTGACGACGTCCTTCTCGATGCTGTTCGCGCTGCCCGCCCTCACCGTCGCTTGCGTCATGCTGTACTTCGACCGCCGCTTCGGCATGCACTTCTTCGACGCCTCCACGGGCGGACACCCGATGCTCTGGCAGCACCTCTTCTGGATCTTCGGGCACCCGTGGGTCTACATCATCGTGCTGCCCGCCATGGGCCTCATGTCGGACCTCATCCCCACCTTCTGCCGCCGTCCGCTCGTCGGCTACACCTACGTGGCGCTCGCGACGGTTGCGACCGGGATTCTCGGATTCGGGGTTTGGGTGCACCACATGTTCAGCACGGGCCTCCCCGCGATGTCCACCGACTTCTTCAGCGCCGCCAGCATGGTCATCTCGATTCCGAGCGCGGTCGCGGTGTTCGCCTGGCTCGCGACGATCTGGCACGGCCGGCCCGTCATGCGGACGCCGTTCCTCTTCGCCGCGGGATTCATCGTGCTGTTCGTGATCGGAGGCGTATCGGGTGTGGTGACGGCCGCGGTGCCCTTCGACTGGCAGGTGACGGACACCTACTTCATCGTGGCCCACCTTCACTATGTGCTGGTCGGCATCAACGTCTTTCCAGTCATCGCGGGCTTCTACTTCTGGCTGCCCAAGATGACCGGCCGCCTGCTCGATGAGCGGCTGGGCCGGTGGAATTTCTGGACGATGTTCATCGGCTTCAATCTCGGCTTCTTCCCCATGCACATCGCGGGGCTCCTCGGAATGCCCCGGCGGGTCTACACCTATCCCGCCGGGCTCGGCTGGGACACGGTGAACCTGATCTCGACGATCGGCAGCTACCTCTTCGCGATCGGCGTCCTGCTGTTCCTCATCAACGTGTTCTGGAGCCTGAGACGCGGACGCGTGGCCGGGCCGAACCCGTGGGACGGCCCCACCCTGGAGTGGGCCGTGTCCTCGCCGCCGCCAGCGTACAATTTCGCGCTCCTGCCGACGGTCGGAAGCCGGCATCCGCTCTGGGAGGAGCGCCTGAACGAGCCCGGCAGCCGCAGCCGCATCACCGAAGGTCCCGCACTCGTGGAGGGGCGCGAGACGCTCGGCGTGAGTCCGCTCGACGCGCAGGCAAACGAAGTGCTCACCATGCCCGAGGACTCGCTCTACCCCTTTTTCCTGGCCCTTTCGCTGCTCGTCACCTTCTACGGGCTGCTCACCGGCGCCTGGGCGCTGGCGATCGTGGGTGGCGTGCTCGTGCTCGTGATGACCGTCGGCTGGCTCTGGCCCTCCGCGCCCGTCGAGGAGGCGTCGCCATGACGACCGCAGCGGCGGCGCAGCGGCTGCCGGTTGATGCCGGCGGTCCCGGGGCGACGGGGGCGTGGGGGATGATCCTCCTTATCGTCACCGAGGCTTCGCTCTTCGTCTATCTGTTGTTCAGCTATTTCTATCTCGGATCGATGGCCCGCGGCTCCTGGCCGCCGTCGGGACCGCCGGAGCTTCGCCTGGCGCTGCCGAACACCATCATCCTGCTGGTGAGCAGCACCACCATGTGGTGGGCCGACGCAGGGATCCGCGCCGGGCGGCAGGGGCGCCTGCGCCTCGGACTGCTGGTCACGCTGGCACTCGGTGTCGTCTTCCTTGCGATACAGCTCGCGGAGTACCGCGGGAAGCAGTTCACTCCCCACACGAACGCATACGGCTCACTGTTCTACACGATTACCGGATTTCACATGGCGCATGTCGCGGTCGGGCTCATCATGATTCTCGTGATCTCGGTCCGGGGGGGACTCGGCCACTTTTCCGAGCGGCGGCACCTCGCGGTCACCAACGTCACATGGTACTGGCACTTCGTGGACGTGGTGTGGCTCGCGGTATTCACCTCCCTCTACCTCTCACCGCGTTTCCTCTGACGCCATGACTGCCCCCTCCGCCTCGCATCCAGCTCCAGCCGAGCACGCCGTCGCCCTCGGAGCGCTGTGGTTCGGACTCTTCGGCGCGCCGGTGGTCTGGAGTATCCAGCTCGTGCTCAACTATGCGCTGGTCACCCATGCCTGCTTCCCTGCCTCGAATCCGCGGGCGACGCCGACGTTCGACGGGCTGTGGACTGCCGTGCTGGTCGCGGGCGTAGTGGCGGCCCTGATCGCGGTGGCCGCCGGCGTCACGGCCTGGCGAAGCTGGCGGCTCACGCGGCAGGAGCATCACGGAGGCGATGAAGCACTGCGCGACGCCGGTGAGGGCCGCACGCGGTTCATGGCGGTGGCCGGGATGCTGCTGAGCACGATTTTCCTCTTCGGGATCGTGATGAACGCGCTCCCGTTATTCCTGGTCCCTACATGTGGATGAGGTCATGCTGATCGTGCACGCGACGGCGAGCCACGAACTCTGGGGCGCGTGGAACTTCGAACCGGCGTTGCTCACCGGCCTCGCCATGGCGAGTGGAGTCTACGCCGTCGGTGTTCGTCGCCTGTGGCGCGCGGCCGGCACCGGCCACGGTGTGACGTGGTGGCAGGCCGCGTGCTATGGCGCGGGGATCGCGGCTCTTGTGGTTGCGCTTGTTTCGCCGCTGGACGCCTTCGGAGAGGCACTCTTCTGGGGGCACATGGTGCAGCACCTGGTGTTGATCCTCGTCGCGGCGCCGCTCCTGGTGCTTGGCGCGCCGATGCTGCCAGCGCTCTGGGTGCTCGACGCCGGTCCTCGCCGCCGGCTGGGACTCTGGTGGAACCGCGCGCGGGTGGTGCCGGGCGTCGTGGCCGTGCTCACGACGCCGCTCGTGACGTGGGGGCTTCACGTGGGCGTGCTCTGGGCGTGGCATCTCCCGGCGGCGTATCAGGCGGCGCTCGCGAACGAGCGGATCCACGTGATCGAGCACCTGAGCTTCCTCGGCACGGCGCTCCTCTTCTGGTGGGTGGTGCTCCAGCCGGCCGGGCGAAGGCGGCTGAACCGCGGCATGAGCGTACTCTACGTCGTCACTGCGGGGATGCAGGGCGGACTGCTCGGCGCGCTGCTCACCCTTGCCGGAACGCCGTTCTATCCGGCGCAGTCTGTCGCCGCGGCGACGTGGGGCCTTACCCCGCTCGAGGACCAGCAGCTTGCCGGGCTCATCATGTGGCTGCCGGCTGGACTGGTGTATCTCGCGGCGGCCTCCGCGCTGTTCGTTTCGTGGTTGAGCGCCGAGGACGGGCGGATTTCGCTGAGGGAGGTGTCGAGTGTGGTCCATGAGTGGTAGGAGCGCCGCCGTGGTCGCGATCGTCGCGTTGTTGGCGGGTTGCGGGGCGGATACGCCGGTGCGACCGGTGCCCGGCGGTGACGCGGTCGCGGGCCGGAAGCTGATCGGCGATTACGGGTGTGGCTCGTGCCACGTGATTCCAGGTGTCAACGGGGCGAACGGAATGGTGGGGCCTCCCCTGACGCACTTCGCCCAGCGCGTCTTCATCGCCGGCCAGGTGACCAACAACGCCGATTTCCTGGTGCGGTGGATTACCGTTCCGCAGGCGATCGAGCCGGGCACCGCCATGCCGAATCTCGGCGTGACCGACGGGCAGGCACGAAGCATCGCGGCCTATCTCTACACGCTGCGCTGAGTCCTACCGCACGAAGAAGAACGCCAGCCCCAGCAGCGCATAGAGCGCCAGCAGCAGCACTCCCTCGAACCAGCTCGTTTCTCCGTCCTGGGCGATGGCGTTGACACCAAACGCCACCGCCGCGACGGCGATCAGCTCTAACGGGTTGGAGAAAACCAGGTTCATCGGCGTGCCGAGCGCGAACGAGACCAGCACGAGCACCGGCGCCGTGAACAGCGCGATCTGAATGCCCGATCCGACGGCGATCGTCATGGTCAGGTCCATCCGGTCCTGGCGCGCAAAGTAGATGGCGGCGAAGTACTCGGCCGCATTGCCGACCAGCGGAAGGACCATGACGCCCAAGAAGAATTGGGTCAGGCCAAAGGCCTCGGCGGTGGCTTCGAGCGCGTGGGAGACCAGCTCCGCCTCGAGTGCCACCGCGGCCGTGGCGGCGAGGAGAACGAGCAGGGAGCGCCAGAAGGGCCAGCGCTCGCCGCTATCGCCCTTCCCGCCTTTTCCGCCCTCCTCGCCTCCGAACACATCGCGGTGGGTCACCAGCGTGTAGACCAGGTTCGCCCCATACGCGACGATGAGCACGACGGCCACACCGAGACTGAGCCGCTCGTCGAGCGACTCGGGATACGGCACCTGCCGCACGCTGCGCTCGGTGTAGTCGAAGAGTGCGGGAATCATCAGGGCGACGACGGAGAGAATCAGCAGGCTGGCGAGCAGGCCGGCG
>JBDTTA010000072.1:0-11444 GCA_039930845.1 Gemmatimonadales bacterium
GCCGACTTCCTCACCAGGAAGATGCTGCCGATATTCACGCCATCGCGCTCGGCGATCCAGCATCGCTCCCGTACCGGATCAAAGTTCCGGAGAAACCGGGCCCCGATCTCGGCGACCAGCGCTTCGAACTCACCGTTCCAGCCGTATTCTTCGGCGTAGACGGCGCCGTGGCGCTGCACCACCCAGCCGATGTCCCCCGGCTCATGCGGCCGCAGCAGATAGGAGGCGGCCTCCGCCGGCGGGGGGCCGAGCAGCCGCTCGATCGTGCCCATCGCGTCGACGAGGCGGCTCGTCCCTTCGTCGCCGAGGGGGAGGAGCATGCCGGCGACCTCGTCGTGGGATCGCCGATCGAGCGAGGCGAAGGTGTCACGCCCCCGCCGGGTGAGCGTGAGGACGCTCAAACGGCGGTCGGCAGGCGAGGGGCGGCAGTCGAGGAGTCCCCGCTTCCGAAGCCGCTGGATGAGCCGGCTCAGGTATCCCGGGTCAAGCCGCAGCTCGTGGCCCACTTCGGTGGCGGACGGGCCGTCCCGGCGGGCGACCTCGTAGAGGAGGCGCACCTCGGCGAGAGTGAAGCCGCTGTCGAGCAGTTGCTCGTTGAGGACGCCGATCCGGCGGGTGTAGAGGCGGTTGAACCGCCGGACCGCGCCGATCTGCGGGTCCGAAGGACGAAGCATATGACAATGTCAACTATTAGATTGCCGCCGTCAAGTAATGAAACCGGGCGTGGCCGGCGCCCGTTCACTCCGGGAAGCCCCGGGACTGCTTCCGGGTCTTCCAACCCCTGCACAGGATCGATCCCCATGCCCCGAGCTCCCCGGCTCCTCTTCCTGGCCATGCTCCTCAGGCCAGGCGCCGCTCCTGCACAGCAAACGCCGCTCGCCTACGCCATCAATCTGAATGACCGCGCCGACGACCTGTTCAAGGTCACGCTCGCCGTGAAGGGACTCACGCCGGACAACGCGGTTTATCAGTTTGCCGCGACGGCGCCGGGGACATATCAGGTCATGAACATCGGCCGATTCGTGAGGAGCTTCGAGGCGTTCGACGGGCGAGGAGGGAAGGTGCCGGTGGAGCAGGTGTCGGTGAACCAGTGGCGGCTCTCCGACGCGCCGCGGGTGCGAACGATCAGGTACACCGTTGCGGAGACCTGGGACACCGACCTCGACCATCCGATCTACCTCATGTGCGGCACCTCGCTCGATGCCGATCACGTGCTGATCAACCCCCACGCCGTGATCGGCTATCCGACCGGCATGCAGACGACGCCGGTGCGGCTCCGCCTCCGGTATCCGGCGAGGTGGAAGGTGGGAACGGCGCTCGACCGGGGGAAGGACGGACGCTACATCGCGAAGGACTACGACCAGCTCGTCGATTCCCCGATCCTGCTCGGTCGCCTGACGACGGCGCAGACCCGGGTAACGGGCGTGCCGGTGCAGATCTATACCTACAGCAAGACCGGGCTGATTACCTCATCCCAGCTTCTCGGCGCCATGAACGGCATGCTGCAGGCGGCGGGCCGGTTCCTCGGGACGCTTCCGGTCACCCGGTACACATTTCTGTACGCGTTCACCGACACGGCCAATGGGGCCTGGGAGCACTCGCTGAGCTCCGAATACGTCCTGAAGGAGGGGGCGTTCACCGACTCCGTCGGGAAGCGCATCACCGACATCGCGGCGCACGAGTTCTTCCACGTCGTGACGCCCCTCAACATCCACAGCGAGATCATCGAGCACTTCAACTTCGTGACGCCGGTGCCCTCCGAGCACCTCTGGCTCTACGAGGGCACCACCGAATGGGCGGCGCACACCATGCAGCTCCGGGCGGGGCTCAAGACGCCCGAGGAGTATCTGGCGACGATGATCGGCAAATTGAAGCTCGACCGGACGTCGTACGATTCCACGTACAGTCTCATGGAGCTGGCGCTGACGTCGTACAGTGATTCGGGGCAGGCCCAATACGGCAACATCTACATACGCGGCGCGCTCACCGCCGGCCTGCTCGACATCCGGTTGCTCGAGCTGTCGCATGGCCGGCGAGGCTTGCAGGACCTCATCCTCGAGCTGACGCATCGGTACGGGAAGCGGCGGGCCTTCCCCGAATCGACGTTCATCGACACACTCGTGGCGCTCACCGATCCGTCCATCCGCCAGTTCTTCGACGACTACGTCTTCGAGGCCCATCACCTGCCGGTCAGGGAGTATTACGAGAAGCTTGGCATCCATCTGATCGAGGACGAGAAGGGCAATCCGCTGCGTTTCGACATCGACCCGAATCCCGCGCCCGAACAACTGCTCTTGCGGGAGGCATGGCTGGGGAAGAAGCCGCGAGGGGCCACGTGACCGTGGTGAGGGCATCCAGGATCGTCATCCTCTATGCCCTCCTCGCGCTTTCGGTGAGCGTCCGGCTCGAGGCGCAGTGGGAGCGCTATGTGCGCGATTTCGACGCGTTCGCCGCGAGCGACAGCATCGTCGGTGGCAGCACGCTCCTTCTCCGGGATGGCCGGATCGTAGCGCATCACGAGTTCGGGCAGGCCGACCGCGACAGCCACGAGGCGATGACCGACCGCGCCATCTTCCATTGGGCGTCGATCACCAAGACCCTCACCGCGATCGCCATCATGCAGCTCCGCGATCGCGGCAAGCTCTCGCTCGACGACCCGATCACGAAGTGGGTGCCGGAGCTCCGCCAGGTACACGACCCCTTCGGCTCGATGGACGACGTGACCATCCGGATGCTGCTGTCCCATTCGTCCGGCTTTCAGAATCCCACCTGGCCCTACACGTCGGGGAAGTCATGGGAGCCCTTCGAGCCGACGCGATGGGACCAGCTCGTCTCGATGATGCCGTACCAGGAGCTGCGCTTTGCCCCGGGATCACGGTTCGGATACAGCAATCCCGCCTTCATCTACCTCGCCAGAGTCATCGAGCAGATCACCGGCGACCCCTACGAGACGTACATCCAGAAAAATGTCTGGACGCCGCTCGGCCTTTCGCGCAGCTATTTCGGCGTCACCCCCTATCACCTCGCCTCGTGGCGCTCGAACAACTACACGCTCACTGCCGACAGCGCGGGTGGCCGGCGGGTGGTCGCGAACGGCCGGGATTTCGACCCCGGCATCACGATCCCGAACGGCGGCTGGAACGCGCCACTCTCCGATCTCGCCAGATATCTGACTTTTCTCACCGGAGCCACCAACGGCGACACGGCCACCGCGCGCCTCTACGACCTCGTACTTTCTCGCGGATCGCTCGAAGAGGTGTGGAGGCCGGTGGTGCCCGTCGACACCGCCGAAGGGCTGGGGTCGGCGGCGGGGCTCTCATTCTTTCTCTTTCCCGAAGCCGGCGGGACGACGCTGGTGGGGCACACGGGCGAACAGGCGGGCTTCCGTTCCTTCTTCTATCTCAATCCGCGCACGAGGACGGCGGTGATCGGTGCGGTCAACACGACCAATGCAGCCCGCCCCGACGCCTCCGCGGCCGCCTGGATCGTGATCACACGCGACGCGCGCACCCTCCTCGGAAAGTGACCTGATGCCCAACATTCGCTCGTTCGCGCTGTGCGCCGCCGTCGTGTGCGCGCCGCCCACGGCCGCCGCCCAGACGCTTCCGCCGCCCGACCAGCAGAAGCTCGCTCGCGAGATCATGCAGGAATTGATCGAGATCAACACGACCGAGGCCAACGGCTCGACCCCCGCCGCGGAGGCCCTCGCGGCGCGTTTCCGGGCGGCGGGGTTCGGCGACACGGACGTGCTCCTGGTCGGGCCGCATCCCCAGCACCTGAACCTGGTCGTGCGATATCGCGGCAACGCGAAGTCCGCCGCGAGGCCGATCCTCTTCATCGCCCACCTCGACGTCGTGGAGGCCAGGCGGGAGGACTGGTCGATGGATCCCTTCAAGCTCACCGAGAAGGACGGATACTTCTACGGACGTGGGACGTCCGACATCAAGGACGAGGTGGCCGACCTCGCCTCCAATTTCATTCGCCTCAAGCGTGAGGGGTTTGTCCCGGCGCGCGACATGATGCTGGCCTTCACCGACGATGAAGAGGGGGGAGACTTCAACGGCGCGGAGTGGCTCGTCGCGAACCGGCGCGACCTCGTGGATGTCGCCTACGTCATTAACGTGGATGCGGCCGGGGGCCAGCTCAAGGACGGCAAGCACCTCCGGAACCCGGTGCAGACGAGCGAGAAGCTCTACGTCACGTACACGATGGAAGTCGTGAACGCCGGCGGCCACAGCTCCATGCCGGTGCCCGACAACGCCATCTATCGTCTGGCGCGGGGGCTCGAACGGCTCTCGCATTTCGAATTCCCCGCACGGCTCAACGAAACGACGAGGGCCTACTTCAAGGCCATCGCCGGACAGGAGCCGGGACAGGTCGGCGCGGACCTGGCCTCCATCGCCCGCAGCAAGCCGGATCCCCGCGCGATCGCCCGCCTCGGTGCCTCGCCGTTCTATCACGCGATGATGCGCAATACCTGTGTCGCCACCATGCTGCAGGCGGGCCACGCGGAGAACGCGCTCCCGCAGCGGGCCCGGGCCACGATTCAGTGCCGCCTGCTTCCGGGAGAGGAGCCCGACAGCGTGCGCCGGACGCTGCAGCGCGTGGTCTCGGACACGCAGATCGCCGTCACCATGGCGAACGTGCCGAATCCGAGTCCCGCGTCGCCGGTTGATCCGGAAATCATGGAGCCGGTCCGGCGGATCACCGCCGAGATGTGGCCCGGAGCCGTCGTGCTGCCGGTAATGGATCCCTGGTCCACCGACGGGCTGCATTTCCGCCGGGCGGGAATTCCCGTGTACGGCGTCTCCGCCGTCTTCATCGACGTGGACGATTCGCGCGCGCACGGCCGCGATGAGCGGGTGGGCGTGAAGGAGTTCTACGAAGGGGTGGAGTTCATGTACCGGCTAATCCAGTCGCTGCCGGGGCCTTCACCACCTCGGCCCCCTTCCGCCGGGTGAGCCACTGCTGGAAGGCGTCCAGATACGTATAGACCACCGGCGTGATGTAGAGGGTGATGATCTGGGAGAAGAAGAGACCCCCCACCACCGCCACACCCAGCGGCCGGCGTGACTCCGCGCCGGCCCCGTGCCCGAGGGCGATCGGCAGCGTCCCCATCAATGCCGCCACCGTGGTCATCATGATCGGCCGGAACCGGACGCTCGCGGCCTCGAGAATCGAATCGCGCGCGCTCTTGTGCTCGGTTCGCTCCGCCTCGATCGCGAAATCGATCATCATGATGGCGTTCTTCTTCACGATGCCGATGAGCATGATGATGCCGACGAACGCGTACACGCTGAGATCGAGCTGGAAGATGAAGAGGGCCAGCAACGCCCCGAAGCCCGCGAACGGCAGCCCCGAGAGAATGGTGAGGGGATGGATGAAACTCTCGTACAGAATGCCGAGCACCAGGTAGATCACGACGATCGCGAGGACGAGCAGCAGGAGCAACCCCTGTTGCGCCGCCTGAAAGGCCTGGGCGGTGCCGGAGAAGGCGGTGTTGATGCTCGAGGGAAGCGTCTGGCGGGCGAGCGTCTCCACCTCGGTGACCACTACGCCGAGCGAGACTCCCGACGCGAGATTGAAGGAGAGGGTGACCGAGGGAAGCTGGCCCGAGTGGTTGAGCGTGAGCGGTCCGGTGGATGGTGTGACCTGCGCCAGCGATCCCAGCGGCACCGAGACGCCGTTGCGGCCGGTGATGTGGAGGAGGTCGAGCGCCGAAAGATCGCGCTGATACTGCGGAAGGAGCTCCATCACCACCCAGTACTGGTCGTTCGGGGTGAAGATGGTGCTCACCTGTCGCGCGCCGTACGCGTCGTACAGCGCGCTCTCGATCGTATTCGCGTCGATGCCGAGCGAAGAGGCGCGGTCGCGGTTGATGGTCACCTGCACCTGGGGGTTCTTGATCTGCAGGTCGCTGGTGATGTCGGTGATTCCCTGCACCTCGTGCAGTTTCTGCTCCATTGTCCCCGCCGCGTCGTACAGCGCATCGACATCGGAGCTCTGCAGGGTAAACTGGTACTGGCTCTTCGATGAACGGCCGCCGATGTTGATCACCGGCGGATTGTTGAGGAATACCCTGAGGCCGGGAACGGCGGCGAGCTTCCTGGTGAGTGACCGGGCCACGTCGTCGGCGCTCAGCGGGCGCTCGCCGCGCGGCTTGAGATGGATGAACAACCGGCCCTGATTGGTGGTCGTGTTGCGTCCCCCGCCGCCCACCGACGACATGAACCCTTCGACGTTGGGGTCCTGCTGGACGATCGCCGCCGCGGCCTGCTGGTGCCGCACCATGTTCTCGAAGCTGGTCCCCTCAGCCGTCTCCGTCGTGCCGCCGAGCTGCCCCTGGTCTTCACTCGGGATGAAGCCCTTGGGGACGACGCGGCCGAGCACGACGGTGCCGACCAGGATGAAGGCGCTGAACGCCATGGCCAGCCCGCGCCGGTCCATCACCCAGACGAGGCTGCGCTGATAGGCAGAGTGCGAGGTATCCCAGACGCTCTCGATCACCTCGTAGAAGCGTCCGTGGGTCTCGTCCTTCCGCTCCGCCGTGAGCCACCGGCTGCACAGCATCGGCGTCAGCGTCAGGGAGACGAAGCCCGACACCAGGATGGCGACGGCGATCGTCACGGCGAACTCCTGGAAGAGCCGTCCGATCAGGCCGCCGAGGAAGAGGACGGGAATGAACACCGCCACGAGCGACAGCGTCATCGACACGACGGTGAAGCTGATCTCGCGGCTCCCCTTCAGCGCCGCCTCCATGACCGGCTCTCCCCGCTCGATGTGGCGCACGATGTTCTCGAGCACCACGATGGCGTCGTCCACCACGAAGCCCACCGAGAGCGTGAGGGCCATCAGCGAGAGGTTGTCGAGACTGAATCCGAGCAGATACATCACCGCGAACGTGCCGACCAGCGACATCGGGAGGGCGAGGCTGGGGATGAGCGTGGCCCGCAGGTTTCTGAGGAAGAGGAAGATGACCATCACCACGAGGCAGAGCGACACGAACAGCGTGAACTTGACGTCGCTGACCGACTGCTCGATCGACTGCGAGCGATCGTAGAGCGTCTGGAGCTGCACCGAGGCGGGGAGGCTCGGTCGTAGCCGTTCGATCTCGTCCTTGACGCGGTGCGCCACCGCCACGGTGTTGGTGCCGGGCTGCCGCTGGACCGCGAGCACGATGGCCCGCTCCCCGTTGAACCAGCTTGCCTGCTTCGTATCCTGCACGCTGTCGATGACGCGGCCCAGATCCTGAAGCCGCACGGGCACCCCATCGCGGAAGGCCACGACCAGCGCGCCGAACTCCGCGGCGTTGTTGAGCTGGCCGTTCGACTCCACCGAGAATGCCTTGTCGGTGCCCCAGAGGATGCCCGTCGGCACGTTCACGTTACCGTTGTCTACCGCGGCCGAGACCTCGTCCATGCCGATGCCGCGCGCCGCCAGCGCCTGCGGATCGAGCTGGATCCGCACGGCGTACTTCTGCGAACCGAACACCTGGACCTGCGCCACGCCGTCGATGGTGGAAAGCCGTTGCGCCAGGGTGTTCTCGGCGTACTCGTCGAGCTTGGACAGCGAGAGGGTCGAGGTGCGCATGGCGAAGTACAGAATCGAGCTCGCCGATGGGTCCACCTTTCGATAACTCGGGGGCAGCATGCCCTGTGGCAGGGTGCGCAGCGTCTTGGAGATGGCCGACTGCACGTCCTGCGCGGCCGCGTCGATGTCGCGGGCGAGGGTAAACTGGAGCGTGATCGAGGTGGTGCCCTGGCTGCTCGTCGAGGTCATCGTCTCCACGCCGGGCACGGTGGAGAACTGCTTTTCGAGGGGCGTAGCGACGGCCGCCGCCATGGTTTCGGGGCTCGCGCCCGGAAGGCTGGCGCTGACGTTGATCGTGGGGTAGTCCACCGCCGGCAGGTCGCTCACCGGAAGCAGGCGATACGCCACGAGGCCGAAAATCAGCATGCCGGCCATGATCAGCGTCGTCATGACCGGCCGGCGGATGAACAGCGCGGTGAAGTTCAAGTTTCCCCCACCCGGACGGTATCACCCGAGGATTTGACCTGCACCTTCGAGCCCGAGCGCAGCCGGAGCTGCCCGTCGGTGACGACGCGGTCGCCGGACTGGATACCGCCGCCGAGGACCGCCAGGCTATCGGAAACGCGGACGACCTCGACCGGGAACGTCCTCGCCGTCCCGTCGGACTGGACGACGAAAACAAAGCTTCCCTGCTGCCCGGCGACGACGGCGGCGGCGGGAACCACGAGCGCGCTGGTGTCCGCGTAGAGCCAAAGCCGCGCCTTCACAAATTCACCGGGCCAGAGCGCGCCGTCCTTGTTGGGAAAGGACCCCTTGAGGAGGATTGTTCCCGTGGTGGTGTCGACCGCGTTGTCCACGAACGACAGCAGTCCTTCGCTCACCGTTCCTCCGCTTGCCGGCTCCACGCGGACCGGAGGGTTGCCCGCACGGTAGCGCTGAATGAGGCCGAGGTACGACGCAGGCACGGCGAAGCGCACGAGAATCGGCCGGATCTGGTTGATCGTCACGAGCGGAGTGGCATCGGCGCTCCGCACCAGGTTGCCGGCGCGCATGCGCAGGCTTCCAGTGAGCCCGGAGATCGGCGCGCGGATTGTGGCGTACTGGAGATTGAGCGTGGCCTGATCCACCGCGGCGCGGCTGCCGGCGAGGGTGGCATTGGCGGCGGCGGCCGTCGTGCGGGCCTGATCGTATTGCTGCGCCGTCACGTATTCCTTCTCGGCGAGGGCCGCGTAGCGCTTGACGTCCTGCTCCGCGTTGATCGCCTGCGCGCTGTCCCGCTCGAAGGCCGCGTGTGCCTGCGCGAAGGCGGCCTGGAAGGGGCGGGGGTCGATCCGGAAGAGCACCTGTCCCTTCTGCACCTCCTGACCCTCGGTAAACGCGATGCGCTCGATCAGCCCGCTCACCTGCGGCTGCACCGATACCGTCTGGATCGGCTCGACGGTGCCCGGTGAGGACAACTCGAAGGGCACGGTCCGCCGTTCCGCGATGGCGATCACGACGGGAACGGCGGACGGGGGCGTGGGCGCGTCCTTGCCGCAACCGGCGGCGCCGAGCAGGAGTGTTGCGGTCGCCGCGAGCCGGCGAATGCAGATCGTCATCGAGTGGGAACCGTGGTGGTGTCGTTGCTGAGGCGGAGCGTGTTCTCGCCCCGGGGATCGAGCACGCCGGCGTCGTGCGCCAGCTGGGCCAGTGAAACGCTCCAGGCGAGACGCGCGTCCACGCGCTGGGCCCTGGCGGTCGCGAGCGCGCTCTGCGAGGCGAGGAGGTCAAGGACCGTACCGACCCCGGCCTTGTATCTCGCGAGCGCCACTTCGTTCGACTGTTCCGCACTGCTGATCAGCACGTCGGCCGTGTGCACCCGCCGCGTGGCCGTTTGCAGCGCGTAGTAGGCGCTGAACACCTGAAACACCACCTGCTGGCGCAATGATTCGGTGCGTGCCTCCGCCGCCTCTGCCTGGAACCGGGCGCCGCGGAGGTCATATTGCCGGGAAAACCCGTTGAAAATCGGGAGACTCAGGCCGAGCGTGAGGTTGTAGCTGTTGGCCCCGTTGGGAATCGTGGTGGCGTACGTGCGCCCTCCGGTGGCACTGAGCTGGAGCGACGGCAACAGGTCCGAGCGCAGCTCACCAATGCCCGCTCTCGTCGCCGCTGCCTCGGCCTGGGCGGCGGCCAGATCCGGCCGCCCCTCGAGCGCCGAGGCGATGAGCGCGTTCACACTGTCGGCCAGCGGGGCCACCGGAACGGCAGCGGCGCTGGAGTCAACGTCGTAGGGAAGATTGGCCGGAAGCCCGAGCGCCAGCGCCAGCGCGCCGCGGGCCGTCTGCAGGTTGCCCTCGGTCGCCTGGACATCGAGCTCCGCCTGGCTGGCGGCGGTGCGCGCCTGCAATACGTCGGCGATCGTCGCGAGCCCCACCCGCCGCCGCTCCTCCGCCGCCTCGAGGTTGGCCCGGGCCTCGGCGAGCGTGGTCTGTTGCGCCGCGAGGAGCGACCGGCTCGCGAGATACTGGAAGTAGCCCACCTGGATCTGCAGCACCACATCCTGGATGACGGCATTGTGCGTGAACCCGGCGGAGATCAGGCGCTGCCTGGCCCCCGCGACCCGTCCCGACCGACCTCCGAAATCAAGGAGCAGATAGGAAAGCGTGGCGCTGGGACTCAACACCGACTGCTCGACGCTCACCCGTCCCGCGCTGGCCACCGTCTTGATGCGCTGGGCGGTGACGTCGGCGTCGAGCGTCGGGAGCCACTCACCCCGAGAGGACCCATAGGCCGCCGCGGCCGCCTCGGCGTTGGCCCACGCCAGCCGTGTCTGGGCGTTGTTGCGGAGCCCCAGCTCGACGATCTCGGTGAGGGTGAGACGCTTGATTCGATCGGAGAGATCAGGAGGGATGGCGGCGCGGGCCGAGGTATCGGCAGCCGTGACGGCCTTCCGAACGCCCGGCGGCGGTGTCCATGGCTTTTCCGGCGACGGCGACGCGCCGGGAACGCCGGACACGTTTGGCGTCCCCACGCATGCACCGAGCAAAAGGAGCGCAGGCGCGCCGAACCGGGCGACGCGAAACGTCATCCGCGACCGGCGATGGGTGGTGGGGCCTCGGTCTCGTACAGTTGGTCCGTCCGGGTAAACATCTGTAAAATATGGCGTTCAATAACACGCGGCCCGAACAATTCCGGGCAATATGGAGAGTACACGCGAGCGGGGGATTTTGCTGGAGGAAGGAACGAGGGATCACACCGTCGTGTGGAGGAACCAGCGCACCGCGTCTGCGGCGATGGCCGGCGGGACCTCGTGGCCACCATCGAATTCGCGGTAGCGCACCCGGTAGCCCGCCTGTCGAAGCCCGGCGACGACCGGCCGGCCGCAACGATCGATGGGAAGGATCTGGTCTGCCGTCCCATGAGAGACGAAGAGGCGCGGGAGCTTATGGGGAGTGACGGGAACCAGAAATCCCGGTGAAAAGGCGATGCCGCGTGAGAAGAGATCGCCGTTCGTGCGTGCGAGAGCCAGCGCGTAGGTGGCGCCGTCGGAGAACCCGGCGACCGCGATGCGGCGCGGATCCACCGCGCACCGGGAGAAGGCGGCGGACAGCGCCTGGTCGATGAAGGTGACGTCCGGCCCGAATTCTTCCGTGACCGCGTCCCAGGTGTGATCGCGGGAATCAGGGGCCAGCAACAGGAAACCGGCGCGATCGGCTTCGGTTTCGAGATGGCGCATGACACGCCGCCCACTGCCCCCCGCACCATGCAGTACAAGTACGAGCGGCAAGGGCTGCCCCGGGTTGTGGTTTCGAGGGATGCGCAGAAGAGCGTCTCTTCGCGGGTCGAGCCCGAGCGGCTCGACGCCAGAGGAGCAGGTTTCCCCACGGAGTACTGTCGGTCGAGCGGCGAGGCGTCCCTTTTCGGGCGCCGGCCGC
>JBDTTA010000073.1:0-11425 GCA_039930845.1 Gemmatimonadales bacterium
TACGCTGGCACACCGGGTCGCTGGCACCGCGCCATCCGTCTCGGACAGCGGGGTCCTGGTGGGCACGGTGACGGATCAGGCAACCGGCGCCCCGATCGTCGGGGCAACGGTGGTGGTGGAGGGGACGGGTCTGAGCGCCACCACAGATGCTGAGGGACGGTACCGGATCGCGGGTGTGCCGGCGGGGAGGCGTACTGTCAAGGTGAGGTTCATCGGGTATGCGCCGGCAGTCTCGGCGGCCGAAGTGGTGTCTGGGCTGGAGGTGAGCGTCGATGTGGTCATGGGGAAGTCGGTGCAGCAGCTCGACGAGGTGGTGACGACCGGCACGATAGTGCCGACCGAGGTGAGGGCGCTACCGACACCGGTGACGATCATCACCGGCGGCGACATTCGTGCCCGCCAGCTCAGGCGAACCGACGAGATATTCAGGGGCGGAGTGCCGGGAGCCTTCTCGTACGAGCTCGGCCCCGAAGAAAATGTCAATTCAATCACGGTACGAGGCGCAAGTAGCCTGGTCCCTGGGCGGAACACCATCAAGACGTACCTCGACGGCGTCGAGGTGGTAAATGATCTCTTTTCGCTGGTGGACGTTAACAGCATTGATCGCGTTGAGATCCTTCGTGGCCCCCAGGCTTCCATGATCTATGGCGCGGGCGCAAGTGGTGGGGTGCTACAGGTCTTTACGAAGAAGGGCGCCTTCGGTCTACCCAGACCTCGCGTGGAAGCTACTGCCTCTGTTGGGGCAATCCAGAGTCCATATAAGTCCGCTTTGCAGCAGGACTATGCTCTTTCCATCCAGGGTGGCACCAGAGACGTCACATACAACGCAGGCGGGGCATACTCGCAGAGCGGGGAGTGGGTTCCGCAGTACTCCCTGCGAGCACCCAGCGCCTTCGCTGGAGCCCGGATCATCCAGGGACCTCTCACCGTGGACTTGAGCGCGCGATTCATGTCGCGGACGTTTGGTGATCCATGGGATCCTCGTCTGCGAGCGGCTGGTTATCCGTCATTTCAAACCGGGCCCTTCGTTCGCAACAACATCAGGTTGCAGACCTACGGGCTTACACTCGGCCTAACCCCCGTCCAAGGTTGGCAACACAGCCTGACGGTGGGATTCGACGGCATGACCAGAGGATTCTTCAACACCCGGCCCCGTCAGGCCGATGGCCTGCTTCAGGTATTTCAAGGGGCCCAGGAAAAGACATCGATCCGGTATCACACCTCTTTCGAGGTTCCCGCCTCGACTTCGCTCTCGGCCGTTGTAACCGCCGGAGCCGAGTACTTCAGCTTCAACAGCCAGAGCTCCGACAGCCCTGGCGCCCTGGTGGCGACCGGGGCAATCGCCTTTGACCCGACCCAACCTCCGGCTGTTACCCGCGGCATCGGGAGCAATACGGGTGTGTTCGCGCAGGCACAGGTCGGTGTCCACAATCACCTGTTCCTGACGGCGGGGCTCCGGGGAGAACGAAACTCTAGTTTCGGCACCAACTATGGAACGGCCGTTGCCCCTCGCGTGGGGGTGTCGTTCGTCCGACCCCTGGGCCGAGTGACAGTCAAGGCGCGCGCGTCGTACGGAGAGGGGTTGCGCCCGCCCGAGTTCAGCTCGAATCAGGACGGGCGTGGCTTTCGGAGCAACCCGAGCCTGGGCCCCGAAGAGCAAGTCGGCGGCGATGGAGGTCTCGACCTGTACCTCGGATCGAAGCTGTCCTTCGGAGTGACGTATTACGACCAGACTGCGCGCGGACTGATCAGCACCGTGCTCGTCGATCCGTCCACCGACCCCGCAACATTCCAGTTTCAGAACATCGGCCGGGTGAAGAACAAGGGGCTCGAGTTGGAGATGACCTTGCGTCTAGCGCGGCTGACTCTCTCGGGCCAGTACTCGGTGACCAACAGCGCCGTACTCGACCTAGATGCGACGTACACCGGCGACCTCCGGGTAGGCGATCGACCACTCGGCATACCTAAGCACTCCGCCGGAGCGAACGCCACATTCTCTCTCTCGCCAAGGACTGCGGTGAACGCCTCGCTAGTCTACCTCGGCCCACGGTCCAACTATGACGGCCTCGCACTCTTCGGCCTCTTTTATGGCGGTGCTCCATTTCGAGGCTCGCTTCGCGATTACTGGATAACCTATCCCGCCGTGGTCAAGGGCAATGTTGGCATTCAGCATGCCTTTACGGACCAACTTGCGGCCCTGCTGAGGGTCGAGAATCTCACGAACAATCTGCGCTCTGAAGCCGGCAACGGCGTACTGATTCCGGGTCGCCGCACCACTGTTGGTCTTCGGCTCACCTACTAAGGCTGAGATGAAGATGCGTCGCTCCTCACTCTGGACCGCCGGCTCCCGCCCAGCCTGGGCGGGGTCCGCCGCGATAGCCGCATCCCTCTCCCTCGGCTGCTTCGCACGAGGAATCGTGCCGGAGGTGGTGCCTGCACAAGTCCTCGCTCCGCGCGTCCCCGAGTCTGGGACGATACCCCTGACACCCGACCTCTTGGTTGCCCGCAGTCCCTCGCCTTACGCGGAAGCGGAGTGGACAATCCCCCAATGGGTTCCGGGAACTCGATCACTCCTGATCGCCACGACCGATACAACGAGCGAGGAGGGCTGGGTCGATTGGTGCGATGCTTCGACCGGAAATCGGCGGCGATTGGTGCGGGGCTCATTCCCGGTCCCGGCCCCCGACGGCGAACACGTCGCTCTCATTGTCGATAGTCGGGGTGTCAAGCAGCTGGCAATCTTTGCGATGACCAGCGGCCAATTGCAAGTGATCACGGATGGAACGGACGGCGTCGGGACGTGGTGGGAGCAGAACATCACCTTCGAGTGGTCACCCGACAGCAGGTTGCTGGCGTACGCACTACGCCCCCGCCCGCCGGCATGGCTTGGAGATGTGAAGTTGACATCGAGCGAGCATACCGCGGTTATCGTTGGTGGCCCCGGCGATTCCCCAGCCAGCTCGGAATTGTTCCTTTACGATCGCACCACTGGGACCACGCGGAAGGTGCTCACTCGGCGAGGCGCCCGTTTCGGCGACTTGAGCTGGTTTCCGGACGGCAGGCGCGTTGTCCTAACCGCAAACCACGCGGCGCACGAATATCACGACGGTGTCCTTCGAGGAGAGATTCTCACGCTCGATCTCATCACGGGCAAAGAGTTGACGATTGCCTCGCCTGGAGGTCTCCAGCAGGGCCTCGCACCAGTGGTCTCACCGGACGGTCGCTTCGTGGCGTTTCGCTACCATGCCGACAGTCGGTTGTACGATTTCACGATGAGCGTCGGAGTCGTGGCGGACACAGGCGGCACTATCCGCCGCCTCACGGGCCCAGAGCTCACTGTATCATCGCTTGTGGGCTGGTCCGCGGACGGTGGACGCGTCTTTTTCCTGCGTCCATTCTCCCCGTACCGCCAGATTTACAGCGTCAGCGTGGCTGGAACACTACAGCAGGTATCTGCCGGAGCTCGGGACATCACCGGGGCAGCCCTATCCGCCGACGGCAGTCTCATGGCTTGGTGTGAGGTCGATGCCCGAGGTGGGAAGACCATCGTCACCGCGAGCGGTGATGGCAGTGCACGACGGATCTTGGTCGATCTGGCCCCGGCAGTGGGCAATCTCCGGACAGGGGCAGTGGAGGAGATCCAGTGGCTCAGCACAGATGGCCTCGAGATCCGCGGGCTGCTGATCCTGCCCGTTGGTTACAAAGCGGGGGAGCGGTATCCCCTGGTAGTCGACGTGCATGGCGGAGGGGACGGGAGTCGCATCTACTTCGGCGGCGCTCTGCTTCGAGCGACGGCCCTGGAGTGGCATCTTTGGGCCAATCTGGGCTACGCCGTGCTCGTCCCCGACTACCGTCACAGCGGCAACTACGGATGGCGTCCGATCCTGGAAGCCCGTGACAACAACCGCCATTACGACCGCGATTTCGACGACATCATGTCCGGTGTGGACTATGCAATAGCCCGTGGCATCGCGGACTCGTCCCGCCTCGCAATCATCGGCGCAAGCGCCGGGGCGTATCGGGTGAATTGGGCCATCACCCACACACGAAGGTTCAAGGTCGCAGTATCCTACGAAGGCTGGGGAGACGAGTACTTCCTCTATGGTCTGGTTCCAGGCGGAAACCCAATACTCGAGTGGGAGAACGGCGGACTGCCCTGGGATGTGCCGCAGACCTACATTCGCAACTCGCCAGCGTTCAAGATGAAGGGAGTCACGACACCCACACTTTTCATCGCGGGGGGAGAGACCACGTATGGCGGCGCTGTACCTCAATACACGACCTACTTCATGAACGCCGCGCTTCAAAGACAAGGCGTCGAAACCAAATTCGTGATATATCGCATGGAAGGGCACATCGTGAGACGACCGGAAAACCAGCGGCACGTGGTCAATCTGATAGTCGACTGGGTCGACTCCCATCTCGAGTGAGTCGATGATACCGATCGCCCTTCCATCGTGGCCCTACCGCAGGTAGGCGGCGGCATGGTGACCGAGCGATGCCTGCCTCCCGGCGTTACGCACCGCCATGCTGTCGTGCCCGGTCGGTCAGTGCAAGAAGCCATGGTTCGGTCACCATGCAGCCTATCTCCTGAATTAGCTTTGAAGCATCTTCCGAGTCCAACTACCTGGTTGGACCTTGATCCGTTCACCTACGGCTTGAGAGGCGGAACACCGGACTCGGTACCTGACGCGATCCGACCCAGAGTTGCGCCGACGATGCTGTGGCTCCCGAGTTCCGGGGCGGTGTAAGTCTTCTTTGTTGCGGTCATAACTCCTCCAGATTGGTTGTTCAATGTGGCAAATATGCGAGCTCTGAGGCTCGTGGCGGTGCGCGTTCTTCAACCGTCCATTGACCGGATCGCACTTGGAGCCATGTCTCTGCGGAGAGTGTTGCCATGAGCGGGACAACACTGGCCTCGCGGCCAGCTAGTATCGCATCGACTTCGGCGGCTAGGCGACGGGGTTCTACGAACCCCCACTGAGCAAGGAGAGGATCTCGAATCAACCTGGCCACGCGTCGGCGCTCCCGGACGAGAGACCAGGCGATCCGGCTGTCGATACCCCCCTTTCCTGTCCGGGTCCGAACGACTTCCGGTAGGATGCCCTCCATTGCCTCCCGAAGGATGGCCTTTGGTCTCAAAGGTCGGCTGCAGTGATGTGGCGCCAGGCCGAGACACATCTCGATAAGAGGGCGGTACAGAAACGGGTGTCGTACGTCGAACACCTCGTCAAACAGCGTCAGGTTGCTGTAACGACCGAAGTGCCCGATCTCATAAGCCATTGAGAATGGGTATTTCCTGCCGGGAGGCCCCCCAAGAATTCGGGCGGCACCATGGCGGCTCGCCATCTCGTACTTTCGGGCGATCGCAGGCACTATCCAGTCTGGTGTGCGAAGGGCACGACCAAACGTCAATCTTCTCATCGATGCGGGAAGTAACGGCACAACTGCGTTCCGGAACATGATGAGCCAGAACGACGATCGCTCGAGTACTGCACGATAGAGCGCGTCCCAGAACACGTCCCGCCAACGTCTCTGAACAACCCAATCCGCCAAGTAGCACAGGGTTCCATAGAGGTACTGGTCGCTGCCCTGGCCGGAGAGGAGCACTCGACCGCCCCCATTCCAAACCATCTCGCAGCAGCGTCGATCCCGGGCGAACATCGGATAATTGTTGGTTGGTGCCTCCGTTCTCGGCGGTGGGAGCCCATCGTCCTGCCAGGCCCAGTAGTCCACAACCCGCTCATTACGGAGTCCGCACATCTGCAGGACCGCATCAGCAAACTCCTGCTCGCCCTCACCCATCGAATCGGCCATCGTGATGGTGCCGCCAAGTCCTGCCGGAACAACCCCTTCTTCCGCGAGAGCATGGGCTATACAGACTACTGCCGACGAATCCAGACCGCCTGACAACTGCGCCCAGACATCGGCCCGACCGCCCAGCCGAGCAGCCACTGCTCCTCGAAAGAGCTCCCGAAATTTCTCGACGCAAGTGCTCTCGTCCGCTCGAGAACCTTCTGCGAAGATCAGAGGAGACCAGTAACTCATCTGCGAGAGCGACCGCCCGTTGTAGGTGAGCACTGTGCCAGACGGCACGGTGTTCACGGCGTGAAATGGATTTGGCTCTGCGGGATCGTTGCCGAGAACGAGGTAGTCCGCGAAGAACTCGGGGTCGTACTGTTGAGCTCGTGCGAGCGACGAAGCGTGGGACGAGATCGTCAGTATCGATCCTTCTTGCGCATAGAAGAGAGTGCGCACACCGAGCGCATCCCGCGCGGCAAACAGTTGATGCGTGAGCTCATGCCAGGCAACAAAGGCAAAGTCTCCCAGGATGTCGGGGATCGCCCGACCTCCACGATTCGCGATCAGAGCGAGGACGAGAGCGAGATCTGTTCTGAGATTCTCCGGTTGGGCACAGTCACTTTCAGTCGTGAATTTGTCCAATCGCGCATGCCCGACGCATATCCACTGACCTTCGCGCACTATTATCGGTCCCGACTCGCCCACCTGGGCACCGATGTTCGCTGCGAAGCACCCGGCGATAAGCCATGGGGAGTCCGTCCCCAGCTGGTGCGAAGCGCCAGGCGCATATCGCCTGAGTGTCCCAGAGACCACGGGCTGTCCGTCGAGTCGGATCAGGCACGTAAACGGTTTCACGAGTGGCGCTCGACAAAGCGATGGAACGGCTTGAGTCGCTCCGATAGTTCGTGGACGGGTTCTCCACCGCACTCGACCCAGGCGTGGGCTTGAAAGGGGTGAGGCTGAACTCCCAGCCTGATCCGAGCTCGGGCCCCTTGCCACCTAAGGCACGCACACAGGGCCAGCGATCGCTCCAGACATAGCGCGCGCCCCGGATAGAAGGCGGCCGCTATCGCGACAGCCTGTGTAATTGAGGCGATCTTCTGAGGGTCAAGTTCGGAATCGGCTAGCCTCCCTCTGGTGACGGCCTCGATCGCAGCGAGTGACTTGCCATATCCGACCACAGACAGGCCAATTTTGATCGCCCCGAGGAGTGCGCAACAGGCGACTATCATCGATGGCGCGGCGCGACCGGGTACATAGAGATCGCTTCCGAGAAAGTCACTCACCTTGGGTTTGGGGGCCGGGACGGCGGTCACAGAGCGACCATGAGAGTTGATGGCACATACGAAACGTCACACCCTCTTGCGCAGTAGAGTCGCGAGTACCGCCCTGCCTCCCGAACCAACTCCTCATGCCTTCCTCGCTCCACGATCTCCCCACCATCGAGCACCAGAATCTCGTCCGCGTCTCGCACCGTCGACAACCGGTGCGCGATCACGAATGTCGTCCGTCCGCGTCGCAGCGCGCGCAGACCGTCCTGGATCAACGCTTCACTTTCACTGTCCAGGTGCGAAGTCGCCTCATCGAGAATGAGAATCCGCGGATCCTTCAACAGCGCCCGCGCCATCGCGACGCGCTGGCGCTGACCCCCGGAAAGCTGGACGCCCCGTTCGCCAATCCGGGTGTCATACCCATCGGGCAACCGCCGGACAAATTCCTCGCAATGAGCCAGCCGCGCGGCAGCGTGGAGGGCAGTGTCCGTGGCCCCCGGCGCGCCGTACCGGATGTTGTCCGCGATGGTTCCGTCGAAGAGGAAGGTCTCCTGCAGCACCACGCCGAGATGCCTTCGGTAGTCGCGGCGCCGAATGCCGGCCAGATCGCGTCCATCGACCAGCACTCGCCCGCTCGTCGGACGGTCAAACGCTGCCAGGAGCCGGCACACCGTGCTCTTGCCCGACCCCGTCGGCCCCACCAGCGCGACCGTGGCCCCTGCATCAGCCCGGAGCGTGACATGCCTCAAGACCAGCCTCTCCGGGATGTAGCCGTAGGAGACGTCCTGGAACTCCACGCCGCCGGTCACGCGAGACAGTGGCGCCCGACCCACATCCTCCTCCGCTTCCGTCGCCAGCGATGTGAGCTGGTGAATTCTCCCGAGTCCCGCCCATGCCTTGCCCATCTCGCTCGCGTTCGCCGAGATCTGGACCAGTGGCACCGCCAGCAGACCGGCAAGGAAGACGTACATGACGAGGTCTCCGACGGTCATCGAGCCACGCACGACAGCGAGACTGCCGGCCATCATGAGCGTCACCGCCATCAACCCGATCACCAGTGTGCTGGCCGCGGTGAAGGTCGAGGCACCGGTGAGAGCGCGGACGTATCTTCGAAGGAGCCGGTGCGAACCGCGCGTGAAGGATTCCGCCTCACGCCGCTCGGCCGCGTACGCCTTCACTACCCGGATCCCGCCAAGCGCCTCGGCGAGCCGCCCGGTCGTCTCCGCTGCCGCTTCGCTCACCCGCTGAAATGCCGGATAGAGACGTCCGAATCCGTCGGTGAGCCCGACGGCGAGTCCGATCAGCACCACCACCAGCGCGCCGGTGAGCCCGGCGTTCAGGTGGAAGAGGACGCCCAGCGCAAGCATCGCCGTAAGCGCCCCGCTCGCGAGGCCGATCAGTCCGCTTCCGGCGATGGAGCGCACCCCTTCCGCGTCGGCCATGATCCTCGACACGAGTGCGCCGGTCTGCTGCTGATCGAAGAATCCGACCGGGAGTCCGACGACGCGTCGCTGTGCTTCCCGCCTGAGCTGCACGACAGCGCGCTCGGAGGCGACTCCCACCACCTGCGACAACGCAAACGCGCTCCCTGCTTCCAGCAACACCGCGGCGCCGGCACCCGCGGCCAGCCAGGGGAGGAGATCACCGCGCTGCTTTCCGACCACGTCGTCGATCACCCACTTCGAGCTCACCGGGACCGCCATCGCGGAGAGCCGGTTGACGAGGGTGAGCGCGAGCCCCGCAGCGAGCGCCCGCCGCTGCCCCAGCAAAGCCTTCCGGGCCTCGATCCACGCTCCATCCTTCCATACGGCCTTCATCCCGTGCGCTCCACGAGCCTGGCGCGCAGGAGCCGCACGATCATTTCGCCCGTATCCGCGTCGAGCCGTTCGGCGGGCGCGTCGAACTCTCCCGCCAGCCGCTTCACCATCTCGGCCACCGACGCCTTCTCACCGATCATCCCCCAGATCCGCCCGCCGACCTCGTTGAGCGTGTAGTAGAGGCCGCCGTTGACGTCGAGGAGCACCGTGGTATCGCACTGCTGCGTGCTCACGACGCCCTGTGCACGGGTAAATCGGCTGGACGCGGGAAGCGTGGTGGTTGTTGCCGGAGAGTTCATCGCCGTCTCCTGAATCGCGTGGCGCACGATAGGAGTCGGTACAGGGAGGAGCAACAACGAAGATCGGCGGGTTGAACATGAATCGGCGGGAAGGTTGGTTCCACGGCACCGCACGACGGGGCATCACGACCGCCGGAGCCTCAACTCGCGAATCGGCGGCCGAGTTCCCGTCGGAGTCGCATCCAGACGAGCCGGCGAAGTCTCACATCTTCATCCGACCGCGGCCGATCGCCCAGCAGCATCCGCATCCCCTCGAGGACCTCGGCCACGCCCGCGGGTGCGGTGGCGAGCCACCAGTCAAATGCAACGCGTTCCTCGGGGCTCAATTCTCCCGACAGATAGCGGTCGATGAACCCCGCTTCCTCGGGCTCGCGCCTCGAGTCGGCACGCCTCAGGCAGCTTTCGGCCCGGGCGAGCATCGCGTTGAATCCGCCGTGCTGTCGAAGTCCCCGGGCGGGCAATCCGGAAAACTGACGAACCAGGGCACTGAGCGATCGTGTCCTGCCGAACCACATCCGCTTCACCACTTCCTCCGGCTCGCATCCCACCTCATCGAGCAGGAATGCGGCATGGATCGCCGTCGCGTAATCGATGAATACCGATGGAGGAGCAAGCGAGGCCTGCTGCAAACGATCACGGAGCGTTCGTTCCTTGACCCGCATCCAATCCGCGACCAGCGTCGGCGTGAGCCGCGGCGAGGCCTTGAGCGCGCAAATGAGGCCAAACTCCTCCAGCTCCGTCGGAATCAGCAACCGGAAGATGTGCAACAGGGCGGGAACTGCGCCGGCATGGCAGGCCGAATCGAGAGATGAACTCAGAATCACCGATAGCCGGTCGTACCCTCGTACCGAGCACCCCGAAGCCCCGACGGCGAGCGCCTCCGGCATGGCCCGGAAGGCGGCCGGCGAGGGCCGGAACCAGATGATGATCGGCGTCTCCGGCATTCGCTCGTGCAGCGGGGCGATAAACGCGGAAACCGGGAGGCCGGTAATGTCGCGTGGCTCCGTAACGATCGCCGCGACATCACCTCCCGCCGTAAGGTGATCGAGCATCGCGGCGGTTTCGCAGTACCGGAGGACTTCGAATCCCTCGAGCTCGGAAGCGGCCGCCGTCTGCGCGTCGATTCCGGTCGCGAGAATCGCCACCGTCGTCCGGGTACCTGGAAGACGGCCCTGCTTACCATCGGCGAGAAATCCGGAGCGCATGTGAACGTGTGCCAAACGGGCTACCCGGTGGGCAGCCCAGATCACATAGCTACGCGACGGATCGGCGGCAATCAAGGGCGCGAGTCGGCGAAAATACGACGCAGTCGGCTACCTACTCCTCGCCGGGACCCCCCTACCAGCGAGCACCAAGAGCTCGTAGTCTCGTGGCAAACCGCTCGAGTAAATGGGAATACCCCCCACGTTCGATGACTGCCTGAGTGCTCTCGACGAAATGACGTCGAATGGCGACGTGAAGCGCCGAGGCCGACGGATACCCGAGAGAGGCAGCCGCCTGCTTGGCTGGGGTTTCGAGAACGTCAAGAAGAAACGCGGCATGAAGCAGCCGGCACCACGAGATCAGCTCCCGCGGCGGCGGCCAACCCGCCCGCGCGAGTATTCCCCTCAGCGTCCGGGCAGGGATCCCGAGCTCGGCGGACATATCCCTCGGCAAGAGCGTTCGACGTGTGCCCTGGGCGGCGTGGGCCAAGACCCTCCTCACGCGTCTCGATGCATAGGTGGCGAACAGGAGCTCGATTTCGAGCGGAGCGATGTTCCACGTCGCGGTAGTGACCGCACGGCTCAACGTGCGCTGAAGTGTGATAAGCGATGCCGTCAGGCACACGACTCGGAGCGCCACAGAGGCGAGATCGAGCAGGGGACGCATCCCGCCGGCCCCCGGTCGCGCGACGAGAAAAATCCAGAGCAGCGGATGGGCGTCTCGGAGCGCAATCGTGGTTTCCAGCACCCGCCCACCCTGCGCATCATGTGCCGCGGTCAGTACCACCGCGGAGACATTCGCTGACTTCAAATACCGCAGGAGCTCTCCGGCCCGGCTGAACTCGGCCAGCGTCCCGACCGAGCGGATGGACTGCGAGACAACGCCGTAGTGCGGTGACGCTGAGGCAAGCGCGGCGATGATGGCCATGGACTGGCACCGGATCGGGAAGCCTCACGATTGTTTCCGGGCCTGCCATACGCAAGACCACATTGCCACGGCTGTCAGCCGATAATCTGCGGCGACTTGCCAGGAG
>JBDTTA010000074.1:0-11390 GCA_039930845.1 Gemmatimonadales bacterium
CCCCGGGGTGATGCCGGAGCGGCTTCCGACGATGGAGTCGTGCCCGTTTGCGCGGGCGACAAGCGCGCGGCAAGCTTTTCGCGCGCACTTTCTCGGTCGACGGCCTGGCCGTACTCCTTGAGCAGATCACTCTGCCGGATGTCCGCCTGCAGCTCCTCGGGAGTCAGCGGCGCCATCCTCGAGCTCGGCGGAATGAGACGCGTCGCCACCACCGGCGTGGGAGTACCGCGCGCGTCGAGCACGGTCACCACCGCCTCGCCGATGCCAAGCGACGTCAGCGTTTCCTCGAGGTCGTAGAATTCGGTTTTGGGGAAGGTGCGGACCGTGGCCCGGAGCGCCGTTTCGTCGTCAGGGGTGTGCGCGCGCAACGCATGCTGAATCCGGTTGCCGAGTTGTGCGAGAACATCGGTGGGGACGTCTTTCGGCGTCTGGGTGACCAGGTAGACTCCGACGCCCTTGGACCGGATGAGGCGCACCACCTGCTGGATCTGGTCGAGGAATGCCCTGGGGGCGTCATCGAAGAGCAGATGGGCCTCGTCGAAGAAGAAGGCGAGCTTGGGCTTCGGCAGGTCGCCCGCCTCCGGGAGTTTGTGGTACAGCTCCGCGAGCATCCACATCATGAAGGTCGAAAAGAGCTTCGGCTTGTCCTGCACGTCGGTGAGCTCGAGACAGGTCACGACGCCGCGTCCATCGGAAGTGACGTGCAGCATGTCGCTCACGTCGAATTCCGGCTCACCGAAGAACTTTCCCGCCCCCTGGGATTCGAGCTCGACCATCTTTCGAAACAGCACGCCCACCGATGCCGACGACATCCCGCCATACTGCGCGAGCTCCGTCTTGCCCTCATCTCCGGAGAGGAACTGCAGCACGGCTCGCAGGTCGGCGAGATCGAGCAGCAGGAGCTGGTGATCGTCCGCGTACGTGAACACCATCGTCAACACGCTGGTCTGGGTCTCGTTGAGCGCGAGGACCTTCCCGAGGAGCAGCGGCCCGAACGAGCTCACGGCGGCGCGAAGCTGGACGCCGGGGCCGCCGGTGAGGCTGACGAACTCGACGGGTACGCCGGCCGACTTCCAGCTCCAGCCGATGTCCCCCGCCCGGCCCGTGATGCGGTCGTTCGCATCTCCCGGCATGGCGAGGCCGCTCAGATCGCCCTTCATGTCGGCGACGAACACGGGCACGCCCTGCGCCGACAGTTGCTCGGTGAGAAGCCGGAGGGTCGTGGTCTTCCCGGTGCCGGTCGCGCCGGCGATGAGTCCGTGGCGGTTCATCATCGCCAGCGGGATGCGGATCTTCGGCTCCTGGTGCACGGTGGCGCCTTCGAGCGCGGCGCCGAGGGTGATGGATGGATCGCTGAAGCCGTAGCCCTTGGCAAGCATATCGGCGAATGAGCTGGGCATGGTCGGTTCCTGATGAAGTTCGTGGCATCGCAAGCACTCGACAGAGCCGGCCCGGCTCAGTCTCGTTCGGGAGGCCTGCCTGGCGCTGTGCCGCCGCCTCTGGCTCTTCCGCGAAGCGGACCTGCAGCGGCCGGGGCCGGTCCCGATGACCCGATGACGCCGTCGAGGACGTCCACCACCCGCTCCATCTCCGCAACGGTGTTGTAGGCGTGGGGGCTCAGCCGGATCGCTTCCTCACGCAGGCTGCAGATGATCCGCGCGGCCCTGAGCGCCCGATACGCCTCGTCCACCCGCGCCGGGGCGAGACAGAGAATGCCCGTGGCCGACCGGTCTCGCGGCGACACCACCCGTACGCCCCGTCGCACCGCCCACTCGACGAGCGGCCTCTGCAGCACGCGGAGGTGCTCGGCGATGCGATCGATGCCGAGCTCGAGCAGGAGCGAGAGCGACGCGTTCATCCCGGCGAAATCCTGGTACGGCAGCGTGATCAGCTCGAAGCGCCGGGCGTCCCCACGGAGGGAGTCGTGGTAGCTGGTGAGCCGGCTGAAATCGTCGGTGCCCTCGAACGCCATCCATCCCGTGACCGGCGGACTCAGCTCTGGAATCAGCTCTCGCCGCACGTAGACGAATCCGGAGCCCCACGGCGAGAGGAGCCATTTCTGTCCGCCACAGGCGAGGACGTCAACCTGCACGCGGCCCAAGTCGATCGGTACCTGTCCCACGGCCTGAATCGCGTCCACCACAAGATACGCTCCGTTCCGCCGGGTGGCGTCGGAGAGGGCGGCGAGGTCGGCGAGATAACCATTGCTGAACTGGACGAGAGAGATGGCGAGCACCCGCACCCGGGGGTCCGAGAGCCGCTCGAGCAGCCGTGCCTCGTCGGGCCAGCCGTCGGCCGTCGTCGGGACGAGCTCCATGGTGACGCCGGTCTCGCTCAGCCGCATCCAGGGGTAGACGTTCGCCGGGAATTCCTTGTCGCTCACCAGGACGATGTCTCCCCGCCCGAGCGGCAGCGCGCGCGCCGCCATCGAGAGTCCGAATCCGGTATTGACGGTGAGGGCGATTTCCCCGGGCGTAACCGACAGCAACCGCGATACCAGAAGCCGCGACTCGGTGAGGACGGCGAACTGGTCGCTGTCTGAAAGCTGAAAGGGCATGGTGCGGCGCCGATTGAATTCGGCGAGGGCCACGCGCGTGCGCTCGGGCAATGGACCGGTGCTGGCGTTGTTGAGGTAGGTCGTCTCGGCTGCCCAGGGGAATTCCGCGGCCCTGAGCGCCTCGGCGTCGATCGGCGCCCGGGCGTCCCGTCGCAGGCGCTCCCCAGATACCCCTGGTGTCATACCCATCCCATCAAAAGAGTCGCCACCGCGCAGAGCCTTGCACCGATCAATCTTGCAGCGGCGGGCGCACGGTTCTTGCACTCCCCGACGACCGTAGAGTACGCGCCCAACCTCGAATGGGGCAAGCGAGTGAAATCAGACCGATCGTTCACGCTGGTCCTGAGCGGTGGCGGCCTCAAGGGGCTGGCCCACATCGGAGTCTTCCGCGCGCTCGAAGAGCGGGGACTCACACCGGGACTCGTCGTAGGATCGAGCATCGGCTCGCTCATCGGCGCCGCCTGGGCCTCAGGCACCCCGATCCGGAAAATGGAGGAGATCGCCCTCGAGGTCCGCCGCCGCCACGTGTTCCAGGTGGCCCACGCTGATGTCGCCTTCCGCCGCATGCTGGCCCCCGCCCTCTATCGCAGGGAACCGCTCGAAGCGCTCATTGGGCGACTGGTCGGCACGATCACCTTCCGCGATCTCGCCCGCCGCCTCCTCGTCAGTACGACCGATCTTCTCACTGGAACGCAGGTGATGTGGGGACTGCCCGGCCGGCTCGACGCCCGCGTGGCCGACGCCGTGGCCGCCTCGTGCGCCCTCCCTGGACTCTTTCCTCCCAAGGTAATTCTCGGCCGCGCCTACGTAGACGGCGCCGTCGTGGAGAATCTCCCGGTCCGCACCGCCGCTGCGCTCGCTTCCGGGCCCATCATCGCCGTCAACGTAGCCGCAGTGAGCGTGCGTCGCGCCGCGCACGAGACGGAGGGCTTTGCCGCCACCTACATTCGCGGACTGGAGATCGTGATGCAGACCCAGATCGAGGGTCAGCTCCGCGACTGGAAGGGGCCGCCGCTGATCATCGTGCAACCGCGGGTCGAGCACATCTCCATGTTCGCGTTCGATCACACCGCCGAGCTGATCGAGGCCGGCTACCAGGCGACGGCACAGACACTCGATGGACTCGGGCACCTGCACCGGATTCCGGCGGGGATGCACCCGGTGAGGAGACTTCGGGTAAGCGTCGATGCCGAGCGCTGCGTCGGATGTGGCGTCTGCGTCATTCAGGCGCCCACGGTGTTCCGGCTCGATGTCCGTGGCAAGGCTGAGGTGTTGGCGCCGGTGCAGACGTGGACGCCGCTGGATGGAGCCTACGTACTCAACTGCCCGACGGACGCGATCAGGGTGGGGCCGTCGGAGACCGCGGCGTAACCTGGAAAATGAAGACGCTCGCGCCCTTCTGACGGATCGGCACGAAGTTGCGAAGCGGGCTGCGATAGTACCGATGGACCCGTACCCGCCCCCACGGTGAGAGCGCCCGCTTCAGCACCTCCTCGTCGTAGAAGTGCTTGTGATCGGGGTCCCAGAAGTACTGCCCGACGGGAGTGGTCCCGATCACCGAGCCGCCCGTCCTCAGATATCCCACCAGCTCGCCGACGAGCGCCGAGTCGTCGCTCACATGCTCGATCACCTCGTTGCAATAGATCCAGTCGAACTGCCCTGGTCCGGGCGGCACGTTGGTGAACACGGGCCGCGCGGCATCCGCTCGAAACGCCTTGGCCTGGGTGATCGCCGCCGGCGAGATGTCGTACCCGACCGCCTCACCCCCCAACTTCTGCAGCATGATCGTGAAAATCCCATCCATGCAGCCGAAGTCGAGCACGCGCTTGCCCTCGGGAGGATAGCGCCGCAGCAGCGCCCGCTGACGCCAGAGCAGATGCGTCATCCGCCATTCACGGTCGAGCGCCCGTGGACCCTGCCGCTCGGCCCAGGCGTGATATTGCCGGTCGTACTCATCGGCAGCGGAGAGGGAGGAGATGGCGCGTGGCATCACGACACCGCCTCCTGCGCGGCGGCGGGCGCTATCTCGTGACCGATTCTCACGAGATCGGCGGTCACGCGGTCCCAGTTGTAGTGCCGTTCCACCATCCGGCGGCCGGCGGCGCCCATGCGCACCCGAAGCGCGGGATCGTCGAGCAACCGCCGGAGAGCCGCGGCCACGGCGGCGGCGTTCTCGGCGTCAACGATGATGCCGGTCTCCCCGTCGCGCACGGCCTCGGGAATGCCGCCGCTGCGACCCGCCACGACGGGCACGCCGCACGCGGATGCCTCGCAGAGCGAGATGCCGAAGCCCTCGACCCGCTGCTCCATCAGGCGCGAGACACCGAGATAGACCTCGGCGAGGTTGTAGAGGGCGGGAAGATCGCGGTCGGGAACGCCGGTGAGAAAGCGCACCCGGTCGGCCATGCCGAGGAGTCGCGCCTCCGCCACGAGTGCCTCCTGATGCTCACCGTCTCCCACCACGGCGTAGCGAAGGTCGGGGTACTGATCGCGCAGGCGGGTCATCGCCTGGAGCACCGTGTCGATCCCCTTGTGCCGAGTGAGCCGGGACACGGAGAGCAGCCATCGTCCTTCGTCCAGCCCGTACCGCGCCCGAACGCCCGCCGTGTCCACACCAGGGTGAAAGAACTCGCGGTCGGCGCCGAGCGGTACGACCCGTACGCGCTCCGGGGACGCATCCAGGTCGAGCTCACCGAGGAGGGTGATGCAACGGTCCCGAGTCCACTCGCTGTTGGCCACGAGCACGGAGGCGGAGCCGAGCAGCTCCCGCGCGGCCCGCCGCTTGATGGCGGATTGATGAATCTGATGCTGGAGAATCAGCAGATCGCCCCCGTGCAGCAGGATGCCGAACGGCGTTCCGACGCGCTCGCGCGTCCAGCGGGCGGGATACGCCGCCGGCTTGATGTTGCCGCACCAGATGAACTCCGCGCCCGTGGTCCGGGCGAGCACGGCGGTGCGCTGCGCCCAGAGCAGGACCCCCTGCATGGTGCGGAGGCGGCGCTGGGCGATCGGCAGGCGATCGACCTGGTTGGGAAACGTCGCGTCGACCTCGGCGGCCCCCGGGCAGCGTCCGGTCGATACGATGAGTGATCCCGGTGGATACCGCTTGGCCAGCTCCGCCATCCAGCGCGCGATCCCTCCGCCGATCGGCGGGAAATCGTACGTGAGAAGGAGGTGTCTGGCCATGTGCAGAATCTAGCGCAGCAACGGCGCGAGCGAAGCCATGATACGGTCCGCGGCGGCGGGGATCGTGAGGTGGGCCACGGCACGCGGGTCCGGCGCGGGCCCGTCGAGGGCGGCCACGATCGCGGACGCGAGCGCCACGTCGTCGTCGAGTGGTACCAGCCGTGCGGCGAGACCGACGAACTCGCGGTGGGCTGGAATGTCGGAGACCACCACGGGCGTGCCGGACGCGATCGCCTCGATGGGACCGAGCCCCATCCCCTCGAACCGGCTGGGACAGACCACGACCCCGGCGACGTGATACGCCCGCTCGACGGTGGCGTCGTCGGCCGCGGTCTCGATACGGCAGCGAACGCTCAGGTCCTGCCCCAGCATCCGAAGGCGAGGCGCTTCGGGTCCTCTGCCGATCAACCGCACCTGCACCTCCCGCCGGATTCGCGCGGCGGCCCGGAGCACCGCCGCCTGGTTCTTGTAGCCCTCCAGGCGTGAGACGGTGAGCAGGGTCGGCGGAACGTCGTGCTCGCCGGTTCCAGGGCGGAAGCGCGTCGAGTCGTAGCAGTAGGGGACGGTCGATCCGCCCACCCCGAATCGCGTCTGCACCAGGTTACGAGTGAAATCGCTGGCCGTCCACACCGCATCCGCCCTGAGTGCGACGTAGCGGAGACGGCTATAGTACCCTGCCCTGTGCAGGTATCCGCCAAATAGCCGGGGCAACCGCACGAATTTCCCGCCAAGATACCAGATCGCATCTGCTTTACCGCGCGAGGTACGGTGCGGCGGCAGGTCCCAGAGATAGATCGCCAGCGTCGTCCGATGGGCGCGGGCATGGTGCCAGGCCGCCTCCGCGACGCGTCCGCTCATCGCCAGGGTGACATGGGCCGGCGTGTTCCCCTCGAGCGCTACGCGTAATCCGAGACGGCGCAGCTCGGGGATGACGGCCGCGGTATAGGCGTTCGACGCGAACCACCGAACGTCATCCACACACGCCGACGACTTCCGCGAGCCCCGACTCGTACCCATCGATCATCCGTTTGAGCGGGAACCGCTCCACGATGCGCCGGCGCGCGGCCGCGCCGAGCTGATGCCGCAGCTCCCGGTTGTCAGCCAGCAGGTGCACCGCATCGGCGAGTGGCTCGACCTCCCCCGGCGCGACGAGCATTCCCGTCGCACCACCCCGGCCGAGCAGCTCCGACGTACCCCCGGCGTCGGCCGCCACCACGGGGAGCCCGCACGACATCGCCTCGCCGACGGCATTGGGGAAGATTTCGCGGAGTGACGGGTGAACCACGACGTCCGTCGCGCTGAGGGCCGCCACCATTTCGGTGGGGGCGAGGAGACCGGTGAAGACCGTTCGCAATGCCAGGCGCCCCGCCATTTCGCGCAATTCCCGTTCCCTCGAGCCGTCGCCACAGACCACGTACACGAGGTTTACGCCGTCCCGGCGCACGCGATGCAGCGCCTCGAGCGCCACCTCGTGCCCTTTCCCGGGCGTCAGCTTGGCCGAGGAGAGCACAACGGTCGCATGGGACTCGATGCCGTGGCGCTCGCGGAAGGCCAGACCCGCATCGGGGTCCGGCGACAGGAACGCGGTGTCGTACCCGTTCGGGATGCGCAGCGACGGCAGCCTGCGGAGTCGGGGCGCGTGGGCATAGGCCTCCTTCCGGATGTAGCGGGATTGATAGAAACAGGCCGCGACTCGCCGCAGATATACCCGGTCCATGATATCGGACCGAGAGCTCCGGTAATTCAGATTGTAGCGGTAGACGATGCGGGCGGGATGAAACAGTGTCGCGTAGGCGGAGAGTCGGACATCTCGCGGCGCATTCGTGAGAATCGCTTCCGCGCCGGTGCGTCGGAGGGTGCGCCACAGGGCGAAGACCTCACGGGGGCCGGTGTCCGGGCGTGGGAGCTGGGTGACCGGGAGAGCGTCGCTCCGCATGCGATCGGTGACCCGGCTGGACGCCGTGACGACGTGGACGGCGTGGCCCCGGTCCAGCAGGCCGCGCGCGATCTTGGCGTAGCTCACCCCGGAGCCGCGCCAGCCGTTGGTTGTGATCAGCAGGACAATACGCATTCGATCGCTATTATTGGGTCATGAGAGTGGTTGTCTTCGGCGCCGGCGGCCGACACAAAACCGAAGCCTCGATCGTGCGCGCCGTCCGTAGCCTCGGTCACCGGTGCCGCCTGGTCAACGCGGTCATGCTCGCCCGGTACGCCGGCCCGCTCGCGGGACGTGCCGCGCGCTACATGACCGACGAGCTGCAGCCCGACTTTCTCATCCTGACGCGACACGCCGCCAGGCTCGGCGCCCCGTCGCTGCGCGAGATGCTGCGCCGCCGCCAGTCGGCCTTCTGGTACTTCGATTTCCTGCCCAAATCCGACGTGCTGATGCTGGGGAGACTGGCCGGCGCGATGTATACCACCTATCTCGGTCAGCTCGATACCTATCGGGCGGCCGGCATCCCCGACGTGCGGTTTCTGCCCCAGGGCGTCGATCCCAGGCTGGACGCCCCCGGCGGGAACGCGCCGGACAGCTACATCTGCGACACCTCGTTCGTGGGCTCGGGACAGTACCGGTTCCGGGACGACGTGCTTCGTGCGGTGGCCTCGGTGAGCCGGCTTCAGATTCGCGGCCCCGGTTGGAAGGGGGCCCCTCCCGATCTCCCGGTCGCAGGGCGTACGGTGCGCGGGCGACGGCTGGCCCGTGTCGTGAAGGGTGCGGCCATCTCACTCGGCGCGAGTGCCATTGCCGAACAGGACATGGACCGCGCCTCCGCCTCGAACCGGATGTGGAAGATCTTCGGCTGCGGCGGCTTCTTTCTGGGGCGCTACGTTCCCGACATCGAGCACTTCGCGGTGGATGGCCGGCACTGCGCGTGGTATCGCGATGCCGAGGAGGCAAAGAAGCTCACTCGGTACTACCTGGCCAATCCCGAGCTGCGCGAACGGATCGCGGCGGCCGGTCGCGCACACGCGCTCGAGCACCACACCTACGCCCATCGCGTCGAGCTGCTGCTGGCCGGCAAGGGGTACGCGCTCGAGAACGCCGGACAGGCTCAGACGACCGTGTAGTTGCGAAACTCGAAGATGCGAATGCCCGTGCGGCGCTCGATCGCCCCGGAGATATAGTACCGCAGGAACCGCCAGCGAAAGCGCCTGGGGGCGATCGCGCGCTCGGGATCGACGTGGCGAGCGGCGATCCAATCGCTGGCGATGGCCGGATGCGCGCCTTCGAACCGCCGGATCCCTGGCACCCAGTCGAGAAGCGGGCGCGCTTCGTCGGCGTCTCGCCACGGGTACATCGTCTTCCCCAACTCGCGCTTTTCCCGCAGCGCCCGGGCCGGCCTGGCCCATCCGTAGTGGAACATCTCCGCGCCAGTGAGACGCGCGCGGATCTTCCGGTGCTCCGGTCCCACGCGAAAGCCCTGTGCGCCCTGATACGGCCGGATGTCGAGTTCGGGATCGAGCCTCACCGCCCGTACTTCGCGCCGGTACCAGCGCCGGTGCGTCGCGATCGTATCGAACCCGCCGTAGAAGTGCAGATAGCGCACCAGCAGCCCTTCCGACCGCGGATCTCCGTCATTGCGCTGAATGGCTTCCACGAGCTCCGCCGCGCCGCGCTCGTGCAACACTTCGTCGGCCTGGACATACACGCCCCAGGGGTGCGTGCACGCGCGCATGGCGCGAAGTGTTTCGGCGCCGAGCACGGTGTTGCGCCGGGTCATGTCCCACTCGGTCTCGAGCACACGAATTTTCGGATCGCGGATGGAGCGCACCAGGTCAAGGGTGCCGTCGTCGGAGCGGCCGACATTCACCACGACCTCGTCGCAGATCGGAAGAATCGACCGGATGCTGGCCACCACCGGGAAATCCAGTCTGATCGCATTTCTGACGATGGTGAACCCCGACACCTTGACCACGCTTCCGCCTCCCGGATGGTTGGGAATTTTCGAGCCCCAATCTCATCGCCCTCGAGGGGAGGGGGCAATGGGCGGCGACGCGACCAGGGAGGCGTAAAGCGCCCCGGTCCGCTCGATGGTCCGCTCCAGACTGAACGTCTCGCGGGCGGTGCGGCGGGCGGCAGTGCCCAGCCGGTCGCCGATCGCCGGGTCGCCGAGGAGCCGCTCGATAGCGGAGGCCCACGCCCGCGCGTCGAGGGGAGGGACGAGCAGCCCGTTCACCTCGGGGTCGATGAGGTCGACATTGCCGGCCGCGGCGGAGGCGATGACCGGCTTGCCCAGCGCCATGGCCTCGAGCAACGACTGGGAAAGCCCCTCGATCCGGGAGGGAAGCAGCACCAGCTCGAGGAGATCGTAAAGCGGGCGAACGTCGCGCGAGTACGGCAGGCAGACGACCGCATGCCGCGGCGGCACTCGGCCGGCCCGGTGTCCGATGTCGCTGGTCGCATCGACCCCCGCGAGCACCAGGCGGACCGGAGTCTGGATGAACTTGAGCGCCTCGATCACGACGGCCTGGTCCTTCGGTCGGGCCACAATACCGATTGTGCGTTGCGCGGGCGACCAGCCGATGGCGGCGCGCCACGTGCCGAGTGCCGCTCCCGAAGCCGCCGAGTCCACCCGCTCGACGATGAGGCCATTCGGGATGACGACGAGCTTGCGGGCGGGCGTTCCTTTACGGCGAAGCGCGGCGGCGACGGCCGAGCTCACGGCGATGACGCGTGCGGACGCGCGACTCGCCAGCCAGTTCTCGAGAATGAAGGTGCGTGGCATCTGGCGGCGCGTGACCACCAGCGGCACACGGAGCCGTCCACTCAGCGCCAGCCAGGTGAGCGCCTCGCGGTCGCGGGCGCTCTGCGAGTTGACGAGGTCGACGGGAACGCGATCGAGAAGTCCGGCGAGCGCCGCCGCGTTGGCTCGACGCTGTCCCGCGCGGAGCGGCAGCGGGAAGACGTCGAGACCGCGCGCGCGCGCCTCAGCCTCCACCTCGGAATCGGGTGGGCATGCGAACCGGATGCCGAAGCCGGCTCGCCGCAGCCCGTCGGACAGATGGAGGGTGGAGGTGACGGAGCCCGCGCCGCCACCCTGATGGAGCACGTGCAGGACGCGGATGGTCATGGGCGGGGAAGATGAATGGGGTCGAGGGTAGATTGGTAGGCCTATGAATGTCGGCATCTTTTTCTGGGACCGCCTTCCGCCTCCGACGTATGGCGGTACCCAGCGGATGGTGATGTACCTCGTGCGCGGGCTCGCGGCCGCCGGCCACAGGGTCACCCTCATCGCCGGGGAAGGATCGGACATCCCCGAAGCGGCGATCGTACCAGTCAATGTCGCGCTCGCCCGCAGCGCCTCCTTCGACATACGGCCGCACCTGCCTTCCGGCCTCGACATCCTCCTCACCTACGTGCCGCTGCGCACCGCGCCGGACATTCCGTGGGTACGCGGACTGCCTGGTAACTGGAAACCCGGCAGCGTCGGTCCCGCCAACATGATCTACCTGAGCGAGGACCACGCCCGGCGTCACGGGGGAACGGCATACGTGTACAACGGCATCGACCCCGCGGATTTTCATTTCCGCGCCGCCAAGGACGACTACGACCTCTTCCTCGGACGCCTGCACGAGATGAAGGGATACCGGTGGGCGATCGAGGGCGCGAAGCGCACCCGCCACCGGTTGCTCCTCGCGGGCGGAT
>JBDTTA010000075.1:0-11226 GCA_039930845.1 Gemmatimonadales bacterium
TTCCCACCCCGACTTGCGACCCCTTCAACCCCGCGCTAAGCTATCGCGGTCCCATTCGGACAATCGTTGCGTCACTCCCCGGATCCCGGCCTTCCCCAAGGATCCCCGTGTGTACGGCACCCCCGTGGTGCCAAGAAAGAGAGAGCGCCTGTGCCCTTGTCCCGTCTGTTCGGCTCGCTCCGCCTTGTCCTTCTCGCTTCGCTCCTCGCCGTTCCCGGCTCCCTGCAGGCCCAGGCACAGGCGACTACCGGTGTCATCCGCGGCGTCGTTGCGGACTCCACCGGCAATCCGCTGCCTGGCGCCACCGTCTCGCTCCGCAATGCGGAAACCAACGCCGAGCGGGTGCTCACGACCAACGAGCGAGGCGTCTTCGTCGCGACACTGCTGCGCGTCGGTACCTATGCGGTGACGGCCCGCGCACTCGGCTTTCAGCCGGCCCAGCGGACCGGCGTGGCCCTGCGCCTCGGTGAGACGGTCGACCTGCCCTTTGCGCTGGCGCCCCAGGCGGTGCAGCTCCAGGAGGTGACGGCGACCGCCGAGGCGCCCGCGGTGGACGTGACCAAGTCGGAAGGCTCGACGCGATTGGGCGTCGAGGCGGTGGAAGGACTGCCCAACAACGGACGCAACATCTTCAACTACACCACCCTCACGCCGAACGTGGCCATCGTGCAGGGCCCCGACGGCGACGAGATCAGCATCGGCGGCCAGCGCGGCATCCACAACAACGTCTCGGTGGACGGCGCCGACTTCAACAACCCCTTCTTCGGCGAGCAGCGCGGCGGCCAGCGGCCGGCCTTTACGTTCAATCTCGACGCGGTGCAGGACTTCGTCGTCGTGGCGGACGGCGCCAACGCGGAATTCGGACGGTCGAGCGGCGGCTTCATCAACGTCATCACCAAGTCCGGCACCAATGGGTTCCACGGTTCGGCCCACTACTTCGGCAAGTACGACGGCCTCTCCGCGGACTTCACGCCGCACGGAGGCATAAACGGCTTCCAGCCCGATTTCAGCCAGAACCAATTCGGCGGGACGATCGGCGGGCCGCTGGTCCGCGACAAGGCGTTCTTCTTCCTGGCGTACGACCAGCAGGTCTACCGCGAGACCAAGCAGAAGGACCGGCTCGGTAACATCGATCCTGCGCTTCTCTCCTTCGTGGACACGGCGTTCGGCGGGGCGCTGCAGAACGACTTCGGGGCCATCTCGAGGACCAACGACGGCAACGCACTGCTCGCCAAGCTCGATTTCCGGCTGGGGCAGAAACACAACGCCTCGCTCAAGTACAACTTCACCTACTCCAAGCAGCAGAACGGCACCTTCGATGTCGATTCCTGGGGCCGGAGCGCGAACGCACTGGAAAAGGACTACTCGCACGCGGTGAACGGCAGCCTCACGTCGGTCTTCTCCTCGTCACTGTCCAACGAGTTCCGGTTCCAGTGGGCGCGCGAGGCGCGTCCCCGACCCTACGACGGACCGATCAATCCCGAGACGGGCCGCCCCTTCCCCGACACCGACATCGACTTCGGAGGCCAATACCGGATCGGCATGCCGTTCTTCATCCCGGTGGCGGACCATGACGTGCGGTTCCAGGTGCTCGACAACATTTCGCTGGTGAAGGGAAATCACCTCTTCAAGCTGGGCGCCGAGTGGAACCGGACGGCGACGACGCAGACCTTCGTCGGATTCGGCAACGGACGCATCGCCTTCGGCTCGGTCAACGGATTCCTGAACTACGTGGCGAACGGCAACGGCTACGTCGAATGCTCCGATGGCTCGAGCAACACCACCGGGGCCTGCCCCGTCGGCACCGACATCACCGGGCCGGTCGTCCTCTACCTGCAGCAGGCAGGGGTACCGCCGCTCACGCTCGAGGAGTCCGGTACCCAGACGATCACCCAACACGATCTGGCCCTCTTCCTCCAGGATAGCTGGAAGCCGCAGGCGAACGTGACGCTGAATTACGGGCTCCGCTGGGAGGCACAGATCGAGCCGAGCCTGATCACGCCGGTCGAGGACCTGTTCTACCAGCCCTTCATCGGGCAGACGGTGACGAATGCCACCGGCAGCTACACCTTCCCGGGCGACGGCACCATCCCGTCCGACTACAGCATGTTTCAGCCGCGGCTCGGCATCGCGTGGGACGTCAAGGGCGATGCGAAGAACGTCGTGCGGGCCAACGCCGGGCTCTACTATGCGCGCATTCCGGGACTCAACCTGGCGAGCAGCCGGAGCACCGACGGCTCACGCGGGCAGTCGCTCTTCCGGAACAGCGCCCTCATTCCGATTCTCGGCGCGCCGCCGGCCTACGGGGAGCTGCTGCCTTCGCCCGCGACGGGCCCCTTCGATCCCGACGTCTACGTGTTCGACAAGGACTTCCAGAACCCGCGCACCTTCAGCGCGACGGTGGCCTTCGAGCGTGAGTTGACGCGCGGGCTGGCCGGCTCCGTCAGCTTTACCCACGCGCGGACCGACCACCTCACCCGCTTCTTCAACGGGAACGACGCGGTGTTCGGCAAACCATGGGGCACCGGGCTTGCCGGCGGCAACGGCATCGGCAATCTGTTCGTCGTCCAAAGCACCGCCAAGTCGCGCTACAATGGCCTCACCGCGGAGCTGACGAAGACGCTGAGCCGGCGTTTGCAATTCCAGATGAACTACACGCTTTCCTACGACAAGGCCGACGACGATAACGAGCGGGACCCGTTCACGTTCCGGTACGCCCAGGCCGATTCACTTCAGGCGGAGTACGGGTACAGCGATCGCGATCAGCGCCATCGGTTCAACGCGTGGCTGCTGGCCGTACTCCCGGGCGACGTCTACGTGAACAATCGGTTGAGCGCCTACTCGGCTCAGCCGACCTCCGAGGCGTGTGGAGCCAACAATGTGGGGACCGGGCAGCGCGCCAACCCCGCGGACCCGACGCAGGATCGTATTTGCCCCGACGGCCACATCCTTCAGCGGAACACGATCCGGAAGGACAACGCCTATTTCTCGTGGGACATCCGGGTATCGAAGCCGTTCAATCTCGGTCAGCGGGGAACGTTCGAGGCGATTCTGGAGGTGTTCAACGTCACGAACAACGACAACTTCCGCGATCCGTCGACGGCAGGCGTGTTCCTGAACTTCGACGGGACGCTCCGCAGCGGTCTCGGCGAGCCGCGGCAGTTCCAGGTGGGCGGGAGGTATCTCTTCTAGACCTGCCGCGACATGCTGTTAACCGGAACCCGGCGAGCGCCGGCGGGGAGGGGTCACGGCCGCGACGACCAACGTCGCGCTGAGCCGGCGCTAGAACGTCAGCGCGAGGACAAGGCCGAAGGCGCGATTGCGCACGGCGGCCTCGTCGAGTATCGAGCGGAGTCCCGCCGTGAAGCGGGCCTCGAGCGCCAGATCCGAAGACGGCCAGTGGAACTCGACTCCCGCCCCGCCCACCAGTCCGATATCAAATGTCCGGAAAAGGGAGAACTCCGCCTCGCCGCAGGTGGAGCGCGTCGACACCTGGGCGGTGATGAACTGGAAGTCGCAGCCGATCTGCAGCGCGGGAGCGGGTCCCGCAAATATCAGCGGCCTCACCCGGCGCCGGCTCATCGTGATCTTGGCGATGAGCGGCAGCTCCAGGTAGGCCAGCTCGATGTCGAGGAGGCCGGTGTCGGTCTTTGTGCGCCCGCCTTTGAGGGAAAAAAGCAGCTCGGGCCGGAAGCCGAGGGGACCGGCGATCGGGGTGAGCAGGAAGACGCCGGTGACCGAGCCCTGCCTGCTCTCCAGTTGCTGCGCATCGGGTCCGACGAGGTCGCTGCGGCTGTAGCCCGCCATCGCGCCGACGGCGGAGTGGCGGTGCCTGCTGCGAGGAGCGAGGGAATCCGTCTGCGCCGTGACGGCGCAGGGTGCGGCCGCCGCGACCACAAACACCACCGCCAGCGCGTTCCACGATCGCGGCATGATCCTCCCGGGAGTCACCCCGATCGGTGCGCGGCTAGGGCCGGACGAAGGGCTGACCCGGCGTCAAATCCTTCCTGTGCGCCCGGATTGCCTCCAGGGTAAACGGTTCGAGCCCCTCCCCGCCGTTCGCATCCAGATGACCCAGTAGCTCCCTGCGCATGCGCGGATCCCACGAACGGCGGATGTGCCTGGCCGTACTCGAGAGCGCCTCGGCCCGATTGGGGTAGGCCTCGTAGAACTCCGCGATCTGATTGGCCATCTGCACGAGATGCTCGACGTTCATTCGCGCTCGCGGCCATCGAGCAGCGCGAGCTGCTGCTCGGTGAATTTCTTGAACCGCGACTGCCACTCCGAGGAGTGGAACACCGGCATCACCTGCACCGCGGTGACCTTGTACTCGGGACAGTTGGTGGCCCAGTCGGAGTTTTCGGTGGTGACGACATTGGCGCCCGATTCCGGGTGGTGGAACGTCGTGTACACCACGCCGGGCTGCATCCGGTCCGTCACCCGCGCCCGCTGCGTCGTCTCACCGGCCCGGCTCACGATGCCCACCCACTCGCCGTCCTTGATGCCACGCTCCTCGGCGTCGTGGGGATGGATCTCCAGCCGGTCTTCGTCGTGCCAGTCCACGTTGGCCGTGCGGCGCGTCTGGGCGCCGACGTTGTACTGCGACAGGATGCGCCCCGTGGTGAGAATCAGCGGGTACTTGCGGTTGACCTTCTCTTCGGACGCGATGTACTCCGTCAACAGGAACTTGCCCTTGCCCCGGATGAAGACGTCCCGATGCAGGACCGGCGTCCCCTCCGGCGTGGCGTCATTACACGGCCACTGGACGCTTCCGAGCCGGTCGATCTTCTCGTAGGAGATACCGGCAAAGGTGGGCGTCAGCCGCGCGATCTCGTCCATGATCTCCGACGGATGCGTGTACGGCATCGGATATCCCAGCGCGTTGCTCAATGCGCAGGTGATCTCCCAGTCCTCCTTGCCGCCGAGCGGCTCCATCACCTTCCGGACCGGCGAGACGCGCCGCTCGGAGTTGGTGAAGGTCCCGTTCTTCTCGAGGAACGAGCTGCCCGGCAGGAAGACGTGGGCGAACTTGGCCGTCTCATTGAGGAAGAGATCCTGGACCACAATGCATTCCATCGCGGTGAGCGCGGCGGTGACGTGCTGAGTGTTCGGGTCGGACTGCGCGATGTCCTCGCCTTCGAGATACAGCCCCTTGAAGCTGCCGTCGAGCGACGCGTCAAACATGTTGGGGATCCGGAGGCCCGGCTCGGGATCGAGCGGCACGCCATACGCCGCCTCGAATTCGCCACGAACCGCGTCGTCGAGGACGTGCCGATAGGCCGTGAATTCGTGAGGGAACGAGCCCATGTCGCACGACCCCTGGACGTTGTTCTGCCCACGCAGCGGGTTCACGCCCACGCCGTCACGTCCGAGATTGGCGGTCGCCATTGCCAGGTTGGCGATGCCGAGCACCGCGGTCGAGCCCTGGCTGTGCTCGGTGACGCCGAGGCCGTAGTAGATGGCCGCGTTGCCGCCCGTCGCGTACAGCCGGGCCGCTCCACGCACCTCCGCGGACGGCACCCCGGTCACGTCTTCGGTAGCCTCCGGAGAATGCTCGGGCCGCGAGACGAACTCCTTCCACATGTCGTAACTGTCCACCTCGCAGCGGGCGCGGGCGAACTCGTCGTTGGCGAGGCCCTCGGTGATCACGACGTGGGCCAGCGCGTTGAGCATCGCGACGTTGGTTCCGGGACGGAGCTTGAGGTGATACTGGGCCTCGACGTGCGGTGACCGGACCAGGTCGATCTTGCGGGGGTCGATGATGATGAGCCTGGCCCCTTCGCGCAGACGCCGCTTCATGTACGACGCGAAGACGGGGTGCCCATCGGTCGGGTTGGCCCCCATGACCATGATGACGTCGGCGTCCTTGACCGAGTCGAAATTCTGGGTGCCGGCCGATTCGCCGATGGTCGATTTGAGCCCGAAGCCGGTCGGCGAGTGACAGACCCGCGCGCAGGTGTCGATGTTGTTGTTGCCGAACGCCGCACGCACCAGCTTCTGCATGAGGTACGTCTCTTCGTTCGTGCACCGCGAGGAGGAGATGGCGCCGACGGAACCGCGGCCGTAATCGCGCTGGAGCCGCTTGAACTCGCTCGCCGCGTAGCCGATGGCCTCCTCCCAGCTGACCTCCTGCCAGGGATCGGTGATCTTCTTCCGGATCATCGGCTTGGTGATGCGATCCGTGTGGGTGGCGTAGCCCCAGGCGAAGCGGCCCTTCACGCAGGAGTGGCCGTGGTTGGCGTGCCCGTTCTTGTAGGGCGTCATCCGCACGACCTGGGAGCCCTTCATTTCCGCCTCGAACGCGCATCCCACGCCGCAGTAGGCGCAGGTGGTGATGACGCTCCGGTCCGGGGTGCCGTTGTCGATGACGGTGTTTTCCATCAGCGTCGCCGTGGGGCATGCCTGCACGCAGGCGCCGCACGACACGCACTCCGACTCCATGAACGGCTCGAGCTGGCTGGGCGACACGACCGAATCGAAGCCCCGTCCGTCGATGGTGAGCGCGTAGGTCCCCTGCACTTCCTCACAGGCGCGCACGCAGCGCGAGCAGACGATGCACTTGCTCGGATCGAAGGTGAAATAGGGGTTCGACGTGTCCTTGGGAGAGGTGAGGTGGTTCTTCCCCTCGAAGCCGTAGCGCACCTCCCGCAGGCCCACCGCGCCGGCCATGTCCTGCAGCTCGCAGTCGCCGTTGGCGGAACAGGTCAGACAGTCGAGCGGGTGATCCGAGATGTACAGCTCCATGACGCCGCGCCGCAGATCGGCCAGCTTGGGCGTCTGGGTCCGGACCTTCATGCCGTTCTCGGCCGCCGTGGTACACGAAGCCGGGAAGCCCTTGCGGCCGTCGATTTCGACGAGACAGAGCCGGCAGGAGCCGAACGCCTCGAGGTTGTCGGTGGCGCAGAGCTTCGGAATCGGGAGACCCGCCTCCATTGCGGCCCGCATGAGCGAGGTGCCCTCGGGGACCGAGACCGGCAGCCCGTCGATGGTGAGCGTGACGGTCTTCTCGGAGACCCGGGCCGGTGTCCCGTAGTCGAGGTCGGAGATGGCAGTCATATCAGCTCCTCATCATCCGGCCGCCGCGGCGAGCTCCGCCGCCGGCAGTCCGAAGTCTTCAGGGAAATACTGCAGCGCGCTCAAGACGGGGAACGGCGCCATGCCGCCCAGCGCGCAGAGTGAACCGGCCAGCATCGTATCACAGAGGTCCTTGAGCAGCGCCGCGCTGGCCGCCGCGGCCGCCGGGTCGCGGGTTTGGCGCGCGGCGATCACACGATCCATCACTTCGACGCCCCGGACCGAACCGATGCGGCAGGGAGTGCATTTGCCGCAGGACTCGATCGCGCAGAACTCCATCGCGTAGCGCGCCATGGCCGCCATGTCCACGGTATCGTCGAAGGCGACGATGCCGCCGTGGCCCACCATCGCGTTCTTCGCCGCGAAGGCCTCGTAGTCGAGCGGAAGGTCGAACTGGGACTCGGGAATGAATGCCCCCAGCGGCCCACCCACCTGGACGGCGCGAATGGGACGCCCGCTCCTGCTCCCGCCACCGTAATCGTACAGCAGCTCGCGCAGGGTGACGCCGAAGGCCTTTTCGACCAGCCCGCCATGCTTGATGTTGCCCGCCAGCTGAATCGGCAGCGTGCCTCGCGAGCGGCCGAGGCCAAAGTCGCGATAGAACTCGGCGCCGCGGTCGAGAATGATGGGCACGGACGCGAACGAGATGACGTTGTTGATGACCGTGGGCTTGCCGAAGAGCCCGGCGATGGCGGGCAGCGGCGGCTTGAAGCGCACCATCCCCCGCTTGCCTTCCAGGCTCTCGAGCATCGCGGTTTCTTCGCCACAGATGTACGCGCCGGCGCCGACCCGCACCTCGAGGTCGAACGCGCGCCCCGATCCCAGGACGGAGGGACCGAGGAAGCCGCGGCCGTAAGCGGCGGCGATTGCCTCCTCGAGGACCCGAAGCGCATGGGGATACTCGGAGCGGAGATAGATGTATCCGCGATTGGCCCCGACGGCCACGCCGGCGATGGTCATCCCCTCGATCAGCACGAGGGGATCTCCCTCCATCACCATCCGATCCGAAAACGTCCCCGAATCGCCCTCATCGGCATTGCACACGACGTACTTCTGGTCGGCAGCGGTGTTGAGCACGGTCTTCCACTTGATGCCGGTCGGAAAGGCGGCGCCGCCTCGTCCGCGCAGCCCCGACTGGGTGACCGCCTCGACGACGTCGGCCGGGACCATGTCGAGCGCACGGCGCAGCCCCCGATATCCGCCGAGCGCCTCGTAGGCCTCGACCGACACCGGGTTGGTGATTCCTACCCGGGCGAAGGTGAGCCGTTCCTGCCGAGCGAGATAGGGAATCTCCTCGGTCTTGCCGAGTCCGAGCGCGTGGACCCCGCCGTCGAGGAAGCCAGCCTCGAAGAGCCCGGAAACGTCGTCCTCTGTCACCGGCCCGTAGGCGACCCGCCCGGTGGGCGTTTCTACCTCGACCATCGGCTCCAGCCAGTAGAGTCCCCTCGACCCGTTCCGCACCAGTTCGATCTGCGCGCCACGCAGCACCGCCTCCGCGGCGATGCCCCGCGCGACGTCCTCGGCGCCCACCGACAACGCGCCGGAATCCCGGGGCACGAAGATGCGGGTCACCGGGCCCCCTGCAGCGTTCCCAGGAGGGTGTCGAGCCGCTCGGCAGAGACGCGTCCGAAGACCTCGCGATCGACCATGACCGCAGGTGAGAGGGCACAATTGCCGAGACAGTACACCGGCTCGAGGGTGACCGCCCCATCGGCGCTTGTGCCGTGCAGCTCGACGCCGAGCCGCTCGCGGGCGTGCGCGAGGAGCGCCTCCGCACCGACCGCCTGACACGATTCCGCCCGGCACACGTGGACCACATGTCGGCCGGGCGGCTCGGAACGAAAGTCATGGTAGAACGAGATGACTCCGTGGACTTCGGCGCGGGAGAGATTCAGCCCGTTTGCGATGGCGGAAACCGATTCGGGTGGGATATACCCGAGTTCTTCCTGGATGGCGTGGAGAATCGGGATGAGCCCGCCGGGCATGGTACGAAGGCCGGCAAGTACCCGGTCTACCACATCGGTCCAGGCGGGGCGGTCACTCATTACACAATTCTCCGGGCATTTGAACGTAACTTCGCAGCCATCGCAACTCCGCGCCAATTCACCACTTAAATTAGGTGATAGATGGCGACTATCAAGGGAGTATCCCCCTGACGGGGCTGCGGCACCTTAAGTTTATCCTCTCCTGCCCCGGTGCGCACTCTTTCGATAGAGGTTGGTCATGACGGGAGCAAATATCGATCGGCTCCGCGACCCCATGGGGCTGCACCGCCTGGGCTACGGCGGCTCACTTCTCGAGTATCCCACGGTCCGCTGGGAGGGGGGCGTCCGGTCCGAGCAGGAGGAGCGGATCGTCGAGGAGACGCCGGTGGCCATCGTGTACAACGGCATCCCTCACGTGGTCATGATGGCCACGCCGACCGATCTGGAGGACTTTGCCCTCGGATTCAGCCTCACGGAAGAGCTGATCCGCTCCCCGGCCGATCTGCAGCACCTGGACGTCGTCCGCTACAGCCGTGGAGTCGAAATTCAGGCCACCGTCGCGGCCGCCTGCGCAGCGGTCATCGCGGCGCGGACCCGTCGCCTGACCGGTCGGACGGGATGCGGCATCTGCGGCGCCGATGGGGTGGATGCCGTCCTCAAGGAAATCCATCCCGTTTCTTCCAGGACGACCATCGCCGTGTCGTCGGTACAGAGGGCGCTCGACGCCCTCGCCGAGAACCAGCCGCTGAATGCCGCGAGTGGGGCGGTCCACGCGGCCGGATGGGCCCATGCCGATGGCACGCTCGAGATGATGCGGGAGGACGTTGGCCGGCACAACGCGCTCGACAAGCTGGTGGGCGCGGCCATCACGGCGAAGGTGGACGCTTCCCGGGGATTCGTCGTCGTCACCAGTCGTGCCAGCTTCGAGATGGTGCAGAAGACCACTGTCCTCGGCGCGCCGCTGCTGGCGGCGATCTCGGGACCGACGGGCCTGGCCGTGCGCGTTGCGGAGCAATCCGGTCTCACGCTGGTGGGCTTTGCGCGTCGGGCACGATTGACGGTGTACACCCACCCGGAGCGGATCGTCGCCGGCTCCCCGGCCTAGTCGAGCCCGCGCGAGGTCAGGCGCCCGAGGCCGGGGACCAGTCCAGCCCGGATAGCGTATCGAGTAGTGCGGTGACGGTTGGTGGAAGCGGCTCGCGATCCGATACGACCAGCCCGACGGTGTGGGCCGCCGCGGGTCCGTCGAGTGGAATCACCGAAATTCCCTCCGCGCCAGAGAGCATCGGCAGGAATCCATACGCCAGCACGCTCGACCAGTAGCCCGAGCGCACCAGGGTGCAGAGGGCGAAGACCGAGTCGGTTTCCAGCGACGGTTGCGCCGGCATTCCCCCCTCGGCAAAGTGACTGTTGAGAATTCGCCGGTTCTGCATGTCCGGGGTCAGGAGGCAGAGCGGCAGTAACGCGGCCTCACGCCAGGTGGCGCTGCGACGATTGGCCAGCTCGCCCCCCGCCGGAGTGACGAGAAGGTACCGCTCGCGGTACAGCGGGATTGCCCGAACGTGCGAGAGCGGCTCGTTGTCGAGATAGGTGATGCCCGCCTCGAGCCGGAACTCGTCGAGTCCTCCCTGAATATCGATCGATGTTGTGGAATACACCGTCAGCTTGATACCGGGAAATCGGCGGGCGAGCGGCGCGGCGAGAATCGGGACGGCCGGCAGCGCAGCGGGCACCACGCCCATACGAAGCCTGCCGACGAGTCCCTGCCGCAGCCTGCTGGCTTCCTGCTCGAGACTCTCGGCATCGGCGGTAATGCGCTGCGCCCACGACAGCACCCGCTCGCCTTCCGCCGTCAACCCTTCGAAGCGCTGGCTGCGTTGCACCACGAGCAGCCCAAGCTGTTCCTCGAGTTGCTTGATGCCGGCGGAGAGCGTCGGCTGGGTGACGCTGCACGCGGCGGCGGCGCGGGCAAAATGACGCTCCCGGGCGAGCACGGTCAGGTACTGCAGATGTTTGAGAAGCATGCGTCTGCCGCAATCTTACGGGCCGGGGTGAAGGCGGGCAACGGACCGCCTATGTTTGAGGAGAGGAAGTCGTACCACCCGCAATGGAGGTTCAGCCGTGTCATCAGATGATGCCCATTCCGGCCCGGGCGCGGTTGCGCCGG
>JBDTTA010000076.1:0-11209 GCA_039930845.1 Gemmatimonadales bacterium
GCGATGTTCAGGTCGCGGCGCACGTCGAGCCGCTGGTAGGCGTCGTCGAGCACCAGCACGTCGGCCGCCGCGGCGAGCGCCCGGTCGGCCCCCGCCGCGCGATCGGGATCGGCCACGACGACGGCCTCAGGCACATCGTGCCGGTGCACGAGCGTCTCATCCCCACCGTAGCCGCGCAGGAGTATCCCAGGCCGAAGCCCGCGCGCCACGTAGTGACGCGCGATCCAGATGGCCACCGGCGTCTTGCCGGACCCCCCGACGGTGAGATTGCCCACCGCCACCGATGGCAGAGGCAGATCGCGCACCGCGAACCATCCCCGCCGGTACGCCAGACCTCTCGCTGCCATGACGCCGCGCCACAGCCCCGATGCCGGCAGCAGGGCCAGTCTCGCCAGCCGCGCGTCAGCGCGGCGGCTGGTCCAGAGCCAGCGCAGCACGCGGTGGCTGTCGCCCCGCCGCGTCACCCGGCGCTCCCCGCGATCTCGTTCAGGCGTTCCACCGCGTCGGCCACTCCTCTCGCCAGCCCCGCTTCTCCCTCGGCGACCTCGAACGGACGGCCGTACCCGATGCGTACCCGTGCGCCGGGCTTCGGGATGAGAAAGCGGTCCCACGAATTTAACCGCCACGCCCGGTCGGCTTCGGCGTGAAGCGGCACGATGCTGCCGCCCCCGCGCTGCGCCGCGGCGACGACGCCCGGCTTCAACTCGCGACGCGGGCCCTGCGGGCCGTCCGGCGTGAAGGCCACCGCGTGCCCCGCCTGGAGCTCGCGCACCGCGCCGAGCAGCGCCCGCGCGGCGCCGCGGGTGCTCGACCCCCGCACCGCCCCGTAGCCCAGTGTGGCGGCAAAGTCGGCCAGATACTGCCCATCCCGCGCCGCACTCACGACGATGACGATGGCTTGACCGCGGTGCTGCCAGAGCAGGGGCAGCAGCGCCTCGTGCCAGAGCAGGAAGACATGGGGGCGCCGCGCCTCGTACAGCCGGCGCCACCGCTCCTCGTGCACCGTGGTGATCCGCCACGAGGCGGCGAGCGCCTTGACGGCCGGGCCGGCCAGCGCACGCACCGCGGCCGGCGGGACCCTCAGCCGTCCACCCCGAGCAGCTCGTCCGCGAGGGCCACGACCCGCGTGGTCGCACCGGGGGCGCCGAGCCGCGCACGAACGAGGGCGAGTCCCTCGCGCTGCGTGCGAGTCACCGGGTCGCGCGGATCGAGCAGTGGCCGCACCGCATCGGCCAGGGTGGTGGCCTCGGCCCGCTCCTGGAGCATCTCGGGGACCACTTCCCGCTCGGCCACCAGATTGACCAGGCTCACCCACTTGACCGTGCGCAGCCGCTGAAACATGAACCAGGTGAACGGATGCACCTTGTACGCGACGACCATCGGCGTATCCGCCAGCGCCGCTTCGAGCGTCGTCGTCCCCGACTTGGCGAGGGCGGCATCGGCGGCCGCGAACAGGGACCCCGGGTCGTCGCGAAGGATTTCGATCGCCCCCGGATCGGGATAGTGCCCGGTGGCCGTTCCTGCCACGAGCACGCGGTTGCAGCGGCCTTCGGCCAGGAGGCGTTGCGCCGCATCGCGGAACGGTCCCCAGAGCCGACGGATCTCCTGCGTCCGGCTGCCGGGAAAGATGCCGAGCACCCGGCTCTCGCTGGTAATGCCAAGCCGGGCGCGCGCGGCGTCGCGGCTCGGCGACGCGTCGCGGTCGACCAGCGGATGACCGACGTAATCGCTCCGCAGGCCGAGGCTGCCGAAAAAGTGCTGCTCGAACGGCAGCACGACGGCCAAGCGATCGACCGCTGCGGCAAACCGCCGTGCCCGGCCGGGCCGCCAGGCCCAGAGCTGCGGAGCAATGTAGTAGAGCACTTTGGTGCCGGCCTTCCGCGCCGCTTCCGCCACCCGGAGATGGAAGCCGGGATAATCGATCAGGATGACGAGCTCGTACCGTCCGGCGCGGAAGTCTTCGCGCAGCGAGCGAAGGAGCCGGACGTGGGCGCGGAGCTTGGTGACGACTTCCACCAATCCGAAGGCCGCGAGTCCTTCGATGGGGTAGCGGATCACCGCCCCCGATTCGGCCATGCGGGGGCCGCCGAGCGCCTCGATCGTCGCGTCGGGATAGCGCGCACGCAGGGCGGCGACGACGCCCGCGCCGTGAAGGTCACCAGAGGGTTCGCCGGCGGAAACGAAGATGCGGGGGGAGGGTCGAGCGATCATCCGGCGGCGGAGGCGCCGAGCGGCGACGCCCTGACGGCGTCGGCCACCCTGAGGGCGAGCACGAGCGCCGCGCGCCCCTCCTCGCCGCGCACGACGACGTCGCGCTCGCCCCGGACCGCGTGCACGAAGCTCTGCAGCTCGAGGCCCAGGGCATCGGCCTCTGGTGCCTCGAGCGTGATCCGCTCGACCACATCGGAGAGGGCCTCACCGGTCCCAGGCTGCCACCCGGGCCGGACCCGCATGAACTCGCCCGCCCCGGTCGCGAGATCGAGGGAGAAGTAGCCGTTGGGCTGGAAGAGACGCAGCTTGCGGACTCGCTCGCGGGAGACTCGAGAGGCGGTGGCGAGGGCCACGGCGCCGTTCGCAAATTCGACCCGGGCGTTGGCGAGATCGAGGTGGGCCGAGAGCAGCGACAGGCCCGAGGCGCGCACTTCGACCGCTTCGGCGCCACCGGTGAGATGCAGCACGAGGTCGAGGTCATGGATCATCAGGTCGAGCACCACGGCCACGTCGGTGCCTCTGGGCTGGAACGGCGCGAGCCGCTGACTCTCGATATACCGCGGCCCATCGAGGTACGGCTCGGCGGCACGCACCGCGCGATTGTAGCGCTCGATGTGCCCTACCTGGAGCTGCACGCCGCGGGTTCCCGCCATCGCGATCAGCGCGTCGGCCGAGCCGAGGGAATCGGTGAGCGGCTTTTCCATGAGCACCGGCACGCCCCGGTCGAGCGCGCGCAGGCCCACCTCCGCATGGACCGGCGTCGGCACCGCCACGGTCACCGCCTCGACCTCATGGAGCATATCGTCGAGGTCGGTAAAGCTCCGGGTACCGAACTCCGCCGCCACCTCGAGTGACCGGCCCCGATCGGTGTCGCACACGCCGACGAGCGTCACGTCATCGAGCTGCGACAGGTGGCGTGCATGGTGCCGGCCGAGCGCGCCGACGCCGACGACGCCGACGGGGAGCGGGGCCGTCATGCCGGAACGCCACGCTCGGAAGAGGCGACGAAGGCGAGGAAATGCTCAACCTCGGGGAACGCCGGCAGGTCGGCGCGGGCCCGCTCGAGCGCCTGCGAAAGGTTGAACTCTGAATTGAAGAACAGTCGGTACGCGCGCTTCAGCGCTGCCACGGTGTCGCCCGAGAATCCCGCACGCTGCAATCCCACCGAGTTGAGGCCGTAGAGCTCCATCGGGTTGCCCACCGCCTTCACGTACGGCGGGATGTCCTGATTGACCCTGGATCCCCCGCCGACGAAGGCATGCGTGCCGATGGTGACGAACTGATGGACGGCATTGAGTCCGCTGAGCACCGCGCGGTCGTGGACGGTCACGTGACCGGCGAACTGGGTCGCATTGGCGATCACCACCTCGTTCCCGATGTGGCAATCGTGCGCGAGGTGGACGTAGCTCATGATGAAGCAGCGCTCGCCGACGGTGGTCCGGAAACTCTGCGACGTGCCGCGGTTGATCGTGCTGTACTCGCGGATGATCGTGTCCTGCCCGATCTCGACCCAGGTCTCTTCGCCCCGATACTTGAGGTCCTGCGGTGCGCCGCCGAGGATGGAGCCGTCGCCGACGCTCACGCCGTCCGCGAGTCGCACATTCCGCTCGAGCCGAGCCCGCGGCCCGATGCGGCACCGGTCGCCGATCGTCACCTGCTCGCCCACGATCACCCACGGACCGATCTCGACGCCGGCGCCGATCTGCGCCCCGGGATCGATGATGGCCGTTGGATGAACGCTCCCTGTCACCGGTCGACCACCCGCGCCATCATCTCCGCTTCCGCGACGACGTTGCCATCGACGTAGGCGATGCCCTTCATCCGGCAGGTCCGCCCGCGATTCTGGATCATCTCGAGCTCGCACCGGAGCTGATCGCCAGGCAGCACCGGACGGCGGAACTTCACGTTATCAAGCGACATGAAGTAGACCACCTTCTGGTCGGGGTCCTCGATCGTGCCGAGCAGCAGCATGCCCCCCACCTGCGCCATCGCCTCGATGATCAGCACACCCGGCATGATCGGATGACCCGGAAAGTGGCCCTGAAAGAACGGCTCGTTGATGGTCACGTTCTTGATTCCGACGATCCGCTTCGTCCCCTCCACCTCGAGGATTCGATCGACCAGCAGGAACGGGTACCGGTGCGGGATGACGTCCAGGATCCGGCCGATGTCCATCGCCACGCCTCCGTCGCGCTGTCCGGTCCGAGTGAGCCACCGGGCCAGCGCAATATTGCCCTGGTGGCTCGGCTTCGTCGCGATCACGTGCGCCTGCACCCGGCCGCCCACCAGCGCCAGGTCGCCCAGGATGTCGGCCGCCTTGTGGCGGACGAACTCATCGGCCCATCGAAGCTCTCCGCCCACCAGCCCTGCTTCGGAGAGGACGAGGGTGGATTCGAGCGCAGCGCCGAGCGCGAGCCCGCGCGAGCGAAGCGCATCGGCTTCGTGCAGGAAGCCGAACGTCCGCGCACCTGCCAGCTCGCGGCCGAACGACTCGGCGGTGATGTCATAGCTCCCCGACTGCCGACCGATGAGCGGGTGCTGCCACTCGATCGTCGTCGTGAGCCTCAGCGACCTCGCGGGCGCGACGATGTAGGTGGAATCCGCCTCCGCCAGCTGAAACGGCGCGAGCACCCGGTAGACCACCGGCTCGCCGGGTTGCTCCGCCAGCCCGGCGGACTCGAAGGCGCCGAGATACGGCGTGAACGAACCGTCGCCGATGGGCGGTTCCGGGCCGTCGATCTCGACGGTCATGTCGTCAATCTCAAGGGCCGCGGCGGCCGCCAGGAGATGCTCCACCGTCTGCACGGTGGCCTCTCCAGATCCCAGTACGGTCCGCCGCTCGGTGGACAGGACGTGGCTGAGCCGGGCGGGAATCGCCGCCGCGGCCGGCAGATCGGTGCGCCGGAAGACGATGCCCTGTCCCGGGGCCGCGGGCATGCAGCGCGCCGTGACGGCGCACCCCGTGTGCAGGCCGGTGCCGCGGACCTCCGCGAGACCGGCAAGGGTTCGCCTACTCATTCGCGGCCGCGATCCGCTCGAGATCGGAAACGATCGGCGCGAGCCGGTACAGCGCCGCCTGGGCCCTGAGAAACTGCCGGTGCGGGCGGGCCGGGTGCCCGCTGAATGACGCGTGGGCCGGGATGTCCCCGAAGACGGCGCTCTTGGCCGCGATCCGCGCGCCGTCCGCGATCGTCAGATGGTCCGTCACACCGACATGACCCGCGAGAATGACGTCGTTGCCGAGCCGGGTACTGCCGGCCACCCCCACGCCCGCCATCAGCAGGCACCGCTCACCGATGCGCACATTGTGCCCCACGTGCACCAGGTTGTCCAGTTTGGTGCCTCGGCCCACGACGGTGTCGTCCACGCTCCCGCGGTCCACCGTCGAATTGGACCCGATCTCGACGTCGTCCTCGAGAATGCAGGTGCCCGCGTGAGGAATCCGATGATGTCCCCTTTCATCCGAGAGGTAGCCGAAGCCGTCCCCGCCGATCACGGCGCCCGCCTTGAGCAGTACGCGACACCCGATCCGGGTCTCACGATAACAGACGACGCGGGGCCCGATGACGCTGTCATCGCCCACCGTAACGCCGTCGCCCAGCGAGGCGCCGTCGCCGATTTTGCATCGGGCCCCGAGCCGCACGTTCCGGCCGAGCACGGCAAAGGCCCCGATGCTCACGTCCTCGCCGAGCACACATCCCGCCCCGATGCGCACTGTCGAGTCGACGCCCGCCGGGGTTTCAGCGGGTGGGAAGAGCGCCCCGATGGCCGTGACGAGCGCGGCGTAGGGATCGCGCACGACGATCCGTACGGCAGGCCCGCCTTCGACGGCCGCCAACGAATCGGGCACGAGCACCGCTCCCGCACAGGATGCCTTGAGCTGCTCGGCGTAGCGGCCCGAAACGGCAAGCGACAATGACCCGCGGTCGGCACGGTCGAGCGGCCGGATGGCGTGAAGCACGACCCCCCCATCGCCAAGCAGGCGGCCGCCGACCAGATCGGCGACCGCCTGGGCCGTCATTCCCGCGGCTCCCACCTGGTCAGGTGCCCGACTTGAGCTGCTGAATCACCTTCGGCGTCAGGTCCAGGGACTTGTCGGCCGTCACGATGCCGCTGTTCGGCGCGCTCACGTCGAAGATTACGGCGTAGTTGCCGGCGGCCCTGATCCCCTCGATGACGCTGTTCACCTTGGTCTGGATGGGATCGAGCAGCTCACGCTCACGGCCGGAGGCGCGCTGCTGCAGCTCCTGGGTGCGCTCTTCCAGCTTCTTCTGCTGGGCCTCGAGGTCCTTGCGCTTGGCCGCGCGCTGGGTCGGGCTCAACATCACCGATTGCTGCTCGAAATCGGACGCGGCGGAATCGAGGCTCGCCTGCAGCTTCTGCACCTCGCCGCGATAGGTCTCCAGCTCCTTCGAGAACGTCGACTCTGCCGCTGCGTATCCCGGGGTCTGTTTGAGGATCGCCTGCGTATTCACGTAGGCCACCTTGCCGGCCCCGCTCTGCTGGGCCGCAGCAGGCGCGGCGGCGATACAAAGGGCGAGGATACCGGCCCAGCTTCCCACGACGGACAGCCTCATGCTCTGCTCCCGATGAAAGGTGCGTGACGCTTAGAAGAAATTGCCCAGTTTGAAATGCAACTGCCACCCCGGCGCCGGTCGTCCCTGGGCGTCCACCTTGTCGAACCCGTATCCGAGGTCGACGCCGATCGGGCCCAGCGGCGACACGATGGCCGCTCCGAAGCCCGCCCCGCGGAAGAGCCGCGTGGGGTCCCACTGCCTTGCCGAGCGATACACGTTGCCCGCGTCGAAGAAGGCGTCAACGTACAGCGACTGGCTGACCCGCGCGCCCGCCTCGACGGTAAACGCAGCATACGACTTGCCGAAGGCGTCGGCGCTGGCCGAGCTGCTGCTGGCATTGGGGTCGTAGCCATTCGGCGTGATCGAGAACTCGTCGTAGCCCCGCAAGGGAATGCCGTACTGCACCCCGCCGAGCGAGTAGAGCTCAGTGAAAAACGGTCCCGCATCCCCGAAGATGAATCCCGCCTTGGTGGTGAGGCCCAGCACGAACTGAACACCGCCGGCCCCGAGTTCTCCGCCGCCGCCCAGTGAGCCCAGCGGGGCGTACCACTTGCCCTCGAGATCCACCTTCCGGTAGTTGCCGGTGCCGCCCAGAACACCGCCGTTGAGTTCCCCGCTCACGTTGGCGTAGGACCCGCCCGTGGCAAAGGGAAGTCCGAACCGCGTGTCGCGGAGGATGCTCACGCCGAGGGAGGAGCGGCTGCAGGCGCTGCAATTGAACCGGGCGCGCAGGTCCTGCGACCCTCCGCTGTATCGGACGCGCTGATACGAGTACGACGTGAAGAGACGCGTATACCGTGAGCCCAGAAACGGAAATCCAAGCTGAACCGATCCGCCGGTGCGCTTCTGCTGGCCGAGGTCGCCGATCGTATAGCGAGCCCGCGAATCGAACAACGACACCGTCCCGGAGATGCGGCTCTCCCGGATGGCGGGATCGGTGTAGCTCAGGGTGAAGTCGTTGATATTCGACCCGAACTGCCACTGCAACCGACCGCGCTTGCCCCGGCCGAAGAGATTCGGCTCCTCGAGGCCGAGGAACCCGCCGACCCCGGTGCCCTGCCCCAGCGACGCGCCGAAGTTGATGTTGCCGGTGCGGCGCTCCTCGACCCGGAATGTGACGTCGACGTCCACCCCGTTGGCGGCGGGCTTCACGTCGGGCGATGGGAGCGGCTGCTGGAAGAACCCGAGGTTGGAGACGTTCTGGTAGGAGCGAATCAGACGCTCCCGGCTGAACAGATCGCCAGGGAGCAGCACGATGGCCTCGCGGATGACCCGTTCGTGAGTGACATCGTTGCCGACGATCTCGATCTTGTTGATCGTCGCCGGCGATCCTTCCCGGATGGCCCAGCGGAGATCGATGACGTGCTTCCCGTCCGGCGCAGTGCGCCGCACTTCGGTGGGCTCGACCTGGGCGTAGAGGTAGCCGTTGTTGGCGTAGAGGTTCTGCACCTTCTCCGTGGCCGCTTCCCAGTCGGAGCGGCTGTAGGGGCGGTCCCCGCCCAGCGGCGTGCCATTATCCCGGATCGGGCCGAAGGGATAGAACGCCTGCAGCTCCTCGCTCGAGAATCGGCGGTTGCCTTCGACGTCGAAGGTGCCGACATCGTACTGCTGTCCCTCATCCACCTGGAGGTGAAGCACGGCCTTGCCGGCGGCCGAATCGGAGACGAGGGAATCGTGCGTGACCTGGAAGTCGACGAAGCCGTTGTCGGCATACCAGTGCGGGAGCCGCTCCCGCACGTCCTGATCGACCTTTCGCTCGTCGTACTCCCCGTTCTGGAACCACCAGAAGCCTTCGGGACGAGTCGCCATGTGCTTCACGAGCGCCTTGTCGTTGAAGCGCTTGTTCCCATCAACCACCACCTGTCCAATGGCCACGCGGGCGCCTTCCTGTACGTCGAAGACCAGCCGGATGCCGGACGAATCCCTGGACACCTCGAGCGTCTTCACCTGTGCCGCGTAATAGCCGGCCCGCTTGTAGAGCGAATCGATGGAGGCTCGACTCTGCTCGACCGCATTGCGGTCGATCGGCCGGCCCTCCACCAGCTTTACCCGGCCCTTGACCTCGCCCTCCGACAGCCGCTCCACGCCCCGGACTGCCCACTTCCGCAGCACCGGGCGCTCCGTGACCTTGAGGACGAGGAAGAGGGCGTCTCCGGTGGTGCGCTGCTCGGCGATCACGTCGTCGAACTGCCCCGTCTTGAAGAGGGCGGTAATGGCACGCTGAATGTCCCGGTAGTTGATCGGCTGGTGTACGACGATCCCTGCAGTTCCGATGATCTGGCTGGCGCTGAGCCGGGCATTCCCCTCGACCACGATGCTGTCGACCTTGGGCGCCGCCGGCTCCTGGGCGAAAAGCGCCGCCGGCCCTCCGAGGAGGAGGGCGACGGCGGCCATGAACGGTGGAATTCGCTGCATCCGCACGGGGTGGAGGGTGGGTGCGCCGGCTGGTGAAGCCGGCGCTTGGCGGAGCTAGGCCTGGGTCCCGGTCAGCGCGCGGAACGCGAGCCGTTCGCCGTCAGGCGCGACGTCCACCTCGATCTCGTCCCCGCGGCCGAAGTCACCCATGAGGATTCTCTCACTGAGGGGATCCTCGATGTAGCGCTGGATCGAGCGCTTGAGCGGCCGCGCCCCATAGCTCTGGTCGTACCCATGCTCGACGAGGAATTCGATCGCCGCGGGTGTGAGCTTGACCTCATCGCCCAGGCGCCGCTGCACTTCCTTGAGCAGGATGGTGACGATCTGCGCGATATGCTCCTTGGTCAGCGGATGGAAGACGATGACGTCATCCAGCCGGTTCAGGAATTCGGGGTTGAACACCTTGTTCATCTCGTCCTTGACCTTTTCCTGCATTTTCTCGAAGCTCCCCTTCACGTCGGTGCCATGGAACCCCAGCGTCTTGCCCTGCATGATGTCCCGGGCTCCGACGTTCGAGGTCATGATCACGACGGTGTTCTTGAAGTCGATGACCCGCCCGTAATTGTCCGTCAGGTGGCCCTCGTCGAGTACCTGGAGCAGAATGTTGAAGACGTCGGGATGCGCCTTCTCGATCTCGTCCAGAAGGACGACCGAGTAGGGCTTGCGGCGCACAGCCTTGGTCAACGTGCCGCTGTCCTCGTAGCCGACGTAGCCCGGCGGGGCGCCGATGAGACGCGACACCGAGAACTTCTCCATGTACTCCGACATGTCCACCCGGATGAGCGCCTGTGCATCGGCGAAGAGGAACTTGGCCAGCGCGCGCGCGAGTTCCGTCTTGCCGACACCGGTGGGGCCGGAAAAGATGAAGGAGCCGATCGGACGGTTGGGGTCCTTGAGCCCGGCCCGCGAACGGCGAATGGCGCGGGACACCGCCTTGATGGCTTCGTCCTGACCGACCACCGACCCGTGAATTTCATCTTCCATCCGCATGAGCCGCGCGGTTTCTGCTTCCTGGAGCCGCGTGACGGGAATTCCCGTCCAGCGCGAAACGATGAAGGCAATGGCCTCCTCGTCGATCACGGGGCGACGGGTCTGGCGGTCCTTTTCCCATTCCTCCTGTTTGAGCCGGATCTGGTTTTGCAGGTCGCGCTCCTGATCGCGCAGCGAGGCGGCGCGCTCGAAGTTCTGATCGCGAACCGCGTCCTCCTTCTGGAGATTGACCTTTTCCAGCGCCGCCTTGAGCTCGGCCACCTCGGCCGGCGGCACCTGCGAGGCCAGCCGCGCCCGCGCGCCCGCCTCATCGATCACGTCGATTGCCTTGTCGGGCAGGAAGCGGTCGGTGATATAGCGCTCCGAGAGCTCCGCCGCGGCCACAAGGGTCTCGTCGGGAATGCTGATGCGGTGGTGATCTTCGTACTTCTTGCGCAGGCCCTTCAGGATTTCGACGGTTTCGGGAACGGTTGGCGGCTCCACGACGACTGTCTGGAATCTCCGCTCGAGCGCGCCGTCCTTCTCGATGTATTTGCGGTACTCGTTCAGCGTCGATGCGCCCACGCACTGGAGTTCGCCCCGCGCCAGCGCGGGCTTGAGCATGTTGGACGCATCGATGGCGCCTTCGGCCGCGCCGGCACCCACGAGCGTGTGCAATTCGTCGATGAAGAGGATGATCTGCTTGTTCTGGGCGATCTCGTTCATGACCGCCTTGAGACGTTCCTCGAACTGCCCGCGGTACTTGGTGCCCGCGATGACGGCCGCCATGTCGAGCGACAGCACCCGGTGATCCCGCAGCACGTCGGGGCACAGCCCGTTGGCGATGAGGAGCGCCAGGCCTTCGACGATGGCCGTCTTGCCGACACCCGGCTCGCCGATCAGCACGGGGTTGTTCTTCTTGCGGCGCGCCAGGATTTCCATGACGCGCTCGATTTCCTTGGCCCGGCCGATGGTCGGGTCGAGCTGGCCTTCGGCGGCCAGCTGGGTGAGATCGCGGCAGAAGTGATCGAGGGCCG
>JBDTTA010000077.1:0-11175 GCA_039930845.1 Gemmatimonadales bacterium
GTGGCCCCCGCGGCGCGGTACATCTCCGGAAGCCCGCGCACCGCGCCGAGCGCGAGCGCCTTCCGGTAGTGCGCCACGGCGGCCACCGGGTCGCTGAGACTGTTGCGCCACACCTGGAGCGCACCGATCTGTGCGATGCCGTACTCGATGTAATAGAACGGATAGAGAAAGATGTGGAGCTGGCGGTACCACCGCGCAATCCGCTCCTGCTCGAGCCCCGACCAGTCCACGCCGCGTTCGAAGCGCATGCGGATCTGGAGCCAGGCGTTGTCGCGTGCGGCGGGGTCCCCACCTTCTCCGCTGGTGTAGATCCAGGTCTGGAACGCATCCACCGACGCGATGTGCACCAGGCTGAGCAGGACGTCCTCGAGATGCTCGAGCCACGCCCTCAGATGATCCCTCTCATCGAAGAACCCCGTCGGCTCTGCCAGATGCGGCGCCGCAAGCAGCTCCATCGACATCGACGCGAGCTCGGCGGCCTCGGAGCCGGGGTGCCGCTGCCAGATGAGGGGCTGCGCGTGGGAGGCAAAGGCGTGGAAGGCGTGGCCCGCTTCGTGGAGCAGCGTCATGACGTCGTCCACCAGGCCGACGGCGTTCATGAAGATGAACGGCCGCCCCCGATAGTGGAGCGTCTCGCAGTATCCGCCGGGCGCCTTGCCCTTCCGGCTCTCGAGGTCCAGCAGGCGCTCTTCGATCATCGTCCGGAAATGTCCGCCGAGCTCGCCGTCCACGCTCTCGAACACCCTGGCGGCGGTGCCCATGAACTCCTCCGAATCCCGGAATGGGCGAATCGGCGCGGCGCGGTGGGCGTCCACCGCCAGATCCCATGGACGCAACACGTCCACGTTGAGCTCGCGGCGGCGATGCTCGAGCATGCGAGCGACCGCGGGCGTCGCGGTGCGCTCGATCGCCGAGTGGAATCGCTCGCAATCGGCGGGGGTGTAGTCGAAGCGGAACTTGGCCGGAAAGATGTAATCGCGGAAATTCGCGAACCCCGCGTTCCGGGCCGCCGCTTGCCGCAGCGTGTACATCCGATCGAAGAGATCGGCGAGGGCCCGGCGTTTGTCCATGTACGGCCGGGTGGAGGCGCGATAGGCACGCTCGCGGGTGGCGCGGTCGGGGCTCTTGAGGAACGGCTGGAGCTGCGGGAGGGCACGCTCCTCACCGTCCCACTGCGCGGTCATTGAGCCGGTCATGCGCTGATACTTCGCGCTCAGCTCCTCCAGCTCCGAGAAAATGGGAACGCTTTCCTCGCGGAAGATCTCGATCGCGGTACGAAAGCGCCGCAGGGTCGTGGCCAGCGCTGGTGTGGAGTAGTCCAGCGCGACCAGCCGCCGGGCCATCTCCACGCTCCGCTCTTCCATCTTCGGCATGATCTCGGTCGAGAACCGGAGGTGATCGGCTTCCCTGCCGGCATCCGAGGTATCGATCGTGTACGCAATCATCGCCTGCGCCGCGGCTTCGGTGACCAACTCCTCGAGCGTGGACCACGCCTGCAGCCAGCTCTCGACGGTGCGCTCGTCCAGCGGCCGGCCGGCGAGGTCGTCGAAGTAGGGCGCGACATCTTCCCAGTTCGCCCGGGCGAATGCCGCGGGAGAAACGGGCAGTATCGACGTGGTCACATGCACTCCTGAACGTTTCGGGGTCGGCAGATGAATTGCCGAGATATAATCCCGGTCGAGTGGGGGTCACAATCCCGGCGGGCTCATCCGGTGGTGGGTCGTGCGGCTCTGGTAGGCGGCGCCGATGGCGAGGAGCGTGGCCTCGGTGCCTGCGGCGCCCGTGAGCTGAAGGCTGGTGGGCAGCCCGCCCTCTCCGACGCCATTCATCAGGAAGAGTCCCGGCACCCCGGCGAGGTTGGCCGCGCCGCCGATGCTGGCGCCACCGGGGTAGTCGGGGAACACCTTGTCGAACGGCGTGTCGATCGGCCAGGCGACGGTCGGGAGCGACGGCGCGAGGAGCGCATCGACTCCCGTGAGCAGTGCGTGGAGCGCGGCCGCCGCCGGGCGGCGGAGACGCAGCGCCCGCAGATAGTCCTTGGCCAGCACCACCTGGCCGGAGTAGCCGCCGATTCGATCTTCCGGCGCCGAAAGCCTGGTGATTCGCCCGCTCTCGAACAACGGCTCGAAGGCGCTCGCCGCCTCCGCCTCGATGATGAGGCCCGCCATGGCGTCGTAGGGGAAGTCGGGTAATTCGAGGTCTTCGACGACCTCTCCCAGCTCACGCAGCGTGGCGAGCGACGCCTCGAAATTCCGGACAACCCCTGGCTGGGTCTTGTCGAGCGTCCCCTTGAGGATGCCGAATTTCCAGCGGCGGCCACGCGTCGCCGGCTGCCACGCCGAAGGGATCGTGGTGGGATCGTCGGGATCGGACCCGGCGATGGCCGTCAGCACGAGTCCGCAGTCTTCCGCCGTCCGCGCGAGCGGTCCGAGCTTGTCCATCGTCCAGCTGAGCGCCATGGCGCCGTGGCGGCTCACCCGGCCGTAGGTGGGGCGCAGGCCGCTGACTCCACAAAATGCGGCGGGGAACTGGATCGATCCCCACGTCTCCGAGCCGATGGCGAAGGGCACGAGTCCCGCGGCGACCGACGCGCCCGATCCGCTCGACGATCCCCCCGACCAGCACGACGGGTCCCACGGCGTCTTTCCCGGACCGGTGAAACTGGCGAAGGCCTGGTTGTACCCCATTCCCCCTGCGAGCTCGACCATCGCCAGCTTGGCGCAGAGGACGGCGCCGGCCTCGCGCAGCCGCGTCACCACCGTCGCGTCATCCTTGAACATCTGGTCGCGATAGGGGCGCGCTCCCCACGTGGTCGGTGCACCGGCCACGGCGAGGAGGTCCTTGGCGCCATACGGAATGCCATGCAGAGGTCCGCGGTCCCGCCCCGCGGCCAATTCCCGATCCCGCTCCGCCGCCTGGGCGAGCGCCTGCTCGCGGAGCACCGTGACCACCGCGTTGTACCTGGGGCCGAGCCGCTCCAGCCGGTCGAGAAAGTGGCGCGCAAGGTCCACCGCCGACGTCTCACGACCGCGCAGGAGGGCGCCGAGCTCGGGGATGGTGCGGAAGGAGAGGTCGGTCACCGTGGCGATGCACCGGGCGCCGGCATGGCGGAAAAGACGAAGTCGGGCTCGTCGCCGTTGGCGAGCTCGATCTTGCGGATTGCCGCGGCGCGCTCGATTCCCGACTCGATCTGCCCGGTGATCGTGACGAGATCGGCCCGGCTCAGCCGCTTGCCGTACTGTGCGCGGATTACGCCGGCCAGCGCCTTCGCGAGCGCGCCGGGCTCGTCCGCCTCGCTCACCGGGAGTGCCAGGGTCTCACTCCAGCGCCCGTTCGACAGGCTGCCGGGGATTCCCAACACCGGCGCGAGCGCCGCGAGGGCCACCGATTCCGCAAACGATCGACGGGTGAGTTCGCTGGACATGAGCGGAGTCTCCTGATCAGGGCGTGCGCGCGCTGCGGTCCGACCGGTAGTACAGATACGCGAGTGAGAGCGCGACGAGCGCGAGGATGAACACCGAGCCGACACGGTAGAGGGCATCGAGCGACGACAGATCGAAGAACACCACCTTCAGCACCGCCATGCCCGCCGCCGCGAGCCCCGCGACGCGCGCGGGCTTGAGCGAGAGGCGGAATCCGGCCACCACGAGCGCGGAAGCGAAGACGAGCCACCAGGCGCTCACCGCGAGCCCCGAGGCCAGGCTCGCCGATTCGGTGGTGAGGCTCCGCACCTCGAAATACCGGCGGATCTCCCCGGTGACCCCGAACAGCGTCATCGCACCAGCAACGGCCCAGAGGCCCGCCTTGACGACGCGCGTCTCTTCCCTGCCCTCCGGCACCGTGCGCCACCCGCCGCTGGCGAATGCCGTCGCGGCCGCGATGGCCGCCCAGAGCGCGAGTGCCCACGGGCCGGTGAACGCCGCATCACTCGCTTCCCGGGTCCGCGCCGCCTGATCGAAGAGATATTGGAGCGCTGCGGCGAGCGTGAGGAGGCCATACCAGCGGCCGTCGAGCCGGTTGAGGCGATGATCGAGCGTCGCCCACACGAGCGCGAGGCCGAGCAGGACATAGACCTGCTGAGCGCCCTCCCAGTGCTGCGAGACCGCGATGCCGGCGGCGGCGGCGCCCACCGCCGCGAACGGGGCCAGTGGCCGGAGATAGCCGGCAAGGAGATAGGGGATCGCGACGACGAGCGCGACGAGGCCCGGCGTGGCGTCGAACCGGCCCGGCGCCGACGCGTGCAACGCCCACGCAAGGAGGAACGGCGTGACGAAGAAATAGAAGGCTTCGCCCGCCGACCAGCCCAGGGGCTCCGCGGTGCCGGTAGCTGGAAGCGGCTCGAGGGGACGCATGTGGATCGGGAGCACGCGCGGTGATCTGAGCCCGTGCCACCAGACGGGCGCCGCGAGAATGACTGCGGCGACCAGGGTGACCCAGTGCGTCGCGAGCCGGTCGTTGGCGGCAGCCAGCAGCCACCACCCGCCGGAAAACGTGAGGAGCCGTGTCTCCCACCACCGCTCCCGCATACCGATGAACAGTCCCGCCGTCCCGCCGCCCACCCCGTAGACGAGCACCGCCCAGGGGATCGCCCGCTCCGCGGCGCCGGCGATCCCCACGCCGAAATAGCTCGCGGCGACGACGAGCATGGTGAGCCGCCAGCGCCGCCGCGCGGCGACGAGACCGAGGCCCACCGCCATGCTGGCCAGATAGAGGAGCAGGAGATTGGCATTGGCCCGGCTTTCCCCCAGGAGGACGGGGGCCATGAAGGCGCCGAGCGCCGCGGCCGTCCCGAGCGCCTCCACGTTGATCGCGTAGGCGATCATCGCGAGCGCGACCGAGATGAGTGCGAGGCCCACGATGCCAGGCGCGGACGGTACCACCCCGTACAGCTTTGCCGCGGCCCAGACGCTCAGATAGATGATGCCCGCCCCGGCGCCGATGAGCGCGGCGCCGTAGGTACGGTACCGCGAGTGCAGACGCCACCCGATGGCGCCCACCACGACGCCCGCGCCGACGCCGCCAAGGCAGCGCATGACCGGTGTGATCCAGTTGCGCTCGAACGAGAGCTTGAGCAGATACCCCGCTGCCGCGAGGAGCGCCGCGACGCCGATCCCCAGGAACACCCGCTGGCCGATCCACTGCTCGGAGGTGAGGGGCAAAATGCCCTTCACGACGGCCGGAGCCGGCGGCCGCGGTGGCGGCATTTTCGGGGCAGGCGCGGCCATGGCAGGTCGGGGAGGCATCGGGCCGGCGTTCACTTCATCGAGTACCGGCGCCGATCCGACCGGAATGCCGCGGGGCGCGGCGAGTTGCCGAACCAGCGTTTCCAGTACGGCGAGACGGTGCTCGAGCCGGTCCATCCGCTCTTCGAGACTCATCCGGCGGGCGCTCCTTCCTGGGGCTCTGCTGCCATCCTGCGCACGGTGGGCATGCGGAACGCCATCAGGCTGACGAGCGCCACGTAACCGCCCGCGATGTAGAAGGGCCAGCCGTGGCCCAGCCGCTGAAACGCCATCGTGGCCAGCAGCGGCGCTGCAACCCGCGCCAACCCCGCAAACGTCTGCGCGACCCCCATGGTCGTCCCCAGCTCACTCGGGTCGGAGTGTCGCGACATGAGCGACGTCGTCGCGGGAAAGAGCAGCGCCGTGCCGATCGGCACAAGCGGCAGTACCAGTGCCAGGAGCGGAATGGTATGCGGAAGCGGGTAGGTCATCAGGCCCGCGATGAGCAGCAGGGTCCCCAGCCGCATCGCCCAGATCTCGCCGATCCGATCCACGATCGGTCCGAGGAGCAGGCTCCGCATCACGAATGACAGTACACCGATATACAGAAATACATAGCCGATGGTCTTCTCGTCGAAGCCGAACTCCGCGCCGAGGTAGAGGGCGATCACCGACGTCATGGAGGCAAAGGCCAGCATGCCGATGGCATAGATCCAGATGAACCGCGCCACCGGATCGAGAGGGCGTCGCACCACCGTCCATGCCGGGTGCCAGATCGGCCGGCGCGGCCTCGGCGGCCCTGTCTGCTCCTTGCGCGATTCGGGGAGCCAGCGCCAGGCGAAGAACACGTTGGTGAGACAGAGCGCCGCGGCGATCAGCCCCGGCGCGGCGCGCCCGAGGTGCGCCGCGGCAGAGCCGACCACCGGGCCCACCATCACGCCGGCGGAGGTGGCCGCCGAGAGCCAGCCCAGCGCACGCGCGCGATCCTTCGGCTCGACGGTGTCGGCCACGTAGGCCTGCGCCACGCCGGTGGTGCCCCCGCCCGCGCCCTGCACGAGGCGCGACGCGAACAGCAGCCACACCGTGTCGGCAAAACCGAAGACGACGTAGGCGATGGCGGACGCCGAAAGGCCGATGAGCACCGCCGGGCGCCGGCCGTAGCGGTCGGAGACCCTGCCCCAGAGCGGGGCCGATACGAGCTGGGCGATGGAGAACGACGCGATCATCGCGCCGATCATTTCCGCGCTCGCATTCAGCTTGAGCGCGTAGAACGGCAGCAGCGGCAGGACGATCATGAACCCGATCATGTCCACGAAGTTCACGGCGATGAGCACGGCGAGCCGCTGGAACTGGGTGCGAGAGCCGGTGGCGCTCGTGGTCATCCGGCGCTTCCGCTGTCCGCGCCCACGGCGAACACCGCCGCGCTCACCAGCATCAGGACGACGCCGTACGCCGCCGCGACACCCACGTCGGCCTGCCGCAGGCTGGAGAGAATTTCGAGCGAGACCGGCCGCGTGTCATACGTGTAGAGCATGATCGAGGTCACGAAATCTCCGAATGCCGTGACGAACGCGAGGCTCGCGCCCGCGAGGAGCGCCGGCCGGAGGAGCGGAAGCGTCACGCGCCTGAGCGCGCGCGCCCGGCCCGCTCCGAGCGATGCCGCGGCCTCGTCGAGCGAGGGATCGAGCCCGCGAAAGCCCGCCAGCACCGCGCGGCTGGTGATCGGTAGATTCCGAACGAGATACGCGAGCGGCAGGATCCAGATGGTCCCGACCAGGATGACGCGCCCTGCCCACGGTGCGTTCACGCTGAATGCCGTGGCGATGGCGATGGCGAAGACCGTTCCGGGCACCGCCCACGGCAGTGCGAGCAGCGCCTCGATGACCCGTCCGCCGCGAACGCGGCGCCGGACGCTCAGCACGCCCGCGGCGATCGAGACCGCGACGGCCACGGCGGTCGCCGCGGTGGCGAGCCACAGGCTGTTGACCAGCGGGCGGGCGCGCACCGGATCATGCAGCAGCGTGACATAGTTTCCGAGGGTGTACACGGGAGGCACCGGCTCGACCGTCCACGTGCCGGCGGGCACGAACGAGACGAGGAGGAGCGTGAGATGCGGCAGCAGGAGGAGTGCGGCCAGCCCCCATGCGAGCCCGGCGAGACCGAGCCGCGCCTTGCGGCTCCGGATGACGACCCTGGCCGGCGCCACGCCCTTGCGGCCCCCCGCCGGCGTGTCGGGCGCGTGGGTGCCGCGCAGCACGGCGAGCGCCAGCAACGCCAGGAGGGTGAGCGAGATCGTCTCCACCATGGCAAGCTCGTTGTCCCCATTCAGCCGCGTCGCCACGATCTGGGTCGTCATCACCCGGAAGCCACCGCCGAAGATGTACGGCGCGCTGAAGGATCCAAGCGATGTCATGAAGGTGAGGAGCGCGGCGCCGCCGATCGCCGGATAGAGCTGCGGCAGTACCACACGGCGGACCGCTCGCCACTTCCGGGCGCCCAGGCTGGCCGCCGCTTCGAGGAGCGAGGCGTCGAGCGAGGCGAGCGCGGCGCGGGTGAAGAGATAGAAATAGACGTACATCGAATAGGCGTGGACCAGCAGCACCGCGCCGGCGCCCTGGAGCCGCCACGGGGCCTCTTGCAGACCGAAGACCTTTTGCAGCAGGAGGGAAACGAAACCGGTCTCCCCGTAGAGAAAGAGAAAGGCCAGCACCCCCACAAGCGGCGGCAGTACGGCGGGCAGGGCCACGACCGTCCCCAGCACCCTCACACCGGGGAAGTCGTACCGCGCGAAGAGAAAGGCGAGCGGCAGCCCGATGGCCGCGGAGAGCGCCACGCTCGCGAGGGAGATCCAGAGGCTGCCCCAGAGCGCGCTCCATTCGGTGGGACGCTCGAGGAAGATCCGGACATAGTGCAGCCCCCATCCATCCGGCCCACGCAGTCCCTCGAGCAGCACGAGCGCGATGGGATAGACGATCAGCCACACCAGGACGAGGAGCAGCCCCACGGCGGGCCAGCTGCGCCTCAGCCGCGTCGTCACGCCTGCTCTCCCTGAAAGAGGTGCACCCCGGCGCCATTCCGCCGGCTCAACAGCACGCCGACCACCTCGCCCACGCGCGCGGCGGCCGGCGGGGCGGCTGCCTCGACCAATGTTCCCCGTTCGGTTCGGAGCGTCAGCAGCGCGCTCGGCCCCACGAACCGGCGCGCGGTGACCGTCGCGGTAAGCGCCCCGGCTCCTGGAGCGGTGACGCGCAGCGATTCCGGGCGTACCAGCATTACCGCGGCGCCGGCCGCCGGAGGCGGGACACCCGGCGCGGTCTCCACGGTCCATTCGACACCTTCGATGTTGACGCGCGTGGCGTCGGGGCCCGCGTGGACCACGATGACGTCGAGCGTGCTCGAGCGTCCCACAAAGCCCCCGACGAAGCGATTGGCGGGGGCGCTGTAGAGCTCCTCGGGCGTCCCCACCTGCTCCAGCCGGCCGCTCCGAAGCACCGCGACACGATCGCCCAGATCGAACGCCTCGTCCTGCTCGTGGGTCACCAGCACTGTCGTGATGCCCACGCGACGGATCAGCTCGCGTATCTCCCTGCGCGTCCGCTCGCGCAGCGTCGGATCGAGATTCGAGAGCGGCTCATCGAGCAGGAGCACCCGCGGCTCGGGCGCCAGCGCGCGGGCCAGCGCGACCCGCTGCTGCTGCCCGCCGGAAAGCTGTCCCACCCGGCGGCGCTCGTATCCGGCGAGGTCCACCAGGCCAAGCGCCCGCGCCACGCGCGTGTGGAGCTCGTCGCCGCGGACGCCGGCCGACTCGAGCCCGAACGCCACGTTTTCACCGACGTCGAGATGGGGAAAGAGTGCGTAATGCTGAAACACCATGCCGAAACGCCGGGCCACCGGCTCGACCCGCGTTACGTCCTCTCCATCCACAATCACGCGCCCGGCATCGGGCGATTCGAACCCGGCGAGCAGCCGTAGCGTCGTCGTCTTGCCGCTTCCGCTCGGCCCGAGCAGCGCCAGCATCTCACCCCGCTCGAGGGACAGCGAGACCTCGTTCACCGCGAGGACGGCATCGAACCGTTTGACGAGCCCCTCGAGCCGGAGGAAGGCGCTCATCGCGCCGCCTTGCGGCCGGTGCCCCGCACGTGCCTGTCCCAATAGCTCATCCACGCGGCTCCATTGGTCGCCAGGAGATCCCAGTCCATCGGTGCGACCACCATTTCCCGCTCGACCTCGGCCACCCAGGCCGGCATCCTGTCGGCGGGAAGATCGTGCCGCGAGGGAAGACGAAAGACCTTCTCCGCGGCCAGCAACTGCCCCTCGTCACTGCCCACGAAATCGATGAAGGCCTCGGCCTCGCGCGGGTGGCGGCTGCCGCGCACGAGCCCGATGGCGTCGTCGATGACCACCGTCCCGCTCCTTGGAAAGGTGTAGTCGAACGGCAATCCCTTCGATCGGTCGATGAGAATGTCGGGCAGGTCCCACAGGGTGATCAACCCTTCGCCGCGAGCCAGCCGCTCACTCAGAATGGCGGGATTCAGGGTATACGCCTTCGTCTGCGCGTCGAGGCGGCGGAGCCACTCCATCGCGCGGGTGGTGTCGCCGGTGGCGTGGATGCTGTGCTCGATGACGAGCCCCCAGATGGCCCGCATGGTGCCGCTCGCCATCGGATCGCGGATGAGCACCTTGTCGTGCCAGCGCGGGTCGAGCACGTCGTCCCAATCGTCGGGAGCGTCCGCGCGGGAGACGAGGCGGCTGTTGAAGGCGATGACGGCGGGCGTGCGATAGGCGGGATAGTAGAGATCGCCGGGACCCACACCCGCGGGCCCGACGTGGACTGCCCACACCGGTCGATAGGGCGCGAGCAGCGAGTCGCGAATTCCCCGGTCGAAGATCGTCGTCGGCCCGCCGAACCAGACGTCGGCCTGTGGGTTGACCCGCTCGAAACGAAGGCGGTCGAGGATTTCCTGGGAGCCCATGTCGAGCCATCGCACGTCGATGCCGGGGTGCGTCGCCTCGAAGGCATGCTCGAGGAGCAGCAACTGATCGCGGCCATGGGGCGAGTAGAGGACGACGGGGATACGGCCGTCGCCGTGACAGCCGGACAGGAGCGGCAAGGATACCAGAGCAGCCAACAGCCAGGAGCCGACGGTGGATGGCCGGTGACCACTCGTCATGCTAGTGCTGCGCCAAGGCGAGCAGATTCGCGAACAGCCGGTACGCGCCGGGCGTCCCCGCCGGCAACTGCCGGAAGAAACTGAGCCCGGTGTACACATACCGCCCCTTCCCCACTCGGGCGACGAGCAGCCCGCCTTTCAGCGGCCCCTCGCCGGGGTCGTGCGTTTCGAATACCGGTCGATAGGACGCGTCCCAGCTCCGCGCGAAGTAGAGTCCGCGCTCCTGGACCCATCCTTTCCAGTCGTCGGGACCCAGACGATTGGGCATGTTCACCACCGGATCGTTCGGCGACACGACGGTCATCGCCGCCGTCTCGTCGGTCACGCGGTCGTGCGGATCGGCGAGCGTCATCGGGTAGGGCGCGAATCCGCCGTGGAAGAATCGTCCCTGCTGATACTGCACGATCACCAGCCCGCCCCGCCGCGCGTACTCGATGAGCCGTCCATTGTTCTCGACGAGGGCGGAATCGGTCTCAAACGCGCGCGGGCCCACGACGATCGCCTGGTAGCGATCGAGGTCGCCGCGGTCGAGCGCCTGGGCATCGAGTACCGTGAGCGGGATGCCGACGCTGCGAAGCGCCTCGGGAACCCGATCCGCCGCCCCGCGGATGTATCCGACGCGATCGAGTCGCGGGAGCGTGAGCGCCGTCGCCCTGACGATCGCCGTGGACGGACGCACGAACGACCTCGGCCTCACGTGCGGGTAGTCCACCGTGACCACCGTGGTATCGTAGCGCCGCCCCGACGCGTCCCGGGCGATGGCGCGGAGCTCGATCGGCCCC
>JBDTTA010000078.1:0-11162 GCA_039930845.1 Gemmatimonadales bacterium
ACCACCATGACCTGCGCGGTGTCCGCGACGGTGCCGGTGAGGTTCGACGCGATGACGTGATAGTCGCCCGCGAGGGTGTCCGCCGTGAACGTACCGGCCGCGTCGACAGTGCCACCGGTGGCCGACCACTTCACGCCCAGCTGCACGGGCGAGCCATCGCCGAGGAACGCGGACGCAGTGAAATCGCGCGTGGCACCCGTTTCAACGGTGCTGGGGTGCGGCGCAACGACGATCTGCACGACTTTCGGCTGCGGGGGCACGACGTGCACCAGCGCGGTGTCGGTATGCTTCCACCCGCGGCCACGGGCGAAGATCCTGTACATGCCGGTGGCGTTGGCGGAGAAGGAGCCGTCGGGCCTGATGCTGCCTCCGCTGGCAGTCCACACCAGCGAGGTCTCGACGGATCTGCCTGTCATTGTCTCGGACTGGCCGCGAAACTGCACGCGTTGGCTGGTCTCGATGGTGACCGAGCGAGGGAAAACCTGTAAGGCAATTGGATCGCCGGCGGCGGTGCCGGTGTCGACGTCGGGTGAGGTGCTTTCTCCAGCACAAGCCGCGAGCAGCGCAATTAAGGGAAGCGTGACGGAAGATCGTGAGATCGCCAACCTGCGCACGAGCTTGAACAGGTACGTCATTGCCCTGGGCCTTTCCGGACTCTCCATTCGTAGTACCCAACCATTCCCGAACTCCCCCACCTCCCTTGGGCGTGAGCATATTTAGGGAATTCGGTGGAGGAGCACAATCATCAAAAACATTACATGTCAGATTTTTATCGTATGCAATATTTATGTTAATTGATTATATAATAATATGTTACAAAAGCAGAAATCATTGGTTTGTAACAAAATGCTGTATAATTTCTACTCAACAATCACTCCGGCAAGCTCCCGCAGATCACCGCCGCTACCCTTCCCTTCCTCCCCCCACGCAAGGCGCTGGAACCGCTGTCGTGGTATACTTTTGGCCGTCTGGCCGCCGCAACGCCGTCCGAGATACCTTCAACTCCTGTTCCCGACCTCGCTGAGGAACCCATCAATGACGCGCTGGGCGTGAGGATCGCCTACGTCGTGACCCGAGCCGAGCCGGTCGGCGGGGCCCAGATTCACATCAGGGACCTCGCGACGTCGGTGCTGGCGCTCGGTCATTCGCCCACCGTCCTGACCAGCGGTGAAGGCCCGTTCGTCCAGGACCTGCGGGCCCGGCAGATCCCGACGATCCTGCTGGAGCATCTCCGCGTCCCGATCGGACTCGCGCGAGATTTCCGCGCCTTCCGGGAGCTGCACGCCACCTTGAAGGAATTGAGGCCCGATCTGATCGCGGCCCACTCGTCCAAGGCCGGAATTCTCGGCCGGCTCGCGGGGCGGTCGTTGGGGATCCCGGTCGTCTTCACCGCCCACGGCTGGGCCTTCACGCCGGGAATCCCGGCGATCAAGGCCGCCGTCTACCGCCAGATCGAGCGCTCCGTGGGTCCCCTCGCCAGGCGGATCATCACCGTCTCGGAGTTCGACCGGCGGCTCGCGGTCGAAGGCCGGATCGCCCCGGCCGACCGGATCGTGGCGGTGCACAACGGCATGCCGGACGTCCCGGCCGAACTCAAGGCGGACCCACGCAGAGCGCCGGTCCGCCTAGTCATGGTGGCGCGTTTCGAGGCTCAAAAGGACCAACCCACGCTGTTGCGGGCATTGGCTCAGCTCCAGGATCAGTCCTGGGAGCTGGACCTGATCGGCGAAGGCCCGCTCATGGGCGAGGCAAAGGCGCTCACGAACGAGCTGGGGCTCGGAGGTCGAGTGCGGTTCCTGGGACAAACGATGGGGGTCGCCGAGATATTGGCGGGAGCGCAGGTGTTCCTGCTCGTAAGCAACTGGGAGGGCTTTCCACTCAGCATTCTGGAGGGGATGCGGGCCGGCTTGCCCGTCGTCGCATCGTCGGTAGGGGGGATCGCCGAGTCGGTTCGGGACGGGGAGACGGGTTACCTCGTTCCGCGAGGGGACGTCGAGGCACTTCGGGACCGCATCGGCCTGCTCCTGAAAGACGCCGACTTGCGGGCTCGCCTCGGGGCAAGCGGTCGCGCCGACTTCGAAGCGCGATTCACCCTCGGACATTCCGTGACGAAGACGCTGGCGGTGTATCGCGATGCCCTCGAGGGCGTCAAATCTCCCAATTCGACATGACCATCCCCTGCACCGGGGAGCGCTGCGGGTAGCCATCGAGCAACATCCGAAGATCGGTCCAGTGTACCCGATACCCCAATCCCACCAGCCGCAAATACGCGCCGGTGAACTCGCTTTGACACCGGATCGCGATCCGCTCCACCCGGTCCCCCGCCGCGCTCCCCTGGAGTGCGTCGAGCAGACGGTCGAACGACTCCTCGGAGCGGGCGGCGAGCTTGAGCACCCGCAGCTCGTCTTTCGGGCGTCCGGCCGCGAGCGGCACCGAGTGCCAGAGTCCGAACGCCACGAGCTCACGTCCTTCGCGCACCAGCGTGGTATCGCCAATCCGGAGGTCCCGGGTGAGTCTGATCTCCCGCGTGAAGTCCACCCCCGGCAGGAGCGAATCGGTCAGACGCCTGCATTCGTCGATGCGCGCGTCGAAGAGGCCGCCGGCGGCGGAGAGGAGCTCGAGATGTCCCCCAGTCCGGCGCGGAACGTCCCGGACGAGGGTGACGGTCAGGTGGCCGGGCACCAGGCGGAGCCTGCTGTAGAAACCGATATTGTCCACCGTCCGGGGCATCGTCTCCAGGCCGATCGTCGTCGCGCCCTGCTCGCGGAGCCACTCGAGTCCGTGCAGCACCATCATGGAGCCGATCCCCTCCCCCTGGCGATCGGGGCGCACCGCGAGCGGACCCATCCAGCCCTCGGTGCCCGAGCGATGGACCATGTTGAACGCCACCATGTGGCCCTCGGCATCACGCCAGACCATCGCCCCATCGCCGGCATCTTCGAGCGCGTAGCGCCAGACCTGGTGCGTGAGCTGGGGAACTCGCACGCCCACCAGGCCATCCCTGCTGTACCGGTCGGTGAACGATTCGGCGAACACCCGGTTCAACGGGTCGATGTCGCGAGCCGCGGGACGCTCGGGACCACGTACGCTCCGGTCAGGCCGCCACATCTTCGCCTCCGAGCGGCTCTTCGCTCACGATTGAAACGCCGCGCGCGAGATCCACTCCCACCCGCACGACCCGATCGAACCCTTCGCGGACCGAGTCGATGTGGGTGATGAGGATGACCTGCGGGAACCGGTCGGCGAGCGCGCGCAGGAGATCGACCACGGCGGCCCGGCGCTCCTCGTCGAGGGACCCGAAGATCTCATCGAGAATCAGCAGCGACAGCGGCTGACCCGCGCGCTCGGCAATCATCTGGCTGATGGCGAGGCGGAGCGCCAGGTTGGCGATGTCCTCCTCCCCTCCGGAAATCACCGCCTTGGGATCACCGTCCTCCATCAGCGTCGTACAGTAGTTCTCGTCGAGCTCGAGATCGGAGTACCGCCCGTTGGTGAGGTCGCGGAGGAAGCTCGATGCCAGCTCGGACAGGTCGGGACGCAAATCGGCATTGAGATCGGTGCGAAGATCGGTGAGCGCACGGTCGAGCTCCTGGTGCAAGGCGAGCTGCCCGGCGACCGTCGCCGCCTCGCGCTCCCTGGCCACGCGTTCCGCCCGACGACGAGCCACCGACTCGAGCGCCTCCATGGCCGCGCGATGCTCTCCCTTCGCCCGCTCGAGCAGGAGCTCCGCCTCCGCCCGCGCGCGCTGCGCCAGCGACTCCGCCTCCCTCGTTTCCCGGAACACCGCTTCGCTGTAGTCGAGCCCGGCAAGCCTGCCGGTCAGCGCCGCGACGAGTGCCGCGGTGGTGTCCCGCTCGACGGCGGCCGCCTGCAGCTCGGTGGTGAGGATGGCCGTGCGGTCTCCTACGGCGCGAAGGCGCTCGGCCTGCAGGGCCAGGGGCTCGAGCTCGCGGATCTCCACGAGCAGCGCCTGATGCCGCGGCGCATCGTAGCTGCCGAGCAGCGGATCGAGCGCCGCCTGGAGCTGGCCAACGCGGAGCACCAGCCGATCGCGTTCCTCCTTCAGGCGTCCGGTCTCCTGTGCCTGCGCATTGAGCTGCCCCAGCTCTCCCGTGGCTTCCGAGAGTTCCCGTTCGAGGAGGAGCCGGCGACCGTCGAGCTCGTTGAGGTCTCTCGGCTCGTCCTGGAGCTGCTCGATCCGCTGCTTGTAGAAGTTGCCGTTGGCGACGATGGCCTCGAGCTGCGCGTCGAGGAGCTGAAGCACCGTCGGGTACTCGGCGCCGAGCGGCCGGGCACACGTCGGGCAGACGCCGTCGGGCCCGGCGCCGACGATGAGCTGGCGCTGCTCCTTGAGCTCCTGATACTGGTCGAGCAGCCCCTGGCGCTTGGTCTGCGCATCCTGCGCATCCCGCACCCATGCGGTCCGCAGTGTCTCGGCGTCGAGCGTGATCGCCGTCAGCGCCGCCCGCAGCTCGCTCACCCGATCGCGCGCGGCCTGCAATGCGGCGGCGTCGGGCAGGTGCACCATCCGCTCCTGCACGGAGGAGAGGTGGATCCGCACCTCTTCCTGCTGGGCGACGAGACTCTGCCGCTGTGTCCACGACTCGGCCTGCCGATCGAGGAGCTCCACTTCGGCGCGGAGACCGGGGAGCGGAGCCAGCCGGCTCCAGACCTCTTCGAGCGTCGCTGCCGCGGCCGTCCCTTCGGCCACCTGCTGCTCCAGCCGCTGCGCCCGCTCCGCCGCCGCCGACACCCGGTGGTCGGCCACCCGGACCTCGGCCTCGAGCGCCAGCGCCGTGTCGCGAAGCTGCTGGAGCTGCTCCCAGCGAGGCCGCACGGCCGACAACTTTCCCTCGGCGGCGGCGAATGTCTCCGCCGCCAACGTCTCCGCGGCGGCGGCGGCGGCGAGACGGGCCCGGGCCCTCGTTTCGGCAGCGTCGAGCTCGGCGGGATCGGCGAGCCCGGCACGAAGCGTCTCCAGACGCGACCTCAACACGGTCCGACGCTCCTTGAGGCGATCCTGTGCCTCCCGGATCTTTTCGTACCCGAGGACGCGAGACAGAAATTGTGCCCGCTCGGGAGCGCTCATCCGTGCCATCACCGCCAGCTCCTTCTGGCCGGTGAAGTACGTGTTGAAGAACTCGTCTCGCGTCATGGACAACAGCCGGGTGACGCGCTCGGTGACGGCGGCGATCGAGTTGGCCATGGGAACGGGATCGCCGTCGCGATACAACTCGGCGGAATGCAGCGTCCGGAGGACGCGATAGGCGTGAGGGCCGAGACTGAACTCGAGCTCCACCTCGACCCGCGCGCGCGGCGGGGCGCTCCGCCGGCGAATCGTCTCGCGATTGCCGCGAGCAGCGGGCATGCCATACATCGCCCAGGCGATCGCCTCGAGAATGGTCGTCTTGCCCGCGCCGTTCGGGCCGATGATGCCCGTGAGACCGGCGCCGAACGCGAGGTCGGTGTTCTCGTGCTGGCGGAAATTGCGGAGCCGCAGCCGGTGGATCTGCATCAGGTCGCCACCAGATCGGACTCGGGGGCCTCCATGAGCTCCGCGCCGAGCCGCACGAACTCCTCCCGGTCCACGTTGTCCGGCAATTTCCGGCTGGAGAGGTATTCGTGCACGAGCTCAGGCAGCGTCTGCCGGCGGCCGGGGGCGCCGACGCCGACGATCCGTCGGCTCTCGGGGCGTCGAAGATCGAGGTGAAAGTGCAGCGCCGCCGTTTTCCAGCCACGAATGGCGGCATGGTCGAGCTCGCGCGCGACGTGACGGGGAACGTTCCACACCTGCAGCCGGACGATCTTGCCCGCGAGTCCGCCGTGAATCGACGTGATTCTGCCGGCGATGGCCGCGTTGAGGTCGGCCGCGAGGAGACCCGCGCCTTCGAGCGGATCGAGGTCGATGATCTCGCGCGCGAGTGGTACGGGGTAGCGCTCCACCAGCCCGCTGTCGAGATCGGCGAGAAGCCAGCCCTTGCCCGGCGTCCGGCGCATGCTCTCGTCCTCGAGCTCCCCCCAGAGATTCGGGCTCACGTACTCGAGCGCTCCGGCATACCAGACGCGGGGCGCCACCTCCATCTGCACGTGGTAGTGGCCAAGCGCCACATAGCTCCAGTTTCCGGCGGCCAGCTCGCGCGCGCCGACGAGCGCACCGCCGTATTCCGCTGCACTCCGGTCGGCCGGGAAGACCCCCTCGACCTCACCATGGAGGAGCAGGACGCGGTATCGCTCGCCGCCCTCCGCGCGGAGCGATGGACGTCCCTCGCCGACGAGTGCCTGATGGGGCACGGCGAGGACGGCAAGGTCGAGCGCAGGGAAGTCGAACCGGCGCGCCTCGTCGGCCGCGACGAACACCCCCAATTCGTCGAACAGCCGAAGGATGCTGCCGGTCTCGGAGGAGCGCGGCGTATCGTGATTGCCGGCGATCAGGATCACGGGGGCGGCCGGCAGCGCCTCGCGCAGGCGCTGAAACTGCCGGAAGGCGAAGACGATGGCGGCGTTGGTGGGACGGACCGAATGGAAGAGATCGCCGGCCACGACCACGATGTCGGGTCGAGCGGCGATGACGCCGTCGATGGCGACGCGGAAAGCATGGGCGACATCGGCCTCGCGCTGGTTGATGCCGGCCGACGTCTGGCGATGATACTGCCGTATTCCGAGGTGGGGATCGGCGATGTGCGCGAGTTTCACTCCATAAATGTCTCGTAACCCTTTGCTAAATCAAGGGCTCCCGGAATCCATCAGCGCCTACGCCGGGCGCCGCACCCAACTTGGCGTACCGGTGAGGGCCGCGTTAGGTTGATTCCATGAGTTCCAATACAAATTCGGAAGCCGCCGCGCCATCGCCCTCCGAATCACTGCCGGGCCCCCGGCAGGACGACCGTCTCAGCGACTTCACCACCGACTCCCGACTCCTCCTCATCACACCGATGGCGGCTGTCATCGGCGTGATCAGCGCGCTCGTGGCGGTGGCCCTCGTCTGGCTGATCGGCAGTATTACCAACCTCGTCTACTATCACCGGCTCAGCTCGGTGCTGGTGTCGCCGGCCGACAACCACCTCGGCTGGTGGGCCGTGCTGGTGCCGATGGTGGGCGGGCTCATCGTCGGCCTGATGGCGCGCTACGGATCGGAGAAGATCCGCGGGCATGGGATCCCGGAGGCGATGGAGGCGATTCTCATCGGCCAGAGCAGGATGAGCGCCAAGGTCGCCGCGCTGAAGCCGCTCTCCTCCGCGATCTCGATCGGCACCGGTGGTCCGTTCGGCGCCGAGGGCCCGATCATCATGACCGGCGGCGCCCTGGGCTCGCTCTTCGCGCAGGCCTTTCATCTTTCGGCCGCCGAGCGAAAGACGCTGCTGGTGGCCGGCGCCGCGGGCGGCATGGCGGCCATCTTCGCGACACCGCTGGCCGCGGTCCTGCTCGCCGTCGAGCTGCTGCTCTTCGAGTGGAAGCCGAGGAGCTTCATTCCGGTGGCCGCGGCCGCCGCCGTGGCGGGAGCGGTGCGCGTTCCTCTGCTCGGAGCGGGCCCGATCTTCTCGGTCACGGCGCACTCGGCGCTGGCCTGGCAGGAGCTGCTCATCGCGCTCGCGATCGGCATCGCGGCCGGGTTCGCGTCGGGAGGCCTGACCTGGCTGGTGTATACCTTCGAGGATCTCTTCGCCAAGCTGCCGATCCACTACATGTGGTGGCCGGTCATTGGCGGATTGTTCATCGGGTTGGGCGGCCTGGCGTTCCCGCGCGCCCTCGGCGTGGGCTACGACACGATCGGCGATCTCCTGAACGGCCATCTCGTCGGCGGCTTCCTGCTGGGCCTGGCCATCACCAAGGCGGTGATCTGGGCCATCGCGCTCGGCTCGGGCACGTCCGGTGGCGTCCTGGCGCCGCTCCTCATCATGGGAGGCGCGCTGGGCGCCATCGAGGCCCGCTGGATTCCCACCGGCGACACCGGACTCTGGGCGATGCTCAGCATGGCCGCCATCATGGGCGGCACCATGCGCTCGCCGCTCACGGCGGTGGCCTTCATGCTGGAGCTGACCGATGACATCCAGGTGCTCCCCGCGCTGCTCATCGCGTGCGTCGGAGCCCAGGCCGTCACCGTGCTCATCATGCGGCGGTCGATCCTCACCGAGAAGGTCGCCCGTCGGGGATACCACGTGATGCGCGAGTACATCGTCAACCCGCTGGCCCGGGTGCGCGTGGAGGACGTCATGCAGCACGACGTGCCCACCGTTTCTGCCGACATGACCGTCGACGCGCTCTTCGGCCGCCTGGCCGCCCAGAATTCCGTCCTCGAACGCCAGTATGCGTGGCCGATCGTGGACAAGGCGGGTGCGCTGGTAGGCCTGATTACCCGCGGCGATGTGGTGAAGGCGCTCGAGCGGCCGGGCGAGCCTCTGACCGTCCTGGAAGCCGGCGCCTCCTCACCGATCGTGGCGTTCCCCGATGAGATGCTCGAGGAAGCGGTGGACAAGATGATCCGCAACGGCGTCGGCCGGCTGCCGGTGGTCGAGCGGGAGCACCCGACCCGCCTCCTCGGCTATCTCGGCCGCAAGGGGATCGCGATGGCGTGGGAGGAATTGCGGGAGGAGGAGCAGGTGCGTGACGCCGGCTGGATCACGAGCCGGACGCGCCTGTTCCGGAGCAAGGTGCGCCGCGTGTTGTCCGACACGAAGCCGGACGACGTCTAGAGTCCACCTACGAGCCGGCAGGAAGCTCATCCCCCGTACCCATCATCCCCTCGCTTGACCGCGGGTATTCCGCGTCGCGGCACGACGGCCTCTCCGATGATCCGGCGTCCCAGACACGCACTGAAGAAGGCGAGCGGCTCGACCGGCCGCTCGCGCCTGGTGGCGGACAGCGCGCGCCGGACGTCGTCGTCGCGCCGGCCGTCGATCATCGTCTCCACCGCGGCGGCGGAAATCTTCCGGTCGAGCAGGCGAAGCTGTCTCACGACCGCGGCGGCGAACGGCAGCTCCGCGGCCGGGGGGAAGCGCTCGATGGCCTCACGGCTGGTCAGGACGGCGGGCCGGGGAAACTTCACGAAGATCGGCTGGGTGAAGTGCGGATGCCGAAGCATCAGCTCGCCCTTGGGGAGCGTGGCGAGCTTGATCTTCGTCGCCGGTGACAGGGTCGAGTATCCCGGCGTGGCCAGCTCATCGAGATCCATGCGGCCGTAGACGGCCGTCCCCGCGTTGCCGACGACCCGGCGCTGCACCTGCGACCGGAATTGCTGCGCGGAAAAGAGGACGAGGCCCAGATACCTGCCGCGCTCCGACAGATCGAGGAGCATCTTGCGAACGTAGGTGTCGGGGCCGTCGGCTGGCGCGTACTTGTTGAGCTCGTCCACGAAGACCACGACGTGGTCGACGCCAAGCTCGCGCCGCTCGAGATATTCCCGCAGGCGGGAGACCACGCGGGCAAAGACCAGGTCCTGCGCCAGCGGGTCGAGGCCGGCCACGTCGACCACGTGGACGCTCCGGTCGCCAAAGGCGCCCCAGGGCAGATCGCTCGCGGCGCCATCGTCGGTCACGAGCCCCTTGGAGCGGGTGGAGATATTGCTCAGCCGGTTCCGCACTTTCCGGATGGTGGCGACGTGATGCGTCTTCCACACTTCCCCGCCCTTGCCCATTGCCTCCATGAAATCGAAGATCGCACGGAAGAATTCATCGAGGTCGGCAAAGCTCTGCACCAGGAACGGCCGTCCGCGCAGCGATTCGTCCCGATATTCCTTTCCGACGACCCGCTCCGCGAGAAAATCGATGAACGCATCCGCCTTGGCATCGACATCGTCGCGGTTGAGCACCACCTCGGCGTAGTCGAGCACTTCGCGCAGTCCCCAGACCAGGGGGTGGGTGTTCGCAGCAAGCGACTCGTGGCTGCGCAGGGTATTGAGGTTCACGCCGTCAGGCTTGAACGGGGCGTAGTACTGCACGTCGCGAAACGGCTCGGGACTGAGGCCCAACTTGTCGTAGAGATGCAGGTCGTCGTCGGTCAGCGGTCCGGGCTGGTCGAGAAAGCAGAGGTCCGGCCCCTTCACGTTGAAGCACACGGCGGCGACCGAGCCTTTGTGTGCCGGGAAGGTCTGGAAGATGCTCGACAGGAGGAATTCGACGGCGCTCGTCTTCGTGGCCAGCCCCGAGACGCCGGTGATGTTGAGATGGGCCGCCTCGGGGCCGAGGAGAAAGTCGCAGTCGAGGTAGACGGGAGACTCGAGACCGCCGGCGGCGTAGAGCCCAACGGGGATTCCCGTGGGTCGGGTGCCCGTCGTATAGGCGTCCATGCGGAGGGCAAGCACGACATCGGCGTCGGAGGCGAGCCAGACCGAGCCGAGCGGCACCGGCTGGAGTGGCTCTTCGGGAATTTGCCGCAGCACCGCCGCGGTATAGAGCCGGATCTCGGCGCGCTGGCTCGGCTCCTCGACGGCGGCGACCGGATCGCCGTCGGCGCCGATGACGGCGTGCATCGGTGTCACCAGGTCGCTATAGGCGACGCCGTCGGTGACGACGCCGAAGACGGTGCGCCCGCGCTCTTCCACGCGGACGATGGCCCCGATGCCGATCGCGGATTCCCGCGCGGTCCAGAAATGAAATTGATGCGGAGTGGACGGCTTGAGCTCGGTGGCGACGACTCGCCCGACGGGCGGCGATTCCTGGTGCATGGCGTCAATTTCGCCTTGGCGCGCGGAATCCCATAGGGGCGTGGCCGAAGCGGGCTCGGACCTCTCCCAGCTCCTCGCGGGTCCGCTCGGCGCTCCACCCGCACTCCCGCGCGACGATGCCGGCGCACTCGACCAGCGCAGCTTCGCCGGGGTCGCCACCCGTGCCGAGATCGGTCCGGCGGAACACCACATCGGCCAGCCGGTGCGCCATCTCGCTCCGGATGGCGTAGATCACCTCGGCGCGCAGGACCCCGCTCGACCCGATCTCGCCGAGCAGCTCAGGCGACCCCTCGGCCAACTGGAAGATCCGGTCGAAGTCGCTGCCGTGATTGTGCGCCAGCCGCTCCGCTCCCGCCGGCGCGAGCGCCCCACCGGCGCGGGACTCGACCTGCCTCACCAGCGCGGCAAAATCAGGCACGTCACCCCCGTCGAGCGGGGTCCATAGGGTGCGACACCGCCCCGCCTTGCGGCCGAGCTTGGCGACGGTGAGATCGACAGCGCG
>JBDTTA010000079.1:0-11090 GCA_039930845.1 Gemmatimonadales bacterium
ACACCACGCTGCCCTTCATCGGATCCCAGGCGATGAACCGGCCACGATGGCCGCCGGGGCCCGGGAACATCCGGACGATCGCGCCGACGTACGGCTGACCGGCAGTGTACTTCACTTCGACGCCTTCATAGTCCATGCAGATGTGGTTCGTGGGGACGTAGAAGAGGCCGGTGATCGGCGAGTACGCCGACGGCTGCTGATCCTTGAAGCCGATGGCGGCCGGGCAGATGCCCTCGCCATTCTTCTTCGAGGAGGTGCCGTACTTCGGATCCTTGACCGGCACGCCGGTGGTCACGACGCCCTCGACCGGGGTGCCCGTGCCGCCGCTCTTGGCCCAGTTGATCGGACCATAGGCGTTGCCGACGATGACCTTGCCGTTCGTCCGGTCGACCGTGTAGCCGATGCCGTTACGGTCGAAGTGGGCGAGCAGCTTCTTGCCGCCGCTCTCGAAGAGGACGTTCTCGTTGACGCCGTCATAGTCCCACTCATCGTGCGGCGTCATCTGGTAGGCCCACACCGCATGCCCGTTATCGGGATGGCGTGCGAACATCGTCATCGACCACTTGTTGTCGCCAGGCCGCTGGTCGGGGTTCCAGGTCCCCGGGTTGCCGACGCTGTAGTAGAAGAGATCGAGGTCGGGGTCGTAGGAGTACCAGCCCCAGGTGGTGCCGCCACCCCGCTTCCACTCATCGCCCTGCCAGGTGCTGACGCCGAGGTCCTTGCCCTTGTGCGACGGATAGTTCGCGTTCGCGTCGCCGTCGAGGAGGACTTCGCTGTCCGGGCCCGTGCTGTAGGCCGTCCACAGGTGCTCGCCGCTGTTGGCATCGACGGCCGTCACGCGGCCGCGCACGCCGAACTCACCGCCGGAAATGCCCATGATGACCATTTCCTTGCCCGACTTGGTCTTGATGTAGATCGGGGCATTGGTCATCGTGGCGCCCTGCTTGTAGTTCGTCGCTTCCGGCCCCGCAGCGGACTTCTCGGGGTGATGAACCTTCCACAGCTCCTTGCCGGTCTTCGCATCGAGCGCCAGCAGTTCGCCCTGGAGGAGCTGGATGTAGATCTTGCCGCTCGGGCTGTACGCCAGTCCGCGGTTGACCAGGTCGCAACAGGCGATTGGAATCGCGTCGGGCGACTGGTTCGGCACGTACTTCCAGATCTGCGGAGCGCCGGCCTTCGAGAGGTCGAGCGCGTAGACGATGTTCGGGAAGCTGGTCTGCACGTACATGACGTTGCCCACCACGAGCGGAGCGCCTTCCTGCCCGCGCAGCGTGCCGAGTGAGAACGACCAGACCGGCCGCAGCTCACCGACGTTGGCCGTCGTGATCTGCTTGAGCGGGCTGAACCGCTGCAGGCTGTAGTCACGGCCGGCCATCGTCCATTCGCCCTCTTTGCCGTTCAGGGTCCAAGCCCCCGAACGAGCCGCCTGGGCGTTGGCGGACACGGCTACGGCTACCGTCAGCCCCGCCGCGATGCCGCCAGACAGCACCTTCTGGGTAAAGCGGTTCATAACTGACCTCAGGATGAAGGGTGGTTCTACTGCTCTACTGCATTTCGTTGCTGCGTGCCACGATTGCCGACGAAGTCGATCCATGACGGTCAAGGCTGACCGCGCTCTGCCGTTGGCCTACGTTCGCCACCGGCCCGACGGATGTATCGGGGGCGCAAACGACCCACAGGACGCGGGACCGCGCCGGAGCACGAGGCGGAATCAGGAGGATGGCGGTAAAGGTCGAAGAAGGATGGCGAGCGCATGCGGTGACGAGTACGGTCGGGCCCGTTCGGACGCCAGCAACACGCCGAGTGCCACGCATCCCGCGGATTGCGCATGGTGTGCGCATTCGCGAGGTCCGTGGACCAATTCGACATCGAGCCAACGGTGGAAGCGAACGGGAACAAGCCCATCTCACCCCTCAGCGTCGCCGCTGAACTACTCTGTGTTTCAGTAAATGAACTGGAACTGGGGAGGCGGCCAGTCCACCGAACCGCCCGAAAACACTTCCGCTACCTTGCCGGAGACTCCGCCATGGTCGGGGAGAGCGAGTATCCGTACACACTGCACTCGTTTTCACAAACCAGTCAAGTCGTCGCGTAAGGGAGGCTTAGAGGGGCCAGTATACATCCTGAAAAATGAACTGTCAATCAGGACTGGCAGCCGGTTCGGCGGCCCAGACCCGGGCTCCGCTGTTGGCAAAACCCCCCTCGAAAACCTGGCCGTCCGCGCCGAGGAGCTCGCGAGCCCGCGCCGCGAGCGACCTGGCCTCCTCTTCACTCCCGACCAGACCATACACTGCAGGTCCCCACGAGCTCTGTCCAACGCCTGCCGCGCCCCATTCGGCCAGCCTGGTCACCAGCGCCGCCGTCTGGCCCGGTGCGAAGGTGCCGCCCTGTTCCGGCGCGAACCACGCACCCGTCACTCGCTGCACCGTGGTCAGCGCCGAGCCGAAGCCGCGCAGGTCTTCCTCGACGAGTGCGGGAAGCAGCTGCATGAGCACCACGTGAGCCACCCGCTCCACGTCCCGCTCGGCTGGACGCGGGAGTTTCCTGAACGCGGCCGACTCCGCTTCACCGCTCAGTCCGGGATCGCCAGTCGGCACCGCGATCACGCACCGCCAGCTTTCCGGCATGGGGAGTCGGACGAGTAACGGCGCGATCGAGAGCGAGCCCTCGCGTCTGCCACCCTCCACGATGAAGCCGCCACGGGCGAATGTCCAGGTGCCGATGGCGGATCGCTCCCCTCGAGCGACGGCGCGCGCCAGCTCCGGCGCCTCCGCCGTCACGTCGTAGAGTGCCGCCAGGGCCCGCGCTACAGCCAGCCCGAGTTGGGTTCCGGAGCCCAGCCCGCTGTGCGGCGGGATAGCCCGATGCACCGTCAGCCGGACGCCGCCCGCCAATCCATTGTAGGAGAGAAATCGCCGCGCGAACTCCGCCGCCCGCCCCGCGTCGGGCCCGTCGGCCGTCACTCGCCCGGCGGGCGCCGCCTCGAGGAGAAGCGACGGCTCGGGCACCGAGGCGCCGAGGCCCCCGAAACGGCGCCCGAGGGACCCGCGCAAGTCGAGCACGCCAAAATGGAGGCGGGCCGACGCCTCGACGAAGAGGCTACCGCGAGCGGACATATGCGGTCAGCATCGCCATGGCCTCCTGCTCGCGGCGGCCCGCGGTCTTGTCCACGATCACCTGGAGCCTGCCGTACTCGGCTCGAATCTCCTCCGGCGGCAGCAGATGTGTGCGGGTGGCGAGGATCGCGGCCTCGAGCACCGCATGCCGCGCGCGATTGAAACCGAGAAACTCGCGACGGAAACCGGTGTGCCGCACCCGTGTCTCGATCCGGGAGCGTGGGGGCGTCGAGTCGATCGTGACCACCTCGATTTCACGCCAGGAGCACGCCGCCTCGATCACTGCTCCCCGGACGGCCACGGCGGGTACCCAGGGGTATTGGGGGCTCGAGATGGCGCCCTGTGCAAACAGCATCACGTCATCGGTGAGGTTGACGACCGCCACCCGCGTCGCCGCGATGTTGCGATAGGTTGTGGTCTCGAGGAAGGGCTTGAGGACGATCGTTTCCTCGCCCCACTCGACCCCCATGGGCGCGAAGTTGATCGTCCCCGCCTCGTCCATCGTCGTGACGATCGACTCGATGATCACCGGACGAGATCCACCGGTGGGGGGTCGGAGGCGAGGCTGCTGACGGTGGGCTCGTACGCGACGAGGGCGCCGTCGGCCGCCAGCGGCAGCTGGCGCGGCACCTCGGGCACCCCGTGCAGGAAGTGATCGAGAAGCCGGTAGCCCTGCTCCGTGAGCACGGACTCCGGATGAAACTGCAGGCCGTAGACCGGATGGCGCGTGTGCTGCACCGCCATGATCTCGCCATCCTCCGCAGTCGCCGTGATCTCCAGCTCCGGCGGCACCGAGGCGGGGGCGATGACCAGTGAGTGATAGCGCGTGGCGCGGAAGGGCGAGGGCAGCCCGCTGAAGAGGCCGGTCCCGCGGTGATGAATCCGCGAGATCTTGCCGTGCATGGGGCGCCCTGCCCGGACAATCTCGCCGCCGTACGCCGCGCCGATGCACTGATGGCCGAGGCAGACCCCGAGAATCGGAATCGTGGGGCCGGCACGGACGACGAGCGCTGTGGAAATTCCGGACTCGGCCGGCGAGCAGGGACCCGGGGAAATGATGATGTGCGACGGCGGGGAGGCGAGAATCTCGTCGACCGAGACGGCGTCGTTGCGCACCACGACCGGCGTCTCCCCGAGCTCGCGGACGTAGCGGGCGAGGTTGTAGACAAAGGAATCGTAGTTGTCGATCAGGAGAATCATGAGGCCAGCACTTCGATCAACGCCCTCGCCTTGTCCAGCGTTTCCCGATACTCAAGCTCCGGGTCCGAATCCGCGACGATGCCGCCGCCGGCCTGGAAGTATATCTGCCCACCCGTGGCCACATAGGTTCGGATGACGATGCTCGTGTCCATGGCGCCGGTGACACTGAGATAGCCGACCGAGCCGCAGTACACCGCCCGCTGCGTCGGCTCCAGTTCGGCAATGATCTCCATCGCCCGCACCTTGGGAGCGCCCGTAATCGAGCCGCCGGGAAATGCGGCCCGAAGGAGCGTGACGGCATCGGCCCCGGGCTCCAGCTCTCCTACCACGGTGGATACCAGGTGATGGACCGTCGGAAGGTGCTCGAGGGCGAACAGCTCCGGAACGCGGACCGTACCCGGGCGGCACACCCTGGAAAGGTCGTTGCGCAGCAAATCCACGATCATCACATTCTCCGCCCGGTCCTTGTCGCTCTCGGCGAGCGCCCGGCCCAGCGCGGCGTCATGCATCGGGCCGAGTCCGCGCGGACGCGTGCCCTTGATGGGGCGGGTCTCGACGTGGCGGCCATTCTCGCTGAGAAGAAGGAAGCGCTCGGGTGAAGCGCTGAGCACCGTCACCTCGTCGAAATCGAGGTAGGCGGCGAAGGGGGCCGGGTTTCTTTCACGAAGCTTGCGATACAGATCGAACAGTGATCGCGGGACAGCGGCCTGGAACCGCTGCGAGAGATTGGCCTGGAAGATGTCGCCGGCGACGATGTACTCGCGCACGCGGGCCACCGCATCGAGATAGCCGCGGTGGGTAAAGGTCGAGCGGAGGCCGATAGCCCCGGCGTTGTCGACGCCCAGCACCGGGTACGACGGTGCGGGCGTGGCAGCGGTCTCGCTCGGCCGCGGATTCCTGGTATTCCCGGCCCTCGGAGACCCGCGGAGCCGTTCCCGCACCAGGTCCAGCCGTGCCGTCGCCCGCGGGGTCCGTTCGGCGCCGGTTTCCGGAATCCCGGTCGAGATGACCCAGGCGGTGCCCAGCCGGTGGTCCCAGGCGATGACCCAGTCGTAGATCCCCAGCACCACGTCCGGCAGGCCCAGGTCGTCATGGCGAGCCGCCGGCAGCCGCTCGAGCAGCGACCCGTAATCGTATCCGATGTAGCCGGCGGCCCCGCCCTGAAACGGCGGGAGTCCGGACACCGGGGCCGTGGCGAACGGACCAAGTAGATCGCGAGCGAGGAGGAGCGGGTCGGTCCCGGACCGGGTCGTCTCCGCACCGGGGCCGGTGACCTCGGAAACACCGTCCCTGCTTCGGATGACGATCGACGGGTCAGCGGAAAAGAAGGAGTAGCGGCCGAGCGGGTGCACCTCGGACCGGGGCGTGGCGCCGGTGGCACTGTCGAGAAAGAGTGGAAATGGCAGGTCGAGAAATCGTTCGGCCACGTCGACCGGGTCGCCGCCCTCACCGAGATTTTCGACCAGCGGGGCCCACTCGAGGCTCATTGGCCCTCTGCGCGGCGCACCGGGGGGCGATGGCGCCGCGGGGAAATCTTTACATGCTCGGATTTCACGTCATCCGGCGGCGTGAGGTAACCCCAGTTGAGCGCCCCCTCCTGCCGGTAGGTCTTGCCGAGCGTGAGGGCAAGCCTGGCCTTCATCAGCTCGCGGCCGAGATAAAAGGCGTGGGTCGGCTCGTCCACGCCGAGCTGCCGGAAGATGTCCTGGATGTCGATGCCGCGGACGAAGATCTCGTCGTTGAAGACCGTGATCGTGTCGCGGTCGGTGAAGATCCGGAAATTGGGATCTGTCACCGCCGCGTGGAGCCGTCGCAGCTCCGTTTCGTCGTACTCCAGGATGCTGGGGTCTTTCACCGTGACCAGGCGGTCGTCCACCCCCTTCGGGAGCGTCTTCCGGGTGACGGCGTGATGCATCAGCCGCCGGGCCACGTCGATTTCGCGAACCACACCGCGAGCCCAGGGGATCACTTCCGTCGTGAGGACGGCGCGGACCCCGGTCTCCTCGCAGATGGCGATCAGTATCGCGTTCACCCCCGTGGTATCGGCGCTGGTGAGCTCGGTGATGTTGCCGATACCCATCAGCTTGGCCACGTCGGGGTACCGCCGATGCACTTCGGCGTAGCGCTCCAGCGACGCCGTGAATCCGAAGCCGATCGGCTCGATCACCGGGTCGATGAGATACGGCACCTTCCATTGCTCCAGTGCGTCGATGCTTCGGTCGAGCGTTTCGATTCCTTCCCCGAAATCGGGGATCACGACGACCTTCGCGCTTCCGCCCGACAGCGCCCGCGCCGCTTCGAGATTGGAGTTGTTGATGCTGAGCACCATCTCGGCGCCGGCCTCCACGGCGGTCGTGATCTCGGAGGGCTCGAAGCTGTCGATGCTCACCCGCATGCCGGCGCCGCGCAGCTCGCCGACGGCGTCGGCGAGGCCCGGGAAGGGGAGGCCCGGGGTACATCCGATGTCGATGATATCGGCGCCGCTCGCGCGAAAGTAGTCGGCGGCGGCGCGCAGCTCGGCGGGCGCGAGTCTGGGGGCGTTGTTGATCTCGGCGAGGATGTCGATCGAATAGGAGCCGTAATCGACGATCGCCGCCGCATGCCCGAAATACCCCGGAATCTCGCGGAGATCCTTCGGGCCCTTCTCGACGCGGACGCCGACCCGGTCGCTCACGACGGCGGTGTCGCCCTCGCATAGCCCCGGAATGAGCACGAGATCGGTGCCCTCGGGGACTTCGAGGAACCGGGCGATCCACGGCGTGGTCATCAGCGCCGCCACGGTGATCTTGAGCACCGCGACCCGGGCCTCGAACTCAGGCCGCATCTCCTCGAGGACCCGGCGGAGTGCCGGTTCCGCGAGGCGACCGGTGACGAAAAGGATTCGGCGGGGAGCTACCGTGGGTCCCCCGCCCGCACCCACTTGTTCGGCGTCCCCTCGAGTGCGCCGTCCTGCGGCTTCCAGAGCGCCAGGTCCTCGATTTTCCGCGCGAGCTCGAAGTCCTTGTCGGTGATCCCGCCCGCGGCGTGATTCTGCAGTTTCACGATCACCCGGCCCCACGTCACGCTCAGGTCGGGGTGATGATAGGCCGCCTCTGCCAGGTAGCCGATGGCGTTGACGAGCATGAGCGTGGTGGGCCACCCGTCGGTCTTGTAGACGCGTCGGATCCAGCCGTCCTCGTGGTACCAACCCGGCAGTGCCTTGAGCTTCTCGGCGACTTCGGATTCGGAGTAACTCTTCTCTTTGGTGGCAGGCATGTATTCCTCCGGCTATTGGCTATTGGCTATTGGCTATTGGCTATTGGCTATTGGCATTACACCACCCCTCCATTCACGACGATCACCTGGCCCGTCACGAACGCCGACGCATCCGAGGCGAGGTAGATGGCGGCGCCGACGAGGTCGGCGGGTAACCCCCAGCGCTTGAGCGGCGTCCGTTCGACCACGTCCCGCCGCCATTTCGAGTCGGCGGTTTCACCGAATGCCGTCTCGATGAAGCCGGGGGCCAGCGCGTTGACGCGAATCCCGGGTGCCACCTCGCGCGCGAGCGACTTCGTGAAGCTCAGGATGCCGCCCTTCGCCGCGGAATACAGGATGGGATTCTCGCCGGCCATTCCGACGTTCACGTGGTCCCACGACGTGTTCACGATGACTCCGCCGCCGCCCTGCCGGCGCATCAGGTCCACCGCGGCCCAGGAGGCGAGGATCGTTCCCCGGAGGTCCACCGCGAGCAGCAGGTCGAGCTTCTCGGTGCGGGTGAGACGACCTCCGCTGCCGGTGAGGATGTCGGCCCCTGCAATATTGAGCCACGCATCCACCCGACCCAGACGCCTGGGCAGCTCGCCGGCGAGCGCAGCGATCTGATCTTCGCGGCTGATGTCCGCCTCGAATACTTCCGCGCGCCGGCCGAGACCGCGAATATCGCGTGCGGTGGCTTCGGCACCCTCGCGATTCCGGCGATAGGTGATCGCCACGTCCGCGCCGGCGGCGGCGCAGCCGGTTGCGATGGCCTTGCCGATCCCGCTCGAGGCGCCCGTGACCAGCACCATCTTCTTCTGGAGATCCACGAGCCTCCCCTTTGAACGGGGTCGTTGCTAACTTCTTAAATCCTAACATATCAGTGCGTTAGCTTATCACAAGGGAATGTCATGCGACTGCTGGTCAGCGTAAGGTCGGCCGTCGAAGTCGGCGAGGCGCTGGCCGGCGGGGCGGACATCATCGATGCGAAGGAGCCCGCCCGCGGCGGACTGGGCGCCGTCGAGCCCGACGTCCTGTGCGCCATCGCGGACCGGGTCCCGGCAAGCGTGCCGCTGAGCGTGGCGCTCGGCGATTTCACGGATCGCGCGCATGTGCTCGAGCAGGTGGCCAGACTGCCGGTGGGACGGCCCGGCAACACAGACTTTCTGAAGCTCGGATTTGCGGGGTTGTCGGACGAGAGCCGGCTGGCGGGACTCATCGGGGCTGCTGCCGGGACGGCCGCGCGGGCAGGCTCGGTCCCATCCATCATCGCGGTGGGCTATGCCGACTGGTCGCGTGCGCGGGCACCGACGCCAGAGGGGGTCATCCGGGCGGCGATCGACGGCGGCGCGGCGGGAGTCCTGCTCGATACCTCCGGGAAGGACGGGCGCGCGCTCCTCGACTGGATGTCGGCGGCAGCTGTTGGCCGCTGGATCGCCGAGGCGCGCCGGGCTGGGCTGTTGGCGGCGGTGGCGGGCTCGCTCGGCCACGCTGCTATTCCGGCGCTCGGCCGGCTCCAGCCCGATATTGTCGGGGTGCGCGGGGCGGCCTGCATTGGAGGCCGGCTCGGCACCGTGAGCGCCCAGCGTGTGCGCTCGCTGCGGCAGGCGATCGACTCGATTTCTCCCCGGCAGAGCCGAGTCCCCGCGAAACGCGAGAGCCACGCAGCCCTCCCACCTTCCGAGTCCATCGAATCAGCGACTCGACTGCCGAATCAGCCGATCCTCCCAAAGGCATGAGTATTGCCAGACTGCGGACCACCGCGATAGGCACAAGCCATTGCCTCTCAGCGGTTTGGCTCTCTCGCCCATGTCTCAGTCACGAGCAGACAAGTGATGCTGCGCCTCACGCCACTCCACAGCAGGTTCGGCCGCCGCCTGTTGCTGCTGTTCGCGGGATGCGCACTCGTGCCCATCGTGCTGCTGGCGATTCTCTCCTACCGACATGTGTCCCGCCAGCTCCGGCTCCAGAGCGAAATCCGGCTCCACCAGACCAATAAGGCGTTCGGCCTGGCGATTTTCGAGCGCCTTCTCCTCCTCGATGCGACGCTTCGGAGCATCCCACCGGCGGCGCTCACGCAGCTCGGCGCCGGCATCCCGACGCGCGCTACTACCACAGTTCCCTCACCGAACGCCCGGGAGCTCGAGGGCAGCCGGATGCTGGCCGCCGGGCTCGATCTCGTGGTGGGCCGCCGGTTCCAGGCGCTCGAGTTTGTCACCGATGGCGGCGCTCGCGTGTCTGTCTTCGGACAGCTCGAAAGTGACCCACTCGCGGGCTCCCTTCACGCGGAGGAGCTCGCACTCGGTCTTCCGGTGCTGATCTCGGAGCCGGCGGGGGAGGGTCGTTCGCGGATATTTCTGTTGCGGCGGGTGGACCGCCTGGGCGGAGTCCAGGGCACACTGGTGGGCGAGGCGAGCCCGGAGTTTCTCTGGGGGACACTCGACCAGAGCATGCCGTCGGCGGGCACGATGGTCTCGGTGGTGGATGACTCGGGGCGCGTGCTCTACAACTCCACGGCTGGAGCGCCGGTGTCCAACGATACGCTGGCGGCTGACGAGGAATTTCTCCAGAGCCTCACGAGGCCCACCGCCGACTCGGGCGCGCAGGTGACGCACGACGGCGTTGCGTACGTCTCTTCGCAGTGGCCGCTGGTTCTCGATGAAGTCTTCGCGGCGACGAACTGGCAGCTCGTCCTGGGACAATCGAAGGCCGAAGTTCTGGGACCGATGGCGCAGTTCACGCCGACGTTTCTCGCGGTGGTGGTCATCTCGTGCCTCATGGTCCTGCTGCTCAGCATTCATCAGATCAGGCGTGGCCTGGTACCTCTCCGTGCGCTCCAGGAGGGAACTCGCCGCATCGCGGAGCGCGACTTCAGCAGCAGGGTGACTGTCACCAGCCACGACGAGTTCGAGGAGCTCGGCGCCTCGTTCAACGGCATGGCGTCGCAACTCGACCGCCAGTTCCGCGCGCTCGCCACCGCCGCCGAGATCGACCGTGCGGTGCTTTCCTCAACCGACTCGGCGCGGATCGTCGAAACGCTCATCGCGAGGACTCGAGACATTTATCCGTGCGACATGGTCAGTGTGACGCTGGTCTCCCCCGACGGAACGAAATCGCTGCCGAGCACGGTGCATGACTACCGGGACGACAGCGTGCGGCGCCTGCGAGTTGACCTGCATTCGGGTGACGTCCAGGACCTGCTGGAGGGCCCCGAGGCGCTTTCGCTCAGCGGTAGCGATCAATCGCTTCCGTCGTACCTGATACCGTTGCAGGAGCAGGGCGCCACTTCCGTATTCGTCCTTCCGCTTCGCTACCAGCGACAGCTCATCGGGGTGATCGCTCTTGGCGACCGCGGCGCCCCGACGCTGTCCGAGGAGTGCCGACTGCAGGCGCGGCGTCTGGCCGATCAGGCGGCCGTTGCACTCACGAACGCCAGGATGCTGGAGCAGGTGCGGACGCTGGCCTTCGTGGACAGCCTGACGGGGCTGCCCAACCGGCATTCGTGCAAGGAGCGGCTCGGCCAGGCGCTCGACGACGCCC
>JBDTTA010000080.1:0-11011 GCA_039930845.1 Gemmatimonadales bacterium
GCGCCGGGAACCAGCACCAGATGCACCAGCGGAATGGGCAGGGCGATCAGCGCCACCGCCAGTGAAATCCCAAAGATCATCCCTGCCCGCTTCAAACGGTCCGCCCCCGACAGCACCGCGATGTCCACCACCGCGGCCGACGGGGGCGCTCCGTATCCCTTCACTTGTACCGGCACTTCTCGTAGTTCCATTGCTCCTTCACGGTTCAGTCGTCGTCGAGCGGATACTTCCGCAGGTAATAGTCCTGGGTTCGCGTCGCGCGAGCCCGATAGAGCTGCTCTTCATCGTCATCCGCGTCGTGCACGAAAAGATGGAGCGAGCCTGGCCACATGGTGGCCTGCAGCGACCAGTTGGTCGACGGGGCGTGCAACACCCACTGGAGCGCACCGCCACCCGCGTCGGTCAGATGGATCTCACTCGCTCGCTCGAGCGGCACACTCGAGGGAATGCCCGCGATCGCCGCCTCGACCGGATCGAGCTGCAATTCGGCATCGGTCCACGAGCGGAACATTACCTTTCCATGCATCGGCGCTTCGGTTTCCGGTAGCTCGAATTCCGCCTGCCATTCGCCCAACAGATCCCACGCGTGGTCCATGGGCCCGATGTTGGGCACCTGCACCGTCGGATGTCTAGACATCGGTGGCCTCCGTCCCTGAGGGAATCGGGCAGGACACGATCATTGACACACCGCGATACGTGCTTCACAGTAGCGCATTTTCAACCATTCTGCATGACCGTGCTGAATCTTTTCAGGTCACGTTTCGTAGTGCAACACGAAACCAACCCTGTTCCTGGAGTCGCCCTATGTTGCCTCTACTCATCACTATCGCCGCAGGCGTCCTCGGTTATTTCTTGGCCAGAAACTTTGTTCGCGGCCGTCTTCGTTTTGTAGATGCCGTCTTTTCGCCGTTTGCCCCGATCCTGGCCGGGGCGGCGGCGGCTATCATCGCCTCACCCTTGGCGTTACTGCCGCTCCTCAAGGCGGGAACGGCTATCGTCTTCGGCATCGGGGTCGGCCTGGGTACCGCCACCGGAGCGAGACTCCTCCGCCGGGGGGACGGCCAGCAGCGCCTGACGCCCTGATTGCAACGTAACAGCGGCTGAAAGGCCCGCCCGTGGACTGGATCACACTCCATAGGCGGCTATTTTGGTGCCATGAGTACGATCCAATGCGTCAGATGCCGGCTCGATCGCACGCCGATGGCCTTCCAGCCCTTTCAGAACGAGCTGGGCAAGCGGGCCTTCGAGCAGATTTGCGGGGTATGCTGGGGGGAGTGGCTCAAGACCCAGCAGCAACTGATCAATCACTACTCCCTGAATCTTCGCGATTCCCAGGCCAAGGAGTTCCTTTTCCGCAACATGGAGCAGTTTCTCTTCGCCACCGGCCAGGTGGGCGGGCCTCCCTCCGCTTAGAAGCTGTGGCCCAGCCGGAAAATCAGATCGATCCCCGGCCCTCCCGGCTCCATGTCTTCCGTCATTCCAATACGCCACTCACCTCCGCCCCGGGTGGCGAGCAGCCACCCGAAATCGAGAGTAAGCTCCCTGCGGTCGAGTGCGGGAAGCGTCGTGTCGTGGTAGTACGGACTGTGATAGAACAGGTTGGCGAAGAGCGATTGTCTTCCCCAGAACCGATAGCGTGCGCCGCCGCTTCCCGAGACGAACGTCTCGCGCTGCACGGCGTCCAGATCGCCGTGGGAGGGTGTGTAGCCGAGGCCGAGCCCGCCCTCCAGCACCAGCCGCGACATGGGCTGTACCCGAACGGTGTTGAGCAGGCTGACCGACACGACGCCCCGGCCGTAACCATCCGGCGCGGTGGAGGTGGGCAGCGTTGCCGACACGACCGTCTGCAGCGACCGAGTGAATCGATGGCCGATACCGAGCCGCAGGTCCCCTAGAAAAAAATCACTCGACGAGCGCAGCCGGGTGCTCCCATCGGGCAGGTCGATCTCGTAACGAAAGCCGTCATCGGGTCGGCGCTCCCGTTCGGTCACGCGAAAGCCGAACGTTCGATGATACCAGTTCAGGAAGCCGTCCAGGAATCCCGCATACGATCCCCCGACCTCCGCGTCTGCGAGGACGAAGTTCTTCGGCCCCAGGTCGTGCCCCAGGCCAAGCCTGAGCCGCATGAGCTCGCTGTCGAGCAGATAGGTGGCGCCGGGCGGCTCGTTCACTTCGATCGCGCTCGCATAGTCGAGCGCGATGGCCGCCGTCCACCGGCCGGGAACGGGCTGCCTGTAGGGCTGGAAGTAGACTCCGCTTCGCGAAGCGGCCACCGGGTTGATCGGCACGAACGCGGGGAGCCCCTGGGCGACGGAGGGGGACATTGCGAGGGCAGTTGCGAGAGCTGCGATAACGAGGGATCGTGGATTCACGGCGACCGGAAGATAAGTACGGTTGACAAAGGAGATCTCCGCGGCGTAGCTTCGACTCATGGTTCGGTCCAGCTACTTCGCCTTCTACTTTACCAACGCCGGCGCGGCGCGATGCCCGTCCGGTGTCGGGGGCATAAGGTAGCGCCAACCGACCTGGACTGATCGACGCCCCGCCGGACTGGTCCGGTGGGGCGTTCTGCTTTTCTCAACCCGGGAGACTGTACGTATGCGCGTCGCGATCCAGGGCACCCATGGCTCCTTCAGCGAAGCGGCGGCGCGCCGCCGCTGGCCGGAGATGACCACCCTGCCCTGCAGGGAGGCGAAGGACGTGGTCGCCGCGGTACGGGCAGGCGCGGCGGATGCCGGGTGCCTTCCCATCGAGAACTCGTTGATCGGCTCGGTCACCACCACCTACGACCTCCTCGAGGAGGCCTTCGGAGACGGGTCGCTTCGCCTCGCCCATGAGATTCTGTTCCCCGTGCATCACACGATCATGTCGGTGCCGGGCGCGAAGATCGAGGGAATCCGGCGGGTCCTCTCGCATCCTGTGGCACTGGGACAGTGCCGCATCTGGCTCTCGGAAAACCTTCCCGACGTGGAGCTGGTGAGCGCGTGGGATACGGCCGGCAGTGCCGAGATCGTCGCGCAGGAGGGCAATCCGGCATATGCAGCCATTGCCGCCCGGCAAGCCGCGGAGGCGCACGGGCTCGTCCCCATCGCCGAGCGGATCGAGGACGATCCAACCAACCAGACCCGTTTTCTGACCTTCAGCCGGGCGGATGCGCCCGATCTGCCGGCAGGCAGCGCCGGCACCAGCCGGTACAAGACGTCCCTGATCGTGTTGATCGACCACAAGCCGGGCATGCTGGCGCTCACGCTCCAGGCCTTCGGTGTTCGCGGCGTGAACCTCATGGCGCTGCAGTCGAGGCCGGAGCGTTCCGCGCCGTGGACCTATCGCTTCTACGTGGACATCGACGGTGCCACCACCGATCCACGCGTCGCCGAGGCGCTGGAAGAGGTGGAGGCGCTGGCGGCGAAAGTCGTGATCCTCGGCAGCTACGAGGCCTGGATCGAGGGATCGCGCCTCTCCGTGCCACCTCCTACCCCGGCGCATCACACGAAGAAGCCCGACATTCCCCTCATCGACCGGCGGCGGAAACCGGAAGGCAGCCGCGTCGAGGTGCTGCACCTGAGTTTCGGAGGCGAGCAGCCCGTGCTCATCGCCGGGCCTTGCTCGGTCGAGAGCGAAGCGATGATCCTCGACACCGCCGCGGCCGTGGCGGCAGCCGGGGGCGACATGCTACGGGGTGGCGCCTACAAGCCGCGCACGTCGCCGTACGACTTCCAGGGGCTGGGCGTGAAGGGGCTCCGCTATCTCGCCGATGCGCGCGAGCGCACCGGGTTGCCGGTGGTAACTGAAGTGTTGAGCTGGGAGGAGGTGGCGGTCGTCGGCCATTTCGCCGACATGCTCCAGATCGGCGCGCGCAACATGCAGAACTTCACGCTGCTCCGCGCCGCGAGCCGCAGCGGAAAGCCGATCCTGCTCAAGCGCGGAGCCGGCGCCACGATCGAGGAATGGCTCATGGCCGCGGAGTACATCCTGGCCGAGGGGAATCCGAACGTGGTGCTGTGCGAGCGCGGCATCCGGACGTTCGAGCGCGCCACCAGGCACACGCTCGATCTCAATGCCGTGGCCATGGTGCGCGAGCGTACGCATCTGCCCGTTGTCGTTGATCCGAGTCACGCCGCCGGCGTGCGCTCACTGGTCAAGCCGCTCAGCCTCGCGTCACTCGCGGCGGGAGCGTGCGGCCTCATCGTCGAGGTCCACCCCGATCCCGAGCACGCGATGAGCGATGGCGCACAGAGTCTCGATGTGCCGATGTTCGTGGAGCTGGCGGCGCTCGTGCATCCCGAACGCGCCGCGCCGATGGTGCAGCTCGCGTGAAGGGCGGTATGGCGGTATGGCGGTATGGCGGTAGATGAATGGGGTGACATGGCACGATCGCCACATCACCCCATTCTCTGCTTACCGCCTTACCGCCTTACTGGCTACGTCACCACATTACTCCGGCGACCGGTGAACAGCCGGTAGAGCAGCAGCAGGATCATGGCGCCGATCACGGAGGCGATGATCCCGGGACCCGCGCCGGGGTCGGTATACCAGCCCAACCTCTGCCCGATGAATCCCGCGAGAAACGCACCCGCTACGCCGATCAGCATGGTGATGATGAACCCGCCCGGGTCTTTGCCGGGCATCAACAGCTTGGCAATTGCCCCAACCACCAACCCGATGATCAAGGTCCACAGAAAATGCATTGCGTCCTCCCAGGTGAACCGCAGATATGCCAGCGTGCCCGTACGCTAACACTGCACGCCGGGGACATCTGTGACCGGGAGCACACCCTCTAGCCGCCGAGTCGGGCGCTTACCGTTTCGCGCTTCCGGTTCCGGACGATGTCCAGCTTGAAGGTTTCGCCGCTATCGTAACTCCGCAAGATGCGCATCAGGTGCGACGGGCCGGCCGGCTTTCTGCCGTCCACCGCGACGACGACATCCCCCCCCTTCAACCCAAGCCCGGAGTCCTTGGGCGCGCTGATCACCAGCACCCCGTCGCCCACACCGAAGTACTGTCCCAGATCGGGGTTGAGGGGCGCCAGCTCGAGATCGCCCAGGGGGCCGGCGGCCAGGAACTCGCGGCCGGGAGGCGGGAAGTCCATGCGATCCATGAACTCATCGGGCATGGGCCTCATGCCGTCGTCCCCACGGCCGCCGCGGAACATGAACCGGTGCTCGCCCGGGCCCTGGCCGGCGAACACGTCCGGCTCCCCCTCTGTGACCACCGAAACGGCCTTGTGGTCCTTCCCGCGGAGAAACTCGATCGGCACCGTATCGTTCGGCTCGAGGCGGGCGGCCAGCTCGATGAGCTTGAGGCCCGACAGCGACTGGCCGCGGACGCCATCGTTCGTCTTGTCGGCGGTGAGCACCGATTTGCCGTCCAGCTTCGTGATGATATCTCCGGAGCGCAGCCCCGCCTTGGCTGCGGGCCCACCGGGGGTGACGGCATCGACGTAGGCGCCGAGGGTGTCGGTCTCCCGCGCCTGGAGGTTGACCTTGATGCCGAGCCGGGCGCGGCGGTTCATCATGATCCGCATCATCCGGCCGGGCCCGTTGTCGTCACGAATGACGATCGTGTCGGCGGTCTGGTGGCGATCGTTGCCCTGGGCGACGGCAGGAGTGACAAGCGGCGACATGGTGGTCGCGAGTACTGCTCCAACGAGCGCAAGGCGTCTCATCCAGTTTCCTCCGGGTTAAAGCCCCACGTGGCTGGCGCGGGTGACGTGGACATCGACGAGGGCGTCGAGCAGGCCGACCCGTTCACGCCAGAGCTTCAACAACTCCGCCTCGCGCGACTGCTGCTGGAGCAGATCGGCCATTTCAAGCTCGCGGTCCACGCGGGCGATCCGGTCCTCCAGCCCCTGGGCGAGGCCGGCGGTGCGCCCGTCGAGCACCCGGCCCTCCGGGTTGTACAGAGACAGGGCGCTCTCGAGAGCCTGCGAGCGCGCCATGGCGCTTTCGATGTCCTGGGTGGCGGCGGCACGCCCGTGCGAAGCGCCGGAGACCACGATCGCCATCGCGACCGAAGCCGCGATGGCGAGGCCGGCGATGCTGCCGATGCGCACTCGGCGCCGCCGGCGCTCGGCGCGGTAGCGCGTGGCCACCTGCGGCCACTGGTCGCGGGCCGGGCGCAGCGAAGGCAGCGCCTTGAGCCGCGCGGCACGCTGGTGCAGCCGCTCGAACTCATCCCGGCAGGCTTCGCAACCATCCAGGTGCTCCCGGGCCGCCGCATCTCCCGGCTCGGCACCGGGCTCGCGCAGTCCCACCAGCGTCTCGAATGTCAGGTGTGTCATGAGGCGACCTCCTCCCCCAGCCACCGGCGCAGCCGCACATGCGCCCGCGCGAGCTGCGATTTGGAGAAGCTCGGGGTCTTGCCCATCATCGTGGCGATTTCTTCGTGGGTATACCCTTCGACATCGTGAAGCCAGACGACGGCGCGGGAGGTTTCGGAGAGCCGCTCAAGCGCCGCCTCCAGGTCCATGCGAAGGTGAGTGTCTTCCTTGCGGCGCGCCGTCACCTCGTCGTGCAGCTCTTCGGTTTCCCGGTACTTGTTGCGTCTGAGACGCATCAGCGCCTTGCTGGCCGCGATCGTCCGCACCCAGCCCCAGATGCTTCCCTCCTGCCGGTACCGCCCGATGCTCCTGCAGACCTCGAAGAACGTCTCCTGGAGCACGTCTTCCGCGTCCTCGGCGGTGCGGCAGATCCGCCTTGCCAGGTTGTAGACCGGCACCTCGAAGGCCCGATACAGGGTCTCGAACGCGGCCTCATCCCCGGCGCGGGCCCGGGCAACAACGGAGTCTGCGTCGGCGAGCAGGTAGGAATCCATCAATAGCGTCCTCGGCATGGTCACCTGAAGATGCGGCAGGGCCCGGCTTCGTTGCAGCCCCCAGGACGCGAAAAGGCGGCCAGGGCGATAACCCGCCCTGGCCGCCCGGACCCGCGGAGGAGGGCGCTACGTCGTCATGTGGCAGGCCGCTTCCTGGGCCACATCGATGCGCCCGGCGCCGAAGAACACCTTGGCGCCGATGTTATCCGTTCCGTTCAGCAGGCAGCTTTCCAGCTGGGTCGGCGACTGGTTGCCGCCCCGGTTGGATTCGATGACCGCGATGGCGCCCGTCACGTGCGGCGCGGAGGCACTCGTGCCGTCGGCCCAGGCGTAGAAATCGCCCCCCTCGCAACCGGGGACGAACTCACTGCAGGCGCCAACAACAAGGTCCTGCAGCACGAACTCGTCGAGGGTGATTCCGACGATATTCTCCCCGCCGGGAGCCACGAGGTCATTTCCCGTCCGGCCGTAGTTCGAGTAACTGGCCAGACGGTCGAATTTCTTCTGGTTGATCGGGCCGGTGGCACCCACACTGATGACGTGGTCCAGCTGCGCCGGAATCGACCTGATGCGGCCGCTCTGATCGAGATTGAGATTGTCATTGCCGCTGGAGGCGACCACCACCACGCCCTGGCTGTACGCGAAGTTGACGGCCTTCTGCAGGGCATTCGCCAGCGCCCGCTGGTCGGGATCGTTGAAGTCGAGCAGGGCGCCCAGGCTCATGTTGATCGCGTCGACCTGAAGCACGCCAGCGTACACGATGCCGGCCAGCACGTCGGCGAAGTCGCCGCTGCCGGTTTCATCGAGCACCTTGATGGCGCACAACCGGGCCGCGGGCGCCACCGACGCCACACCGAGACCGTTGCTGGAGACGATCGACGCCGTGTAGGTGCCGTGGAAGTTCAGGTCACGGATGAACGGCTCGCTCGCCACGAACGACGTACTGTTCTTGACGTCGACCCTGCCCTTGAGATCGATGTGCTTCGGATCGATGCCGGTATCGAGCATGCAGACTTTCGATCCCTTGCCCGCGGGCGTCTGCTTCCATGCCTTCGGCGCTTCGATCTGCCGCATGTTCCACTGGAAATCAGCGAAGAAGAACGCGCCACTCTGGTCGTTCTTGCTCGTCTGAGTCCCGGCGGGCTTGCGCACGAGCGACTTGATCAGCTGCTGGCGGGGCGGGATGAACTGCGCCCGCAGGTCCTTGCCAACCACCTCGAGATCGGGACGGCTTTGCAGCGTGGCAACCGCGGCAGGGGTCAGTCCCGTCACCAGCACCGTACCGATCTCCTTGTTGCGGCGCGCCACCTTGCCGCCGAGCGCCTTTACCTTCGACTCGAAATCCTTCGCCTCCGCCTTCTTGAACTGGAAGAGATAACGGGACTCCCCGTTGACCCCCTTGGCGGCGGCGTAGGTCGGCGCGACGATGGGCGACGGTGCGGCGGGCCCCGCGGGCTCGGTGGGAGACTGATCGCTACAGGCAGAGAGCACTACCGAACAGAGGACAGCCGACAGGCCACGGCCGGTCCACGACGAGCGTAGCATTGTACCCCCGGGGAGCTGGTATTGGTTGTGGTTGTGGCAGTGAAAAACACGGGAAGAAACGACCCTGCGTACTGAGTGAGCATGCGCCCGCCTTTCCGAGTCGTCAAGGTGCCATGCGGCTTTGAGCGCCCTGTTACCTTTCGTCTCATGACTGAACATTCAGCCGCGCCGGGTGCCTGGCTGCACCATCTGGCCGACGAGGCCGACGCCGCCTTCCTCTACCGCGAGCTTGCCGGCGCCGAGCGGGACGCGTCGAAGTCGAAGCTGTACCTTCGGTTAGCTGATGTCGAAGACCGGCACGTCGAGATGTGGCGCAAACTCCTGGCGGACAACGCGCACCCCACGCCGACGCCGGCTCCTTCGCGGGGCGCGCGGTTCCGCGCCTGGGTGGCGAGACGGGTGGGCAGCGGAATTCTCCTCCCGATGTTGCTGCAGGAGGAGGGGCGGGAGGTGAAGGGGTATCTCCGACTCTACCAGGAACAGCCGGACGGGGCGGTGGCGCCCACCGCCCTGCGCCTTGCCAAGGAGTCCAAGGAGCACGCCGAAACGCTGGCGACGATGAGCGGGGCGAGCGGCGAACCCTGGCACAAGACCGGTGCCGGCGGCTTTCTCCGGAACATCGTGTACGGGTTCAACGACGGCCTCACGGCCAACTTCGGTCTCGTCGCCGGGATGATCGGCGCCCAAGGCAACCTCGCGACGGCCGGCCACGCGGTGGTGATCGCCGGCCTCGCGGGAATGGCGGCGGACGCGCTCTCGATGGGATCGTCGGGCTATCTCGCGGCCAAGAGCGAACGGGAGGTGTTCGAGCACGAGATCGCGATGGAAAAGGAAGAGATCCGGCTCATGCCCGAGCTGGAAGAGGAAGAGCTGAGTCTCCTCTATCAGGCCAAGGGTATTCCCGAGCCGCAGGCCGCCGCGCTGGCCGCGCAGCTGATGCAGGACCCGGAGCGCGCCCTCGAAGAGCAGGTCCGCGAAGAGCTCAAGATCGCCGATGCGACGAGCACGCCGATGCGCGAGGGGTGGATCACCGGCATCGCCACCGCGTTCGGCGCCTTCATTCCGGTGGCGCCGCTGCTGGTCAGCACTCACGCCTGGGCGATCTGGACTTCCTTCGGCCTCGCGATGGTGTCGCACTTCGGGGTCGGCGCGGCGCGCAGCTTCTTCACCGGCAGAGGAGTCTTCCGCAGCGGCATGGACATGTTCCTCGTCGGTCTGGGCGTAGCGGCGATCGGCTTCGTGCTGGGAGACTGGATCGTCGGCCTGATCTGATAGCCCCCGCAGCCGCCGGAATCTGGACAGCGGGCACCTTGCTGACTAAAGTCAGACAATGTCCGCCGACGAGATTGGCCAGGTCCGCCGCTTCTATCGCCTCGTCACCCAGCGCGCGGGGGCGCTGGACGATCACTTCCTCGGCCGCGATCGCCCGCTCGGCGAATCGCGGCTGTTGTACGAGATCGGTGCCGACGGCGCCGACCTCCGCGAGCTGCGCCAGCGGCTGGGGCTCGACTCCGGCTACGTGAGCCGCCTGGTCGGAGCGCTCCAGCGCGCGGGACTCGTCCGGCTGCTCAAAGGCGCGGACGACCAGCGGATCAGGCAGGCGCAGCTCACGGCGGCGGGACGGCGGGAGCTGCGGGTGATGAACCGGCGCTCCGACAAGGTCGCCGGGGCGCTGCTCGACTCGCTCTCGGCCGGACAGCGAACGCGTCTGCTGGCCGCCGTGGGGGAAGTCCATCGTCTTCTGCAGCTCGCCGGCCTCCGGATCGAGCGGGTGGATCCCGGCAGCCCGCCGGTGCGTCGGGCAGTACTTCGCCGAGATCAACCGCCGATTCGACTCGGGGTACGACCCGGCCGCCAGCCTGTCGGTGGGGGATGACGCGTTCAGGCCACCGGCCGGCGCGTTCCTGCTGGTGTCGGTGGACGGACAGGCAATGGGCTGCGGCTCGGTAACCACGACCTCTCGCGGCGTCGGCTGGCTCAAGCGGATGTGGGTGGCCGAGGCGGCGCGCGGACTCGGCGTCGGTCGGCGGCTGCTTGCCGCGCTCGAGGCAGAGGCGCGAGCGCTCGGGCTGACGGCGCTTCGGCTCGATACCAATCGCGCGCTTCAGGAGGCGATCAACCTGTACCGGAGCGCCGGTTTCCGGGAGGTGGCACGGTTCAACGACGAGCGGTACGCCGATTACTGGTTCGAGAAACGACTGGGAAGAGGAACCATGGGTCGCCCACCCGCACCTGGGTCGCGGTGGCCCCACCGAGGTACCCTGTCACCAGGATCGCTCCTAGCACCATGGTACGGGGGACTGCATAGAGGATCGTGGAGACCAGCAGGGTGATGCCGATCGAGGGTGCCAGCGAGGCGCTGTAGCCGACCTTGGTCAATCCTTCCACGTAGGGCGCGAACCCCGCAAGGCGACATCCCCCGTCGACCAGCAGAAAGACGACCAAACTGAGGACCAGACCGGTCCGGCGCATCGCCGTCGAGCCTGCTGGAGTTACTTCGATTCTCGTGGCGCTCACGTTGAGCTCCTGGGTTCCGGTTTCGAGAGTCTGCGGTTGTCCCCATCTACACGACGATCGAGGGAGGACGAAATCGACAGAACGACGATCGAGGGAGGACGAAATCGACAGACGAAACCATCTGCGCCTATCACCC
>JBDTTA010000081.1:0-11010 GCA_039930845.1 Gemmatimonadales bacterium
GCCGCTGGACGAGCACGAGCGGTTCGAGAGGGCGAATATACGGCTGGAAAGAGGACTGTAAGGGCGGGGAGGACGGGAAGGACGGGAAGGACGGGAAGGACGGGAAAGAAGGAGTCCTGGTGGCAAACCGGCAATCGGTGCGAACAGCTACCTTCCCGTCCTTCCCGTCCTTCCCGCCTACTCCCCCTCCCCCATCGCCCCCACCGCCACCGGATGCTCCCCCGTATTCCCCACCGAGTCGATCCGCACCACGATGGCCGTGATATTGTCGAGACCGCCACGCCGGTTGGCCTCGGTGATCATCCGGTCCACCCACCCCTGTGGCCCCCCATCCGCCGTGAGAATCCGGTTGAGATGCTCGTCTTCGAGCATGCCGGTCAGCCCGTCCGAGGCGAGGAGGAGCACGTCTCCCTGCTCCAGCGTCCCGAAGTAGATGTCGGGCACCACGTCCACGCTGGCGCCGACGCACCGGGTGATGACGTTGCTGTACGGATGTACCCGCGCCTGGTCGGGCGTGAGCAGCCCGGCGTCCACCTGCTCCTGCACGTAGGAGTGGTCCTTCGTGAGCTGCTGAAACTCACCGTTCCGGAGCAGGTAGGCCCGGCTGTCGCCCACCTGGCCGATGAGGTATCGCTCGGGGAGGAGGACCAGGACTGTCGCCGTGGTGCCCATGCCGCGCTTGTCCTGCTCGGAGAGCGTCCGCTCGAAGATGGCGTCATTGGCCGAGCGGATGGCGGTGCGCACGCGGCTGCCGGCCTCCTCGTCGCTCGTGCCGCGCAATGAGCCGATCTGGTGCGACGTGATGCGCACCGCCATCTCGCTGGCGACCTCGCCGGCCGCGTGCCCGCCCATACCGTCGGCCACGATGAAGACGCCGCGTTCGGCGAGCATGAGGTAGTTGTCTTCGTTGCCCGAGCGGACGATACCGACGTCGGTGCGGGCGGCACAGGTGAAATGCACGAGATCCCGTTCGCTCTAACGCAAGAGAAGGAAGTAGGCGATGGCCAGGACGGCGATGCCGAGCACACCGAGCACCCACGCCGGGACCCCGCCCGGCCGCGGAACGGACGGGTGGATCGGCCGGCGCGGCTCGGCGGACACCGATCCGACGGCGACTTCGGCGCCCATCTCGACGGCTTCGACCAGCCGCGTCCCCGAGGCCCGCTTGCCGCCCGGATGGTCGAAGGGTTCCCACAACACCGAGACCTCACCGAAGCGGAGCGTCGCGCCCGGGCCCAGCGCCACCTCACCGGTCGTCCGCTCGTCGTCCACGAAGGTGCCATTGGTCGAGCCGGCGTCGCTCAACACCCAGATATCGTCCCGCCGCTGCAGCTTGGCGTGGCTGGTGCTCACGCTGGGATCGGCCAGGACGATGTCGTTGTAGTCCGCCCGCCCGATGTTGACGATCGGCACCTTGACCGGAAACCGTTTGCCCTTGAGCTCCCCGCTCCGGACGAGGAATGACGCCAGCGGCGCCACGGTGGGTGCGGTGGGGGTGACGGCCGATCGCAGCTCCGAGGGGGGAAGCCCATGCAACGTGTCGGAGAGCCGGGCGCCGGCGCCCGTCGGTGTCTGCACCGGCGTGGCGGCCGGCACGCTCCGTGGCTGGCGCGGGCCGGGCACAGCCGCCGCGTCGGCATAGAAGCGGAATTCATCGTGGCCGATGCGGATGACGTCGGCCCGGGCGAGGACGTGCCGGCGCCCCGCCCGCTCGCCGTTCACGTACGTGCCGTTGACGCTCACGTCCATCAGCACGTACCCCTCGGGGGCGGCCTGAATTTCCGCATGACGCCGGCTCACGTCGGTACCGGTGACCACGACGTCCGAGCCGGCATCGCGCCCGAAGACAAGCGGGTTGGGTCCGACGGTGTATTCCCGCCCGTCGGTCAGGCAGACCACCCGCCCGCCGGTGGCCGCCGTCGCCGAATCGGGCCTGGACGGGCGTGGTGCCGGCACCAGGTCGGTGAACGCGCCGCTGTCGAAGAGCTGGGTGTGGCCGGAGCGGCGACTGTCCACCGCGAGGATCTCGTGGAGGCCGATCTGGATCTTGTCGCCATGAAGGACGGGGGTCGGATCGGGGCCCAGGCGGACCCCGTTGACCAGGAGCTCCACGCCGGGCTCGGCGGCCCGGATGGCGGCGGAGCCCTGCGCTGTCCCCTGGAGCACGGCGTGCAGCGGCTGGACTCCCTCGCCTTCGAGGTGAATGGCGCACTCCGGGGCTGAGCCGATGACCGTCTCACCGGCAGCCACCGGAACACGTACGCCGCCGATTTCGAGGTGCATCATCGAGTGATTCCCGGGGAGAAAGCCGCGAGCCGACAAAAAACGTATCGCCCGACTCCTAACCGCGCAAGCAAACAAATCTTACGCAATTTTTCGCTGCTCCTGCCCGCGCAACTGCAACTGGTAGAGCCGATCGTAGAGCCCACCCTGCGCCAGCAGCTCGCGATGGCTTCCGCGTTCCCGGATCTCGCCATGATGGAGGACCAGAATCTCTTCGGCATGCAGTATGGTACTCAGCCGATGCGCCACGACGATGCTGGTCCGGCCCGCCATCAGCTCGGCGATCGCGCGCTGGATCTGCGCCTCCGCCTCCGCATCGACCGAGCTGGTGGCCTCGTCGAGCACCAGGATCTTCGGATCGAGCGCGAGCGCGCGCGCAAAGCTCAGGAGCTGTCGCTCGCCCACGCTCAGGCTTCGGCCCCGCTCGCCGAGCACGTGGCCGTAGCCGGCGGGGAGCCGCTCGATGAACCGGTCGGCGCCCACGCGCCGCGCCGCTTCCCGCCCCGCCTCCGGCGGCACCGGAGCATCGAGTGTGAGATTGTGCAGGATGTCTCCCGTAAAGAGAAAGAGGTCCTGCTGCACGAAGCCGATGATCGAGCGGAGGTCGGCCGTCGACAGCTCCCTGATGTCCACCCCGTCCACCGTGATCCTGCCGCGGTCGGGGTCGTAGAACCGGAGGAGGAGATTGACGATCGTGGTTTTTCCCGCCCCGGTGTGCCCCACGAGTGCGATCGTTCGCCCCGGGGAGGCGGTGAAGGAGATGTCCCGCAGCACCCAGGGACCGTCGGGACTGTACCGGAACCAGACATTCTCGAACCGGACCGCGCCGCGCACCGGCCGCGGGAGGGGTGTGGGCACGGCCGGCTCACGCACCGCCACCGTCTCGTCGAGCAGGCTGAAGACGCGCTCCGACGACGCCATGGCGCTCTGGAGCAGGTTGAATTTCTCGGAGAGGTCCTGCAGCGGCTGGAAGAACCGCCGGGTGTACTGAATGAACGCGGCCAGGACACCGATCGTCAGCGTCCCCCCGATCACGCGAAGACCGCCGTACCAGAGGAGGAGCGCCATCGCGACCGCGGTGAGCATTTCCACCACCGGGAAGAACACGGCGTACACCGTGATCGACCGCAGGTGGGCGTCGAGATGATCCCGGTTGAGCTCGGCAAAGCGGGACGCGTTGCTCTTTTCCCGGCCGAAGAGCTGGACGATGCGCATGCCCGAGAGCTGTTCCTGGAGGTAGGCGTTGAGGCGGGCCAGTCTGAGCCGGATGTCCCTGAACGCCTCCCGCACGCTCCGGCGGAAAATCCGCGCGGTGAGGTAGACGAACGGGATGACGGCAAAGGTGACCAGCGCCAGCCGCCAGTCGATCGCGAGCATCATCCCCATGATGGCGATGAGCGTGAAGGCGTCGCCGAAGATGGTGACGACGCCGGACGAGAACAGCTCGTTCAGCGTCTCGACGTCGGAGGTAACGCGGGTCATCAGCCGGCCCACCGGATTGCGATCGAAGTAGGTCACGCTGAGCCGCTGCAGGTGGGCGAACATCTCCATGCGGAGATCGTACATCACCCGCTGCCCGATGAACGTCGTCAGCAGTACGCCGGCGTACTCCACGATGAATTCGAACAGCAGCGTGCCGGCAAAGAGCGCGGTCAGGAGGCCGAGCAGTCCCACGTCCTTCCCGGGAATGGCCACGTCGAGCGCGTGCTCGGTGAGGCGGGGACCGATCAGCGCCAGCCCCGATTGCACCAGCAGCATGAGCAGCGCGAGGGCGGTGAGCCCGCGGTACGGCTTGAGGTATCGGAGGAGCCTTCGGAGCAGCGCGGCGTCGTACTTCCTGACCGGGGCCTCGGTGTCCTCCTGGACCGGCGTCATGGCGTCAGCTCGGGCTCGGGCTCGGGAAGTACGCCGTGCTCCCGGATGCCGCGCCGCACCCAGCTCGAGAAGACGAAGAACCCGAACGCGAGGGTGAAATAGGTCAGGATGAGACGCCAGACGAGAATGTAGAGCGGCGTCAGCTCCCGCGGCACGTAGGACGACATCACCGCCGCCGACAGCACTTCGCCGATCCCCGACGCGCCGGGGGTAGGGGCAAAGTAGAGGAGGAACATCACCAGCGTCTGGAGGAGGAGGATGTCCACGAAGTTGGCGTGCAGTCCGAGTGCCCGGAGTGCGACGTACCCGGCCAGCAGCTTGTTCGCATGAGACGGGGCGGAAAGAATCGTCGCCCAGAAGAGCGTGAGCCAGCCCGACGGACTGTTAAACGCGATGACGCTGGCATGCGCCTCGTCGATGCCGCTCTGCAGGCGCTCCAGGCGCTCGCCCACCCGCTGGCTTCTCCGTCCCACCGCCTCCGCCACCCGGTGAATCAGGTCCCTGACCAGCCGGGGAAAGAAGATCACCACCGCCATCAGCACGCCGATGCCGGCGATGATGGTGAGACTGCCGCGGAAGAGGTCGTAGAGTGAGAGGCCGAGCAGGTTGCCGCGCTGGCCCAGCGACTGCCCCGCCCCGAAGAGGAGCGCCAGCGGCCCGGCGATGGCAAAGAACAGGATCGTGGCGACGAAGCTCATGAACGTGGACGTCACCGCCACCGGCAAGGGGACGCCGAAGCGCCGCATGGTGTACATCGTCATCGGGCCGGCGCCCGAGTTGAGCGGCGTTATGTATCCCGCCCACGCCCCCATCCCCCCGGCCAGGAACATCCCCTTGAGCGACGGCCTCGGGTGGACGTGGCGGGCCACGACCCAGAGGCGGAAGCCGCCCCCCAGCCAGTCCAGCGACGCCAGGGCAAGCCCCACGGGAAGCCAGCCCCAGTGGATGTGCCCGATGCCCCGCAGGAAGGCCTGGAAGTCGTTTCCATAGAGCAGAATGATCCCGAAGCCCACCATCGAGGCCAGGATCGAGATCTCGAAACCGCGGAGGAGGAACTTCGGCGTGAGCAAGCGGGACATGAAGGGCGAAAGGTAGGGCGGGAGGGGGTATGGACGGAAGGAGCGGTTTATCCTTCCACCGACAATGTCCGACGCCGTCATCCGCATCGTCAACGCCCGGCAGCACAACCTGAAGGGCATCAACGTCGAGCTGCCCCACCGCGCGCTGACCGTGATCACCGGTCCGTCCGGCTCGGGCAAGAGCTCGCTCGCCTTCGACACCATCTACGCCGAAGGCCAGCGCCGGTACATCGAGTCGCTGTCCACCTACGCCAAGCAGTTCCTCGAGCGCATGCCCAAGCCGCTGGTCGACCGGCTGGAGGGGCTCGCGCCATCGGTCGCTATCGAGCAGCGCAATCCCACCGTCTCCAGCCGATCCACCGTCGGCACCGCCACCGAGGTCTACGACTACCTCCGGCTCCTCTGGGCCCGCGCGGGGCGCTCCTTCTGCCGCCTCTGCGGCGCCCCGGTGCGGCGGGACACCCCCCAGTCCGCCGCCGACGACATCATCGCCGCCGGTCCGGGAAAGGTGCAGATCACCCTTCCCCTCCCGACGAGCGCCCAGCTCACCCACGACACGATCGTCGAGAACCTCCGCGCGCTCGGCTTTGTCCGCGTCATCGCCGACGGGACGCCATACCACCTCGAGGAGCTCCCCGCCGGGCTCGATCTCACGACCTTCGGCGAGCTGCTGGTGGTGACCGACCGGCTCTCGGCCAGCCAGGAGTCCGCGGGCCGGATCACGGAGGCGGTGGCCACCGCCTTCCAGGAGGGCGAGGGAACCGCCATCGCGCTGCTCGATGGCCGGCGCCTCCGGTTCACCCGGCACCCCGCCTGCAGCGTCTGCGACACGCCCGCCGCCACCGTCACCCCCGCGCTCTTCTCGTTCAACAATCCTCGCGGCGCCTGTGCGGCGTGCAACGGCTTCGGGGCGACGCTGGAGTACGACGAGTCACTCATCGTTCCCGATCCGTCGTTGAGCCTCGCCGACGGGGCGATCGACCCGTGGACCAAGCCGCGATACGAGACGCGCCGCCGATTGCTGCTCGACTTTGCCAAATCGATCGGCGCCGACACCTCGAAGCCGTGGTCGAAGCTCAAGGCCGCGCACCGGCGCGAGCTGCTGTACGGCTCGAAGGGGAAGTACAGCGGCATCTTTCCTTTCCTCAAGAACCTCGAGGAGAAGCGCTACAAGCAGTACATCCGCGTCTTCCTGCGGCAATACCAGCTGGCCCAGCTCTGCGCCGCCTGCGGCGGCACCCGGCTCAACCTCGACGCGCTGGCCGTGCGCGTCAGCGGCGAGACGATCGGCGCGGTGGCCGCGCGGTCGGTGGAGGCGATTCACGAATGGCTCCGGGCGCTCGAGCTGCCACCCTTCGAACAGGAGGTGGCGCAGCTCGTGATCGACCAGCTCGATTCGCGGCTGGAGTTCCTGGAAGACGTGGGGCTCGGCTACCTCACCCTCGACCGGCAGACGCGGACTCTCTCGGGCGGCGAAGCGCAGCGCATCGCGCTCGCCAACGCGCTCGGCTCCAGACTGGTCGATACCCTCTACGTGCTCGACGAGCCGTCGGTGGGGCTCCACTCGCGCGACACCGACCGCCTCCTCGCGCTGCTTCGCCGGCTGCGGGACATCGGCAATACCGTCATCGTCGTCGAGCACGACCTCGCCGCCATCCGCCAGGCCGACTTCATGCTCGAGCTCGGTCCGGGGTCGGGGGACCAAGGGGGACATGTCGTGCACGCGGGGACAGTGGCCGGGTCGGCGCACTCCCTCACCGGCCAGTATCTCACCGGCGAAAAGCGGATCGCCGTGCCCAGCGCGCGGCGGCCGGCGGGGCCCCAGTGGCTCAAAGTGCGCGGAGCCACGCTGCACAACCTCACCGGCGTGGACGTGGACATTCCCCTGGCCACCCTCACCGCCGTCACCGGCGTCTCCGGATCGGGCAAGAGCACGCTGCTCTACGACGTGATCTACCGGAACCTCGAGGGCAAGCTCCACGGCGGCCACTCCGCGAAGAGCCATCTCGGGGAGCGGGTGGGAGAGGTGGCGTCGATCACCGGGTGGGAGTTCCTGAAGGACGTCCTGCTCGTGGACCAGTCGCCGATCGGCCGCTCGCCGCGCTCCAACCCCATCACCTACATCAAGGCGTTTGATGAGATCCGCGAGCTCTTCGCGGCGCAACCGCTCGCGCGCCGGAGGAAGTACACCCCCGCGACGTTCTCCTTCAACATGCCGGGTGGGCGCTGCGAGGGATGCGACGGCGCCGGGCACGTGCAGGTGGAGATGGTCTTCATGGCGGATGTGTTCGTGCCGTGCGAGGTATGCGGCGGAACGCGGTACAAGCGCGAGGTGCTCGACGTGCAGATCCAGGGCCACTCGATTCACGACGTGCTGCAGTGGACGGTGGACGAGGCGGTGTCCCGCTTCCGCCACCAGCCGAAGCTCGGCGCCGCGCTCTGGCAACTGCAGCAGGTGGGGCTGGGCTATCTGCGACTGGGCCAGCCCGCCACCACCCTCTCGGGCGGCGAGGCGCAGCGGCTCAAGATCGCCCGGGAGCTGGCGCAGGCGGGAAAGCGGGAAGGCCGGAAGCTCTACATCCTCGACGAGCCCACCACCGGGCTCCACGTGGACGACGTGCGCATCCTCCTCCAGGTGCTCGACCGGCTGGTGGACGCGGGGCACACCGTCGTCGTCATCGAGCACCACCTCGACGTCATCAAGCGCGCCGACTGGATCGTGGATCTCGGGCCCGAGGCCGGCCCCGCCGGGGGCCTGGTGGTGGCGCAGGGACGGCCCGAAGATGTCGCCGAGGTGGCCGCCTCACATACGGGCCGCTATCTGCGGCCGCTGCTCGCCGAGGAAATGACGGCAGCCGCCTCCTGAATCTCCCGCCACACGGCCTCCACGTGCGCCCGCGTGGTGGTCCGCTGGCCCACCACGATCCTGATCGCATAGCGTCCGCCGAGCCGAGTGTGCGTCATGTGAAAGCGTTTCGTCGCGTTGACCCGCTCGAGCAGCCGCTGGTTGAGCGGATCGAGCTCCGTCTCCGTCGTTCCCTTCGGCCGGTAGCGGAAGCACACCAGCCCGAAAGGCACCGGCGCCATCACCTCGAAGTCGTCACGCGTCCCGATCCACCCCGCCAGCTCCCGGGCGATGCTCACGTGCTCCCGCACCATCGCGCGTAACCCCTCGACGCCGTAGCTCCTGATCACGAACCAGAGCTTGAGCGCCCTGAAGCGGCGTCCGAGCTGGATGCCCCAGTCGCGATAGTTGACCACCTCGGGGTCGTGCGTCGTGCGCAGGTACTCGGGGCTCGCCTCGAAGGTCCGGAGCAGCGCACCGGTATCGCGGACGAAGTACGCCGTACAATCGAAGTTGGTCAGCATCCACTTGTGCGGATTGAAGACAAAGCTGTCGGCGTGCTCCGCGCCGGCGAAGGGCGCACGGAGCTCCGGCACGATCGCGGCAGTGCCGGCGTAGGCCGCATCCACGTGCAGCCAGAGGCGTTCCCGCCGGCAGATCGCGGCAATGTCGGAAAGGGGGTCGATGGCGGTGGACGACGTCGTGCCGATGGAGGCGACGACGCAGGCCGGCGTGAGCCCCGCCGCGCGATCGGCGGCGATCGAGCGCTCGAGCGCGTCGGTCTGCATCGCGAACGCGGCGTCAGTCGGGATGTGCCGCAGGTGATCGAGCCCGTAGCCCGCGAGCTTGACCGCCTTGTCCACCGACGAGTGTGCTTCCCGCGACGCATACACGGTGAGACGCGGCCCTCCGGCCATGCCATGCGTACCCGAGGCATGGCCGGTAGCGCGCTCGCGCGCGGTGAGCAACGCCACCAGCGTCGCGGTTGACGCCGTGTCCTGGATGACGCCGGTGAACGTCCCGGGAAGGCCCAGCATCTGCCGCAGCCAGTCCATCACCGTCTGCTCCAGCTCGGTCGCCGCCGGCGAGGTGGCCCACGACATCCCCTGCGCGCCCATGGCGGCGGTGAGCATCTCGCCAAGAATCGACGGAGGACTGTTGTTGCAGGGGAAGTAGGCGAGCCAGCCGGGATGGTTCCAGTGCGTCATGCCCGGCACGATGATGCGCCGGAAGTCGTCGAAGAGCGCGTCGAACGGCTCGCCCTGGCCGGGTGGCTCGCCGTGAAGCTGCCGACGCACGTCGCCCGGAACCAGCGCGGGCGTGACCGGCAAATTGCCTACGTCGCGCAGGTAGTCGGCCATCCAGTCCACCACGTCGTGTGCGTGGCGGCGAAACTCGTCGGGGTGCATGCGCCGAAGGGAATGTGCGCCCGTGCCCGGCGTCAAGCCGGGTTATCTTTGCCCCATATGGCCACCCGACTTCGGAAGCCGAGCGGTCTGGGCTACGATCCCGATCTCGCCTGCGAGCACCTCCGGGCCGCCGAGCCTCGTCTCGACGAGCTGATCGGCCGCGCCGGGAGCTTCACGCTCCGCCCCGTCCCCACGCACAGCCTCTTCACGGCCCTGTCCCGGTCCATCGTGTACCAGCAGCTATCCGGCAAGGCGGCGGAGACGATCCTCGGCCGGGTCATCGCCCTCTATCACCCGAGGCATTTTCCGGGGCCGAGCGATATTCTGGACACGCCGCCCGAGCAGCTTCGAGGGGCAGGACTGTCGAACGCCAAGACCGCGGCCATCCGCGACCTCGCCGCGCGGACGATTGATGGAACGGTCCCCTCGATGGCACTGGCCCGCCGGCTGGACGACGAGGCGCTGATCGAGCGGCTCACCACCGTTCGAGGCATCGGCCGATGGACGGTGGAGATGCTGCTGATCTCCCGGCTCGGCCGGCCCGATGTGCTCCCGCTCGGCGATCTGGGCGTACGGAAGGGATTCGCGAGAACGTTCAGAACCCGGGGGTTGCCGAGCCCTGAGGCCATGCGGCGGCGGGCGGAAAAGTGGCGGCCGTATCGGAGTGTGGCGAGCTGGTATCTCTGGCGGGCACTGGAGCTGGAGCCGGCGTGAACAGAAAGGAGACGAACCGATGAGCCAGGTAACTGCACCGAGCGATGCTCACGAGCCGAGTCTGCGCACGGTCGAACTGGTCTGCGAAAAACTTGGAGAGCTCGATCTCCCCATCGGACCCGGCACTGCCCGGGATCTCATCCGGGCCATCCTCGAGATGGAAGCCCCCCGAGTCGAGGCGCACGTACGGGACGCGCTGCAGACCGCGCTCGAGACCATCCGGGTCGCCACCCAGTCGGCCCTCGGCGTCCTGACCACCACGGAGCGAATCCCTCCGCCGCCGGTTTTGCCGGAGCCACCGAAGCCGGTGCTCGAGCGGCCGATCAACAGGAAGACCCCGGCGCAGGGGTCGCGCATTCCCGCCTTGAGGACCTCCGGTCCGAGGCGAAAGCCGGGCGAGCATTCCGGCGAGCGGCCTCGGCCGCCGATGCCGGCGCCGGAGCCGCCGCGCCAGCGCGACGAGTTCGACGGCGACGCGGATCGGCCCGTCTTCAGGCGCCCTCGCGGGCGCTAGAACTCCCGCTTCTTCATTTCCTTGAAGAGGCGGCGGGTCTCGCTGTCCTCTTCTTCGGGGCGCTGCTTGAGCGTGTCGTCGTACTTCACGGCGCGCTCGCCCTTGGGCACGACGATCTTCGCCGCGTTCTTCCTGGCCAGCGCGGCGATCCGTTCATCATCCCGCTTCGACATGCGTTCTCCTGGAGGATCAGGGCACGTGGTGCGGGAAAAGTAATAAGGGGAAGGCGGGAAGGACGGGGTGAGCCCACGTCTACCCCGCGCTGGTCAACCACGCAGCCACGGTCAGCCA
>JBDTTA010000082.1:0-10934 GCA_039930845.1 Gemmatimonadales bacterium
GCAATGGGCGCTCGGGAGCGAGGCGGAAGGCGTAATAGCTCTCGGCGGGATACATCCGGAGCAGCTCGGCGTCGGAGGGTATCGGATCGAGCCCCCAGCTCCCGCAGTCCGCGCAGCGGCGCAGCCACCAGCGCCCGGCGTTGCCGTAGTGCGGATCGCGCGCCTGGAACCGTCCCGCCTCACGGGTCGAGTCGCAGACCGGACACGCGGCGGCCTCGGCCGGGACGTCCGGCGGTCGCCGGCCGGTCACCTGCGCGGTGTCGGTCACGCGTGCCCCCGCGCGTATCTGGCGATCGCCGCCGCCACCCGCCGGCCCGCCTGGCCGTCGAGGCGCCACGCCTGCTCCTCGGCGATCCGCCGCCGTCCCGCGGCATCGCGCGATGGATCGGCGAGGTACGCGTTGATCTGGGCGAGGAGGGCCTCGAAGGTCTCGGCGACCGGTGCGCCGCCGGACTCGACGATAGGACGGTAATGCGTGTAGTCGTAGGCTCGCCGGATCGACCGCTCGTAGGCAGGCCGCTCCCGCCCGTCGAATCCGACGCCGACCACCGGCGTCTCGGTGAGGGCCGCGTCGATCGCGAGGGTCGAGGCGACGTTCACGCACACGCCTGCGTGCCGGAGGAGGCTCGCGAGCCAGGTCATCTCATCCGAAGGAAGCGCCCATTGGAGGCCCGACGTCGTCACCTTGGGAACATCGAGGACCACCGTGCCGGGGTACCGCTCCTCCAGGTTCTCGTAGGCGGCGCAGGTGTCGCCGAACCGCCCCCCGCCGACCGCCTGGGGGTGCAGCCGCACGACCAGCTGGGTGTGGCGGCCGATCTTCCCCTCCGCCGTCGCCTCGGCGAGCATCTCCGCCAGGTCGTGGTTGTGCGGGTAGAGGAAGGGCGACACGGTGCCGAAGACGACATACGGGCGGCCGGGATCGAGCCCCAGTCGCCGGCACACGGTGGAACGATCGAGCAGCTCCGTGGGGCGCTGGTAGATGTCGAAATGGGCGACGCCGGCAACCTCGACATCCTCCGGGGCATAGTCGTGCAGCTCGATCGCTTCCTGGCGCATGCGCTCGTTCCACACCACCAGGCGGTCTGGCCGAGCGGCCATGTAGCCTTTTGAGGTGAGGTTGTCCCAACTGAGGACGACGCAGAGACTGGGAATGCCGAGCCGGCGCGCGCAGCGGAGGAGGAGCGCGTCGAGATGCTCGGTGCCCGGCGTGCCCGTTACCAGGAGGGCGGGTCGATTGGCCTGCAGCACCGGCTCGAGCTCCCGACCGGACACCATCGTGGACTCGAGGGACATCCACAAGTCGCGCACGGAACGCCAGCGCCCCACCACACGATTCAGCGCCCGCAGGAAAACATAGTGCGGGCGACGGCTTCGAAGAAATTGCTCGTTGAACAGATTGTTGGTGGCGTTCCGGCGGGGATTGGCGAGGGCGTAGCGCCGGGCGGTGCCGAAGAACGCCGTGGCCCGGCCGATGCTCGCGGCGACCGGGCGGAAGGTCATGCCCGGGAGGCCGAATGTTCGCTGGAAGTCGGCGTCGTCCGCGGCGGGGGAGAGCACCGAGAGCTGATAGCCCGCGTCCAGCAGGGCCGGCGCGACGTCGGTCTGCAGGAGATTCCTGGCCTGAAAGCCGTGGGTGATCGACACAGCGATGGTCGCCCCGTCGCCGGGCGGCACCGTGTCGTCGCCGGAGGTGCCGGCGGCGGTCCGTGACCCGAAGACGAAGCTAGTCATCCGTGCCGTGGCCGCTCATTCACGCTCCTCGCTCGACGTTTCCCACCCCACCCGCGCGTCAATCGGAGGCACCGCCCCCCCTCCCAGGCCAGCGGGCGGATATTATCTTGGTGGGTTCGGAGGGTCCACCCTCAGAAATGTGACGCGAGTCACCGGCTCGTCTGTTCCCCAGGAGATTCTCCTCGTGCGGGTTCCGCTCAAGACGTTCGTTCGCGACCAGGTCCGCCGCAACACCGAACGCCTCGGCCGGCCGATCCGGATCGCCCGGGGCTACAAGGAATATGCAGCCCGCCGGGCCCTCGCGGAGTCCATCCCGACAGCCGAATGCTGGGACGTGTCGTCCCTGAGCGCCGAGGGGTACCTGATCGTCCCCGGGATGGCCGCGGGGGTCGCGGAGCTGATCACGGCCTCGAGGGATAAGCTGGCCCACGCCCAGAACCTGCCCCAGAGCCGGAACAAGGCCTTCTTCTCCCAGTTGCTCGAGGCCGGTGACCGGGGCCTCGATACGATCTTCACCCGGTTCGCTCTGACCGACAAGGTGTTGAATACCACGGCCCGGTACCTAGGCGTGGCTCCCTTCCTCGAGTCGGTTGAGCTCCTCTATTCCAAGCCGGTTCAGGGGCCGCCGGCTCAGAGCCAGCAGTGGCACAAGGACCGGACGGACCGGAAGATCCTGAAGGTGTTCGTCTACATCAACGACGTCACCCCGAAGCATGGCCCGCTCTCGCTCCTGCCCCGTTCCCAATCGGAGAAGGTCCCCGAGTTCCTCTTCCATTACCTGACCGATGACGAGATGGCCCGGTACGCGGATCTGTCGAAGGTGGTGGCACTCACCGGGGCCGCGGGCACGACCATCCTGATCGACACCCAGACCTCGTACCATCTCGGCAGCCGCTGCCAGGAGCCCAGGCTCGCGTACGTCGCGTACTTCAGCAGCGGCTTCGGGTACCGCGCGCGCGAGACCCGCTGGATTGTCGATCCCGCCGCGCTGAGCCCCCTCTCCCCGCTGCAGCGTTACGCGCTCGGTGCCAGCTAGGCCGGGGTCCGAGCACCCGGCTCCTCCTCCCGCGGGACTTCTCTTCGCTCTCCGCCAGTGGCGGGCCTTCGCGGGCCGTCGCGCGGCGGGTTGCTGGTTTCGTCTTCGACAGATGGGCCGAGGCGTGTACGTCGGACCCGGCATTCACGTCGTGGGCGGCTCGAACATCGCGCTCGAGCCGGGTGTGGTCATCCAACGCAACAGCGCGCTCTACACCCGCCCCGGCAGTCGGCTGGCGATCGGTGAAGGGTGCCGGATCGGCACCGACGTGGTCGTGTCCGTCGCTCAGTCGGTGACGCTGGGACGCGAGGTTCTGCTTGCCCCCCGCTGCTACATCTCCGACCACAACCACCAGTTCACGGATCCCACGGTGCCGGTCATGCACCAGGGCATGACGACCCCCGCACCGGTCACCATCGGGGACGGGAGCTGGTTGGGCATCAACGTCTCGGTCCTGGCGGGGGTGACACTGGGCCGCAACTGCGTCGTGGCGGCAAACAGCGTGGTCACGACCTCGTTCCCCGACGGCAGTGTCATTGGAGGAGCACCGGCCCGCCTGTTGCGCACCGTCGCGCATCACGACGCGCCGTGAGCCGGAAGCTGTCCGGCCAGCTCGGGGTGCTGGGCTCGGGCGTCGCCATCGGGTTCGCGCTCCGGCTGGTCCAGAGCGCCCTCGTCGCCCGGCTGCTCGGCATCAACGAGTTCGGCAAGTTCGCGACCGTGGCCGCGCTGATGGCCATCGTCTCCCGGCTGAATGACCTCGGACTGCCGAACACGGTGGCGTACTACTTCCGGCGGTCCCGTGGCGCCTTCCGACCGCTGATGCGGGTGGCGTACCTCGACTTCATCCTGTGCTGGGTCGTCAGCCTCGCCCTGGTGGCCCTCCTGCCCAGGTTCCCGCTCGCCATCTCGCCGGATCTTCGCGACGCCCCCGTCCGCCAGCTGATTCTGGCGGCCTACATCGCAGTCAACACCCCGACGTGGATTCTCCCCGGGTTCGTGACCGCCGCCGCCGACTACACGGCCTACGCACGCCTCACCAACCTCGACGCAGGACTCCAGGCCCTCTTCTCGGTGTCCGCCTGTCTCGTGCTCGGTCCATCGTACTTCCACGTCGTCGCGGCGCTCGCCGTCGAGCAGTGTCTCATGACCTGCGTCTACCTCTGGTTCGTACGGCGCTATAGCGGGCTCGCGCCGGACGATCCGGTGTCGCCTCGGGAGATCATTTCATACGGGGTTCGGCTGCAGTGGGGCGTCGTGATGAAACTCATCAGCAGCCGGGCGGACATTCTCACCGTCGGCGCCCTCACCAACGCAAGACTTGCCGGGTTGTACTCCGTGGCCCTCAACATTCGCGACATCGGATTGTTGCCGCAGTCGGTCTACGCGGCACCGTTCCAGAATCTCGTCATCGACCGCTCCCGCGATGAGAAGATTTCGGACCGTCCGGCCGTCATGACCGGTTTGCTCCTCCAGCTCCTTCTCTCGATCGCGATGGCCGTCGCGGCGGCGCTGGCGCTGCCACTGCTCATCCCCGCCGTGTATGGCTCGGCCTTCCAGGCCGCCGTCGCGCCCGCGGTGGTGCTCTTTGCGAGCGTGGTCTTCCTGGGCCCGGCAGGACTCTGCTGGATGACGTTCAATGCCAAGGGGCGGCCCCATCTCACGAGCCTGCAGCTCACCGCCGCGGGGATCGTCGGTCCGGGGCTCACCTACCTCCTCATCAAGACGGGGCACGGCCTCCTCGGAGCCGCTTGGGGAGGCGTCGCCACCGCGGCGCTGACCTTCATCCTGTGTATTGTATTTCTCCAGCGTCTCCAGCACTATCGCCGCGAGGACATCCGCGCCGGGTGGAAACGGGTGCGATCGCTCATGGACGCCGCTGTATTGCGGGCGAAAAGTGCGCTCGCAGGTCCGCCCAGAGGTTGAGAAGTCAGAGGAGTCCGAACCAAGCACACTTCCATCCGTAGGCCAGATATCGGCCCACCAGCGGTACCGCCCCCAACCTTCGATACTGCCGATAGCCGTAGTCACAGCGGCGCAGATAGGCGATGATCCGCTCGGCCAGACCCGGGTGGGCGTCGCCCCGTTGGATCACGCCACGCGGCCGGCACGCCGCGCGTGCGGTCTCCTCGATCTCCAACACGACGAGACCCGCTCGCCCGCAAGCATCACGCAGCGTCGGGGCGCAGAAGGTGAAGGTATGAGCGTTCTGAAGATAGGAACGGGGGTCGAGGTTGGTCCGGTGAATACGGAAGATGCCGGGCACCTCGATCAGCAGGAGCGCGTCGGGCGGCATTGCGGCGGCGATCGTCCGAAGCGTCGCGGACGGATCGGGCAGGTGCTCGACCACATGAGAGAGCAGCACGAGGTCGGCAGCGGCGAGTGCCGGGAGTGCGACGTCCGCGAGACCGTGCCGCATGTCGAGGCCGAAGGCCTCCCGCCCCACCGCCAGGTACGCATCGTCCACGTCGTACCCGATCCTCTCCCACTTCCGCGGGAGGCCGGCCAGGTTCCAGCCGCCGCCGGCGCCGATCTCGACGATTCGGGGCTTCGCGGCCTTCGAGTGCATGGCCACCGCGGCAACCACCCAGGCGGCCCGCTCCCGCGTGGCCGGCGCGTCCGCCACCCAGCGCGCGTAGGCGGGCTTGTCGAGCGCCGATGGATTGTAGAGCGAGCGATACTCCGTCTCGTAGAAGCGGAGGTATCGCTCCTCCCGCCAGCGTGGCGACAGCCGAACGAGCCCGCACCGCTCGCACACCACGTTGCGGGCAGGAAGGCCGTGCCGGTCTACTTCGCTCAGCAGGGTGTCCGGACCCGGCCCCCCGCACGGGCAGAGCGTCACCTCCCAGTCGCGCGCGTCGTCGGTGTCGAGAATCGCCGCCCGGACCGCGAGCTGCTCGGCCGTGAGCGACGGCACCGGCGCGCGGAGATCATATTCCGCCCCGAGCGCCGGACCCGGCCCCCTATCGGCCTCGCTCACGCCTGCCCGGCGCGCCGCTCGAGCTCCCGCTCGGCGAGCCGGAAGTCCTCGAGCGTGTCGAGGTTGACCATCGGCTCATCCAGCACGATCGCCGCGGTACGGCCCCCCATGATGGTCCGCTGCTCGAGGAGGCACGCGCGGGTGAAGGCGTACGCCACGCCGTTGCGGTGATACACCGGCTCGAGCTGCTGCCTCGCGATGATGCCGGCTCCCGCCGGGTCGAAGTACCCTATAGCACCGCTTTCTCCGATGGCGAGCTGCTTGAGCGGGTGATACTTGGGATCGGTCGGCGAAACCGTCCAGACGGCATCCCACCCCTCGCCTATCAGCTTCTCCAGCACCGACTGCACGTGCCCGGGACGCCGGAGCGGCGAGGTCGGCTGGAGCATCAGCACCACGTCGTACCGCACCCGGTCGATCGCCTCCATGCTGGTCAGCGCATGCTCCAGCACCTGGAGATCGCTCACCAGATCGCCCGCGATCTCCGCGGGACGCATGAACGCCGCGGCGAGGCCCGCCTTCTCCGCCTCCGCGGCGATGCCGGGATGATCGGTCGAGACGATCGCGCGGTCGATCGCCGGCAGCTGTTTCACCAGCCGGCCGGCGTGGGCGATGAGCGGAATGCCCTGAAGAGGATGGAGATTCTTGAGGGGGACGCCCTTGCTGCCGCCCCGCGCGGGCACGACGGCGAGGATGCGCTTTGATTCGAGCACCGGCTCAGGCCCCCGGCGCGAGCGGGGCGGGCGTCCCCGCCGACTCGATCACGTCGGGAAGGGTCCGGAGGTCGTCGAGCATCAGAAGCGACGCCGGATCAAAGTCGTTGAAGGCGTTGCGGACCCCGATGAACCGGGCTCCAGCTTCGCGCGCAGCGTCGAGATCGCGCCGGCCGTCGCCGACGACCACGAGGTCGGCGCCACCGATTCCCTCCCGCGCGATCACGAGCCGAAGGTTCTCGATCTTGGTGCGCGGGCGGCCGAGCACGTCGCGGAAGGACGAGGTCCACCCGCGGCGCTCGACGATCCTCCGCAAGGGCGCCTCGGGTGTCGCCGACACAACGTATTGCGGGTGGGCGCGGGCGAGACGCCCGATGGCCGCCGAGGCGCCGGCGATCTCGGCGCAGGTGGCCGCGTGCTGCTCGCAGATTGCGTTATACCGCTCGGCAAACCGCGCCACCAGCTCGTCCGCCGAGCCCGAGCCGACGAAGACCCCCGTGTCGCGAAGCATGGTGATGATAGCACGGATGAGCTGGAAACGGTCGCTATCGGTGTCCCCGGCGAGGACGTGGGCTACGACGGGAGAAGTGTCGGGGCCGAGCGGGGCGAAGATGCCGAAGTAGGCCTGGCGCTTGACGGCGTTGGAGTCCACCAGGACGCCGTCGAAATCGAACACCACGCACAGCGTCATATCTGGTAGCGGCCCCAGTGGTTGACTGCCGTCTTGCGCTCCGCGCGCGCCTTCCGGTTGATCTCCTTGTCCTCGTAGAACGAGTCGTCGTTGAAGTGCGTGGTGGAGATCTCCTCGAAGATCACGCCGGTGTCGGTCCAGAACTCGTGCCAGACGCCCTGCTGCACGAGGAGGGTATCGCCGGGAACGAGGGTGCGGCGGCGCCCCTCGATGTGCAACTCGAGGATGCCGTGCAGCACCTGAAACGTTTCTTCCTTCCGCTTGTGATAGTGCGACGGATGCCGCTGGCCCGGAGTCTGGATCACCAGCTTCTTGCAGTAGCTCCGGTTGACGCAGCTGATGATCGTGGCGCCCCACTGGGAAAACTTCGCGAGGCCGTAGTGGTGGGAGAACTCCGCCTCGAACTCGGTGTTGAGCACCACGTGGGCCTCGTTGAGCATCGCCTTGATCGTGTGGATCGTGGTGAACAGCACCTGCTGTTCTGGATCGTGCGGAATCTCGACCGCCTCGAGGCAGAAGGCCTGGTCGGGCTCGAGCGCCTCGCGGGTGACGACGCCGTCCTTGAACTGCCCCGAGCTGAGCTGCCCGCCGCCGCAGGGCATGGCGAAGTAGACGTCCTCCGAGGTCAGCACCGCCCCCGCCTTCACCGGGCGGCGGACATAGACCCCGCGCCGGAGCGACAGCAGCGACTCCAGCTCCTCGTGCGCAGCCGCCGGCCGAACGTTGTCGCCCTTGAGCGCGTGGGCGCGCTTCGACGCCGCGAGCCATGCCGCCAGCTGCACGGGGGTGGACGAATACGCGTTCAGCTTGATCGCGTCGGTTTCGACGCCGACGTGGCGCTCCAGCATCTGGGCGCCCGACGCGACCGCAACGGCCACCGGGACGGTGTCCTCCGGGCGCTCGTGGGTGGAGAAGCCGATCACCCGGTTGGGGTAGCGCGACCTGAGCGCGGACACCTGATGGAGCTGCATGCGCTCGTCGGGTGTCGGATAGATCGAGACGCAGTGCATGATCGCGAAGTGCACCCGCCGGTGCTCGAATAAGCTGACCAGGTCGTCGATCTCCTTGAGCGCCAGGCCCCCCGTCGAGAAGATCACTGGGCGGTTGACGCGGGCGATGCGTTCGATGAGCGGCCAGTCGGTGGCGGAGGCGCTCGCCACCTTGACCACCTCGATCTCCAGGCGCTCGATCAGGCCGACCGACGCCTCGTCGAACGGTGTGCTCATCGTGATCAATCCCTGCCGCCGGACCTCGTCGGTGAGCGTGGCAAACTGGTCGGTGGTCAGCCGGGTGGAGAGGAACCGGGGAATGTGCTTGTTGCCGCTGCCGGAGCGGTGCGACGGATGGATGAACGTCTCCAGATCGCGGAACTGGAACTTGAGCGACGCCCTCACCCCGGCCACGCGTGTCACCTCCGCCACCTCGCGGACGATGCGGAGGCCGTGATCGAGCTGGCCCTGGTGATTGTTGGCCATGTCCAGCACGTACAGATCGCGGAAGTCGAAGTCGTTCCTCAAGAGTCCCTCGTCGTCAATGATCCGGTCCCGTTTAGCGAGGCACGGGTCGAAGCGCGTCGTGCGTGTAGCCGCGCTCGTAGTCGATCAGCACTCGGCCACCCCCACGTTCGGCGAGATGCGCGGCCGCCACGACGAGCATGGTGTCGAGCCCGCGCTCGAGCCGGAGCTCGGAGGTCCCCGCCGGGCCCGCGAGATCCGCCTCGATGTGCTCGAGCTCCCGCAGGAAATCGTCGGGCCGCTTCTTCGGCAGGCCGAATACCTCTTCCGGCTTGCCACGGCGGTGGAGAACGACAGCATCGCCTGTGGAATCGTAGTTGCACACCCACTCGACCGCGCCGCTCATTCCCTGGATCCGGGCGCGCTTCTTGTGGGGCGTGGTGATCACATCCTGGACCACCCGGCCGAGCAGGCCGGTCTCGGTGCGGAGATTGAGCAGGCAGAGGTCGTCGTACCGTGCCGTTCCGTCCTCGACATAGCGGAGCCGGGCGTCCACCTCGCGCACCCGCCCCGCGCCCACCACGTGCGCGAAGTGCTGCCACAAGTTGACGGCATGCGAATGCTCGCCGCTCGCGCCGCCGCCCTTTTCCCAGAAACCGAGATAGCTGTCGGCCGGGCCGCCGAGCCAGGGGTGCGCGGCGAAGATGCCACCCCAGTGCTCGCGGAACTCGACGTCGAGCGTCTGGACGGCACCCACCTCGCCAGCGCACACCAGCTCGGCCGCGCGTGCGCTCGCCTTTCCAACCACGTGGTCGTAGCCGACGTAGAGTCTCGTTGGGCTCTTCCGGCCCCGCGTCCACAGCTCCTGCGCGTGATCGAGCGACGGAGGGCAGACCGGCTTTTCGACGATGATCGTCGCCGGCGATTCGTCGAGCGACTCCAGTGCCAATGGAAGATGGTACTCAGGCGGAGTGCCGATGAAGATGTGGTCGAACCCGCCCTTCGGGGCGCCGTCGTTGAGGTAGAGCTTGATCGCGTCGTCCCAGGTGCCGTATCGGGACGGATAGATCTGGGTCCGCATGCGATCGAGCGCCGCAGTGCTCACGTCGCACACCACGACCTCCCACCCCATCCGCCGCGAGGCGTTGGCGAGGTGGTTTCCGATCGAGCCCGCCCCGTAGATCTTGATCCGCCTCATGCCCTGCTCCTAGGCGCGAAGAGTCGCGTAGAGATAGTCAGCCCGGCCCCCGGCCTCGAGCCATTGGACGAACGTCGCATTGACCGCCGGGCTCACCGGCACCGCGCCGAGTCCGGTGGGGCGCCGGTCGCGGAGCCAGAGGAGCGCGTTCGAGAGGTCGAACCGATGCACCGACCGGACGTCACAGCTCGAGAATCCCGCGGCGCGCGCCAGAACGCCCAGACCGTTCACGTCGAAATACCAGGAGTGGACCGTCCGGTAGAAGAACGAGCCGTACTCCTGCGGCAGCAGCTCGAGCATCCAGTCGCGCAGGTTGGGCGTGCTCACGAGCATCGTCCCGCCGGGCCGAAGCAAGGTTCGGGCCTCCCGCAGGAACGCCGCAGGGTCGTCCAGATGCTCGATCACGCTGAACGAGACGGCCACATCCACCCGTCCGCGCCACTCCGCCGCGGCGTCGGCACAGAAGGGAAACACGGCGTGTCCCTTTGACGTCAGCGCCTGATGATATGACCGTGACGGCTCGATGCCGATGGTGGTCGCCGCCGACCCCTTGATCAGGTTCAGGAACGATCCAGCACCGCACCCGATGTCGGCTACGACCTTCCCACGCACGCCCTCCGCGCCCAGGATGGCCAGCTTGGCCGGCTGCTCGGCGTCGTGGAGCGCGTAGTACCGCTCGGGTGAGGCGTCGCCGTCCACGAGGTCCCGGTACTCGGACGACTCGTAGTCCACCCGGTCCGCCGCCTCGAGCATGCCGGCGCCGCATCCGCCGCACTGGAGCACCTTGCGGGGCGTCGCGGTGACGTTGCCGTACTTGCCCTGCCGGATCGGACCCTCAAAGAGGACGCTCCACGACCGCGCCCCGCATAACCGGCATGGTCCGATCGTTTCGTCGCGGGCTTGGTCGGCGCCGGGGACATGTGAGGGAGAGCGGGACGGTACGGCGGCGGGACTCGGGATCGTGGGCTCCTCATCTCGAAGGCTCACCTGCATAAAAACATGAGAGCCAGACGGTTCCCCGCCTGGCCCGTAAAAGTATACCGATCCCAGGGTGAGGGGAAATCTATGGCGCCCCTGCCCCGTACCATCGCCTGACCCACTCCCGATAGCTCCCATCCATCACCCCCC
>JBDTTA010000083.1:0-10870 GCA_039930845.1 Gemmatimonadales bacterium
CCGGCACCGGCAAGGTCAAGCCACTGCGCTCGAAGGAGGAGAGCCACGACTATCGGTACTTCCCCGATCCCGATCTGCCGCCGCTCGTCCTCTCATCCACCTGGGTCGAGGAGCAGCGCGCGGCGCTGCCCGAGCTTCCCGAGGCACGGCGCGGACGACTCGAACGGGCGTTCGGTCTGTCCGGCTACGATGCGCGAGTCCTGACAAGCGAGGCCGCGCTCGCGGATTACTTCGAGTCGGTGGTGAGCGCCGGTGTCGAGCCCAAGGTGGCGGCCAATTGGGTCATGGGCGACGTGATGACCGCCTTCAACGAGAGCGGCGGATTCCCTGTCGAGCCTCGACGGCTGGCGCAGCTCGTCGCGATCGTCCGCGACGGTGTGGTGAGCCATCAGGCGGCCAAGCGGGTCTTCACCGAACTCGTGCAGTCGCCGGACGGCGATGCGAAAGCGGTGGCCGACCGGCTGGGACTGGTGCAGGTGAGCGACCAGGGCGCGCTGGCCGGATGGGTCGACGAAGTGATCGCCGCGCACCCTGGCGAGGTCGTCCGCTTCCGCCAGGGCGAGGAAAAGCTCATGGCGTTCTTCGTGGGTCAGGTGATGAAGCGCAGCAGGGGAAAGGCGGACCCGAAGGGCGTGCAGCCGGTGTTGCAGGAGAGGCTTACCGCCCCACCTTCATCAAACTCATCGGATCCACCGTGATCGCCCCGTAGCGCGCGATCCAGTGGAGATGTGGCCCCGTCACTCGGCCGCTCTTGCCAACGCCGCCGATGACCTGTCCGCGAGCGACCGTGTCACCCTCCGCCACGTCCACGCGACTCAGATGGAAATAGCCGGTCACCAGTCCCGCGCCATGATCGATATACACCGCGTGGCCGGCCAGGTAGAGATTTCCCACCAGGGCCACCACCCCACGACCCGCCGCCCGCACCGGCGCACCGATCCGTCCGGCGAAGTCGGTGCCGTAATGACGACTGGTCACCTCGCCGTTGAAGACTCTCCCCGCTCCGAACACGCTCCTCACACTGCCGGGTCGCGGCGCGGCGAACGGCCCGCGCCAGAGCCGTGGCCCGAGGTGCGACCGCCGCCCGACGTCACGCGCCCTGGCCAGCTCGGAATCCACCCGGGCCTGCGTGGCGCTGTCGAGCGAGGCGTATTTCGGTGCGACCCTGAGCCGTTCGTTGGGATACCTGGGAGTGGCCAGCGGAAGCGACACATGTACGGTGTCCGTTCTTCCGGTCCGGGCGACGCTGAGCGTCACAGCGAGCGAGTCGGTGTCCTCGAGCGGGGCCGCCGCAAAGGCCCGCCAGAATGTGCCCGACCTCTCGAAGTGCAGCGGCTCATCCGAGGCCACGCCTTCGACGCCGAGCAGGATCTCGGTCGAATCGGTGGGGCGGAGGATGAGCGTGGTGAGCGATCCGCGCACGGGTGTGGCGGGGAGGGTGCGGATGACCACGGTACGCCCCGGCTGCTGTGCCACGAGCGGTGCACCGACACCGGTGGCAAGCGATGCCAGTGCGACCACCGGAACCAGCGTCGCGATCCTGCGGCAGCGCCTCATCGAATCAGGCGTCGGATCAGGTCCGCTTCAGTGGGATATTCGCGCAACAATTCGGGCTCGTTCGCCATCTCGAAGTCCGCGAACTCGAACCCCGGCGCTACCGTGCAGCCGCAGAGCACCGCGCCCCCGACCGGCTCCGCCGCCTGCCACACGCCCGCGGCAACGACGGCCTGCGGTTGATCCTTCTCGAGCGTGACCGTTGGAGCTCCGAGTCGATAGAGTCGCAACGGCGCGCCCCCGTAATGATGCCAAACCTCATCCGACGCGACGCGGTGCCAGGCACTCCAGTGGTCGGCGGGTAGCAGAAAGAGGATGGCGGTCGAGGCGCTGCGGTGTCGTCCATCGGCCAGCGTGACCCGGTCGGCACTTCGAAACATTTCGCGATAGAAGCCGCCCTCGGGATGGGGGATCAGCCCCAGGCGGCGAATCGTTTCGGCGGCGTTCAGCGGTCGCCGCTCACGAGGAGACGCGGAGAGGGTGCGGCGCCTTCCGGCGTGCGCCACGGCAGCCTCGCAGCGAGGGCCGGCCAATAGTGCAGCGGGCGATCCGGCAACCCGAAGTGCTCCTGGGCAACGGCAATCAGACGATCCCCGCGCCCGCGCCCGCGCCCGCCGCTGCGGTACACCTTTCGGCGAACCTCCTTCGCTTGTTTGAGCGGCGCCTCCCCCGACGGATCGAGCTGAAGCGCGGGCGATGACGGCCCGCGCAGGAACTCCACCATGTAGTCGAAGGAGAGGCCCAGGTGGCGCTCGACGTCGGGATCCTCGAGTGGCCACCGGCTGTACTCGCGCGCGACCTGGGTGGCGAGTTGCCAGCTCGAGCTCTCCGTGAGCCGGACCATTCCCCGGAACAGCCGCCGGTTGGTCCTCACGCTGAAAATCGTCGGCGCGATGATCCGGTCGAGGTGGGAGTCCGCCTCGCCGTGATCGAGCAGGATCACGTCCTTGGCGACCTTGGAATAGGCATCGCCCAGGTGGCTCTCGACGCGCGCCTCCCAGTACGAATGCCCGACGGAGGCCGTGCTGCTCGTCAACATGAGCTGGCGAGGGACGAAGTAGTTGTGGGCGACGGTATCGGCGGAGAGATGACAGAGGTAGCCGAGGCCGAAGGCGCGCATGGCGTCGGAGCCGGCGAGATCGTGAATCTCCTGGCCCACGTGCCAGTAGTGGCAATGCCGGCCGAGCGGGGCATAGTGCTTCGCGATCGACGAATCGGCGGCGATGTTACCGTAGAGAAAGTCGAACGGATAGGCGCGGAGCAGGTCGCCCACGGCCGCGGGCAGGTACTGCAGGTTGGCGAGGACCGACTCGCCCAGATAGATGTGGGTGCCCGGCGTCCAGGCATGCGCCGATTCCGGAAGCGCCATCAGCACGAGCCCCACGCCAAGGAACGCGAGCGCGAGGCGGGCGCGTCTCATCGCCGGCCGGCGACCAGCAGCCGACGGACCCGCCCCAGCATGCCGTTGCCGCGGCGCACCGAGCGAAGCGCGGCGGCCACATCGAGTGCCGCGTCTTCCACTTCGTCATGCACCACGTTGTAGAGCGATTCGAGATCCGTCAGGCGCGTCTCGATGCGGTCGGCCCCGCGGACGACCTTCCGTCTGAGCCGCCGGCTGGTCTGGGCGAAGGCGCCGGCCTCCGAGCGCACCAGCACCATGACGTCCTGCGCCTGTTCCGTGAGCTGTCGTGCCGACTTGAGCGTCTGCGCGACGTCGTCCTGCAGGCCCTCCACCATCTCGGCGATTTTCCGAGCCTGGCCCGAGAGCCGGAGGGCCGCCACGGCGCCTGCCGCGGCGACGGCGACCACTGCGATGGCGATCACCGCCACGGAGATGGCGACGGTCGGGCCGACCCATCCCGGCGTGGCGGCGATCTGGAATGCTGCGAGCGTGGACATGCTGCCGGACCTCCCCGAACGAGCCGGTGCGGACGCGATGTGGGCCGCACGCGCTGAAAGCAATGGGGTATTGTCACCAACGCAACCCCCTCCGCGCGCTTGACGGGGTTGCAGGACCCGCCCAGCTTTGGCCATGCCTCCACGTTTTCTCGTTCGCGGCGGACGTCCGCTGCGCGGTACCATCCATCCCGCCGGCAACAAGAACGCCGCGCTGCCCATCCTCGCCGCGAGCGTGCTCGCCGACGGACCGATGGAGCTCGAGAACATTCCCCGCATTCGCGATGTCGAGACGATGCTCGCGCTCCTCGCGGATCTGGGCGCGGGCGTCGAGTGGACCGGTCCGAACGCCGTCCGCATCGACGGGCGCAGTGTTCGACCCAAGCCGCTCGACCCTGGCCTGTGCGCCCGGATCCGCGCCTCGATTCTCCTCGCCGGCCCCATGCTGGCCCGCTTCGGCGCCGTCACCCTGCCGCCTCCCGGCGGCGACGTCATCGGCCGCCGGCGCGTGGACACCCACTTTCTCGCGCTCGAGCACCTCGGCGCCTCGGTCAGAGTCGGCGACCGCTACGAGCTCGAGGGCCGGAATCTCGTCGGCGCGGACATCTTCCTCGATGAGCCGAGCGTCACCGGTACCGAGAACGCACTGATGGCCGCGGTGGCGGCCAAGGGGCGAACGGTCCTCCGCAATGCCGCGTGTGAGCCGCATGTGCAGGACCTCGCCCGCGTCCTCGTTGCCATGGGGGCGAGCATCGAGGGGATCGGCTCCAACGTCTACACCATCGAGGGCGGCCGTCCGCTCGGCGGCGCCCGCTATGCGATCGGTCCCGACCACATCGAGATCGGGAGCTTCATCGGGCTCGCCGCCGTCACCAACGGCGAGATTGCGATCGATCCCGTGCGCGGCGAGGACCTGCGCAGCACGCTGCTCGGCTTCGAGCGACTGGGCATTCGTCCGGTCATCGAGGGACAGCGGCTCACCGTGGCCGCCGACCAGGAACGGCGCATCCGGCCCGATCTCGGCGGCCATGTGCCCAAGCTGGAAGACGGGCCGTGGCCGGCCTTTCCCGCCGATGTGATGTCCACCACGATCGTGACCGCCACGCAGTGCTCGGGGATGATCCTCGTCTTCGAGAAGATGTTCGAGTCGCGGCTCTTCTTCGTGGACAAGCTCATCGGCATGGGCGCTCGTATCGTGCTCTGCGATCCGCACCGCGCCGTCATTTCCGGCCCGTCGACGCTGAAGGGTGGCACCGTCGAGTCACCCGACATCCGCGCCGGCATGGCCATGCTGCTCGCGGCGCTCGGCGCGGAGGGCTCGAGCATCATCCACAACGTGGGGCAGATCGAGCGCGGCTACGAGCGGATCGACGAGCGCCTCCGCGCACTCGGCGCCGAGATCGAGCGCACCGAATAACCCATGCGTGACGAGACCCTGGTGGTGCGCGCGGGCCACCCACCCGCGGCCCAGGGCGATGCCTTCCTGCCGGGCCCCGTCTTCGCGGGGCCCTATCATGCGGCCGGCGAGCCCGCCGAGTCGCCCTACACCTATGGCCGCTTTCACAACCCGACATGGACCGGCTACGAAGCGGCGCTCGCCGCGCTGGAGGGTGGGGCAACGCTCGTCTTTGCCTCCGGCATGGCCGCGACGACCGCGATTCTCGGCACCGTACTCCGGCCCGGTGACGTCGTACTGCTTCCGAGCGAGAGCTACTACACCACTCGCGTCCTCTCGCGCGGCTATTTCGCCGAAATGGGCGTGGTAGTACGGCTGGTTCCCACCAGCGGTGCGATCGATCCCGTGGCAGTGGACGGCGCCAGGCTCGTGTGGCTCGAATCACCCACCAATCCCGGGCTCGACGTCTGCGATATCGCGGCATGGGTGGGTGCCGCGCACGCGGCTGGCGCCCTGGTGGCGGTGGACAACACCACCGCCACGCCGCTCGGCCAGCGACCACTCGCGCTCGGCGCCGATTTCGTTGTCGCCTCCGACACCAAGTCCATCACCGGCCACGGCGATCTGATCCTCGGCCACGTGGCGGCGCGCGATACGATGTGGGTGGAGCGCTTGCGTACATGGCGCACCCAGACCGGCTCGGTGGCCGGGCCGTTCGAAGTGTGGCTGGCGCATCGTTCGCTGGCCACACTGGCGCTCCGGCTCGAACGCCAGTGCGAGAATGCGCAGGCGATCGCCGGGTTTCTCGCCGCACGGCGAGAGGTGGTTCGCGTCCGTTATCCGGGACTGCGCACCGACCCCGGGCATGACCTCGCGCGGCGTCAGATGCAGCGCTTCGGCCCCGTCGTGTCGTTCGAGCTCGCCGGCCGGACCGAGGCCGAGCGTTTTCTCGGGGCGTGCCATCTCGTCGATGAGGCGACGAGCTTCGGCGGCATGCACACCACGGCCGAGCGACGAGCGCGATGGGGTGGCGACTCGATCGGCGAGGGGTTCATCCGGCTCAGCGCCGGCTGCGAGCACATCGACGACCTGCTGGCTGACCTTGGGCAGGCGCTTGGCGGCTGAGGGCGTGCGGATACGCGAATCGCCGGTCGCGGGATCGGTGCCGCTGTACGAAGTCCCCGCCTGGCGAGAGCGCTACGGTGTCGTCGCGGGTATCACCGGCCGTGGCGAGCCCGATGGCCGGGGGTTCGACCTCGGCCTCTGGACCGATGCGCCGATCGGCGAGACGATGGGTCGGTGGCGTGCATTCCGCCGAGCGCTGCCCGGCTTCAACGCCGTCGTGGTCGGCAATCAGAGCCACGGCGTCGAGGTGATGTCGCTCGATGCCGGTGTCGGGTGGATCCAGGTCGAGGGAATCGACGGCTGGACCACCGTATCGCCCGGAATGCTGCTGACTGTCACCGTCGCCGATTGCGTGCCGGTGTACCTGGTCGTGCCGGGGCGAGCGGTCGCCATGCTGCATGCCGGATGGCGGGGAACGGCGGGTGGCATGCTGGGGCGTGGGGTGAGCCGGCTGGCCGGCGCCACGGGGACCTCCCCGGATCAAATCGTAATGCATTGTGGCGTCGCTATTTGCGGTGCATGCTACGAAGTCGGCGCGGAGGTAATGGCGGGGTGTGGTGTCCCCACCCAGGGGCCCGGTCCCTTTCATTTAGATTTGCGGGGCAGGTTGGCGGCGGAAGGGAAGGCCATCGGCATCGGTACGATCACGACCTCCGAATGGTGCTCGTCGCACAATCGGGAGCACTTCTACAGCCACCGCGGATCGCGCGGCACCGACGGTCGAATGGTGGCGTATGTCGGGATGCCGCGCGCAGATTGACGCGAAGCGGAGATGCGGGTAATATTTAGCGGCTGTTCGGACGGTGCCTCCATGGGCCAACTGACGATGTGGGGGAGTTCCCCCACTTTTTTTTTCCTGCAACGCCGATGTTCGCCGACGCGCTCCTCGCTTCTCTTCGCGACCACATCGCCGGACTCGGCTTCGAGCTGGCCGACCTGCGGCTCGTGGGAACCCGGGAGCGTCCCATCCTGCAGGTGCGGGTGGACCGACCGGACAGCCAGCCGGGCCATGGAATCACGGCCGGCGACTGTGCGGTGATCAGCCGGTCCCTCGAGCGCTTTCTGGAATCCAGCGCGAAGGTCGGGCCTCGTTACGTACTCGAGGTGTCCTCGCCGGGGCTGGAGCGGCCGCTGCGGTGGCCGGAACATTGGCGCCGTTTCCTCGGACGGCGCGCCAGGATTCGCAGTCGCGCGCTGGGCGGGCGCCGTGAAGCCGAGATCGTCGCGGTTCCCGATGACGAACACGTTACGCTCCGGTGCGACGATGGAGCGGAGATCACCGTCCTCCTCGCCGACATCGGCGAGGCGAACCTCATCGACCCTACGCTGCCGCGGGCGCGATGACGCGGCCGGGTGACGATGAAGAGGAGTGACACGGATGGCAGGATCGGCTGAGATGTTGGCCGCGTTCCGCGAGCTGACAACTGCGAAGCAACTCGAGCGTTCGGATCTGCTGGATCTGCTGCGGGACGGCATCCAGGCGGCGCTCGTGCGCAAGTTCGGACCCAACGTCAAATTCGAGCTGAGCGTCGACGAGCTTCAGGGCACCATCAAGGTCGTCCGCCTGCGCCAGGTGGTCGAGACGGTCGAGGATGCATCGTGGCAAATCCCGCTCGAAGAGGCGCGCTACGAGGACCCCGACTTCCAGGTGGGCGACATGCTCGAGGAGGAGGTCCCCTTCGTGGACTTCGGCCGGCTTGCGGTGCAGGCGGCCAAGCAGCGCATCATCCAGCGCGTGCGCGAAGGCGAGCGGACCCGGATCCGGGAAGAGTTCGCGTCGAAGGTCGGTGAGCTGCTCTCGGGCGAGGTCCAGCAGATCGAGCGCGGCAAGCTGGTGATCATGCTGAACAAGTTCCGCGAGGCCGAGGCGATTATCCCCTACCGGGAACAGAATCACCGGGAGCATTTCCATCAGGGCGACACGATCCGGGCGGTGCTCAAGCGTCTCGAGGAGACCCCGAAGGGACCGCGCCTTATCCTCTCCCGCGGCGACCCGCTCTTCGTAAAGGCGCTGTTCAAGCTCGAGGTGCCGGAAATCCAGCAGCAGATCGTCGACGTCCGCGCCATCGCCCGCGAAGTCGGCAGCCGCACCAAGGTGGCCGTCATCTCCCGCGACGACGCCATCGATCCGGTCGGCGCCTGCGTCGGCCTCAAGGGCTCGCGGGTACAGGCCGTGGTCAATGAGCTCGGTGGCGAGCGCATCGACATCGTGCCCTGGTCGCCCGATCCGGAGCGGTTCGCGCGGCTGGCCCTGGCCCCCGCACGCGTCGCCAAGGTCTTCTCCGATCCCGATGCGAAGACCATCCAGGCCGTGGTGGACGAAGACCAACTCTCGCTCGCGATCGGCAGAAACGGGCAGAATGTCCGTCTCGCCTCCGAGCTCACCGGCTGGAAGATCGACCTCTATTCGAGCCGTGAGTGGCTCGAGCGTGGCGGTGAGGGCCCGCTGTTCGCGCCGCTGCCGCCCGAAGAGGAAACCGTCGCGCAGGTGCCGCTGAGCGAGCTCAAGGGCCTCTCGCCCGAGCTCACCGGCATCCTCGAAACGGCCGGGTACAAGATGCTGAACGACATTCTCGACCTCGAGCGCGAGGACATCGCCAAGATTCCCGCGATGACGCCCGAAGCGGCGGAACAGTTGCTCGGCTTCCTCTCGGAGCTCACCGACGATGAAGGCGCCGAGGAGCCGCGGCCGCAGGGATGAAGCGGCTGCTCGGCCTGATCGGCCTGGGCTATCGCGGTCGAAACGTCTCGGTGGGTGTCGAGGCGGTCCGGAAGGAATTGCAGGCCGGGAAGTGCCGGTGCGTGGTCGTGGCGGACGATGCCAGCCCGCGCGCCATGGAAAAGGTGGTTCGGCTGGCGGCGGCGAAGGGTGTGCCGATCGTCCCGGGCCCGTGCGCCGCCGCGATCGGCGCGCAGTTGGGAAGACCACCGGTCATGGTGGTCGGTGTGCGGGACCGCGCGTTGGCCGGCGGCATGGTGCCCCCGGCGCCCGCACGCATCTGATGGAGGATTGAGTGGTCAAGACGAGAGTGCACGATCTCGCGGCGGAGTTTGGCGTCGCACCAGAACAGCTGCTGGGCATGCTCAAGGAGATGAACATCTTCGTGCGCAGCCATCTCTCCGCGCTCGAGCACGACCAGGTGTCGGCCGTGCGGGTGCGGTGGGAGCGCGAAAAGCGGAAGAGCGCCGAAGAGCCCTCGGCCAAGAAGGGCCGCCGCCGCGCGGTCAAGGCGGAGCCTGCTCCCGAGCCGGTCGAGGTCAAGCCCTCGAAGCGCCGGCGAACCGCCGCCGAGGTCGCCGTGGTCGAGGCCCAGGCGCAAGCCGAGAAGGCCGCCGAGATGGCGGCGCTCGAGCTCGAGCGCCCGATGATGCCCGAACTGGAAGACGCGGCGCCCGCACAAACGCTCGAGGAGCGCGCCCGTGCACTCTTCAGGGATCTTCCGCCTGCTCCGCCGGAGAGCCAGGAGGACATCGCCGCGGACAGCTGTGCCGTCGAGCCCGCGCGCCAGGCGGCGCCGAGCGCGGCACCGGAGCTGACGCGCGCACCCTTCATTCCGCCGCGCATCCAGCGGCCGCCGGCCGCCGCGCCGCGCGGCCCCAAGCCGGTCTTCAGCAGCAGCGCCCCACCCGCGCCGCCTCGCTCCAGCATGCCCGGTCGTCCCGGCGCGCCGGCGCGGCCCGGTGGCCCCGAGCGAGGGGGCGCGCCGGTCCGCACCTTCGGCCCGGATGCCGAGAAGGGCGGTGGACGCAAGAAGGGGAAGAAAGGCAAGCGCTCCTCGGTGGACCAGGATGCGGTGCAGGCGAACATCCTGAAGACGCTGCAGGGCATGAAGGGGCCGGCTGGCCGGAAGGGCGCGCGGCGCTCCGATGAGCCGTCGTACCGCGATGTGCAGGCTGGTCGTCTGGCGGAGGAGAAGGAACGGGAGAAGACCCGGATCCGGGTAAACGAGTTCATTTCCGTGTCCGAGCTGGCCGCCGCCATGAAGGTGCCCGCTACCCAGATCGTCCAGTTCGCCTTCAAGGAGCTGGGCCTCATGGTAACGGTCAATCAGCGACTCGATTTCGACCAGATCGATCTCATCGCGTCTGCGTTCGGCTTCGAGGCCGTTCGTGAGGACGAGTATGCGGCCGAGCTCGAGGCCGACGTCGTCGAGGATACGCCGGAGCAGCTGGTCCCGCGGCCCCCGGTCGTCACGATCATGGGCCACGTCGACCACGGCAAGACGTCGCTGCTCGACTACATCCGGAAGGCCAACGTCGTCGCCGGCGAGGCGGGCGGGATCACCCAGCACATCGGCGCCTACAACGTCACGCTGCCCGGCGACCGGCACATCACCTTCCTCGATACACCGGGCCACCAGGCCTTCACCGCCATGCGCGCCCGCGGCGCGCAAGTCACCGACATCGTCGTGCTCGTGGTGGCGGCGGACGACCAGGTCATGCCGCAGACGGTCGAAGCGATCAGCCACGCCCGCAACGCCGGCGTGCCGATCATCGTCGCCATCAACAAGATCGATCTTCCCTCGGCCAACGTGCCGAAGGTCAAGCAGGACCTGCTGCAGCACAACGTCGTGCTCGAGGAGTTTGGTGGCAAGACGCTCTCCGCCGAAATTTCCGCCAAGAAGGGCATCGGCATCGAGGCACTGCTGGAGCAGGTATTGCTCCAGGCCGAAATCCTCGACCTCAAGGCCAATCCCGAAGGGAAGGGTCACGGAACAGTGCTCGAGGCCACGCTCGATCCGGGCAAGGGTCCGCTCGCGACGATCCTGGTCCAGAAGGGCACCCTTCGCGGCGGCGACAACTTCATCTGCGGCAAGTTCTCCGGCCGCGTGCGCGCGCTCTACGACGAGCGCGGCAAGACGGTGAAGGAGGCCGGCCCGTCGATTCCGGTCCAGATCC